>JBGTIC010000001.1:0-3448 GCA_041745895.1 Gammaproteobacteria bacterium
GGCGCCAGCGGCCTGCCACAGCAGTCGCCCATGGGCATCGGCGAAACTGGCAGAGGGGACGGATCCGGCCTGAAGGCTGGCAAGTGCGGCCAGCGTGGACTGCATGCCGATCGCCAGCCATGCGCCCAGACCGAGCAGCGCGAGAGCGAGCGCAAGCACGAGGTTCGTCAGGAGGCGGGTGTTTGTTCGGGATGGCATGGGCAATCGACGCGGCGCCACGGGGTCAGCCGCGCGCGCAAGTCCCGGAGTTGTCCTGATTCGAGTTCATGCGGTTGCCCCCTGTGCGCAGAATACCCCACTGAAGGAGCATGCAGGTAGTCGGCGTTAGAGCATCCGCGCCGCTGCCGCCGCGGCCGGCGACTGGCCAGCCGCGCGCGGGATGCGCACAATGCGCACTACTCCTATCCGCGAGTTTCATGCATGGCCGAACAGGAACCGGCGCCGCCGAGCCCAGCCAGGCGCGGTGCCTTCACACGTTTTCTCGATACCGTCGAATGGCTCGGCAACCTGTTGCCCCATCCCGTGACCCTGTTCGCGCTGTTCGCGCTGGGGGTCGTGCTGTTGTCCGGTGTCATGGGCGCGCTTGGCGTGAGTGTGCCGGACCCGCGTCCGGAAGGCGCTGCGGGCCGCAGCGCCGACGGTGTCATCCGGGCCATCAGCCTGGTCAATGGCGAGGGCCTGCGGCTCATCGTGCTCAACCTCGTGGACAATTTCGTGGGCTTCGTGCCGCTGGGTACGGTGCTCGTGGCGCTGCTGGGTGTCGGCGTGGCCGAACGCTCCGGCTTGCTGGGCGCGGCGATCCGCTCGCTGGTGCTCAACGCGCCCAGGCACGTGGTGACGGTGGCCGTGGTGTTTGGAGGCGTGATCTCCAATACCGCCTCGGAGATGGGCTATGTCGTGCTGGTACCGCTGGCGGCCGTGGTGTTCTATTCACTGGGCCGCCATCCGCTGGCAGGCCTGGCAGCCGCTTTTGCAGGCGTATCGGGGGGCTACAGCGCCAACCTGTTACTCGGTACCGTAGATCCGCTGCTCGCCGGCATCACCCAGGAAGCGGCGCGACTCATCGACCCCGACTACCTCGTGGATGCCAGTGCCAACTGGTATTTCATGATCGCGAGCACCTTTCTGATCACCGCACTGGGAACCTGGATCACCATCGCCGTGGTCGAGCCCAAGCTGGGACCCTACGATCCGGCCCAGGCACAGATCGATCTGTCCGACGAGGATGGCCTGGAGCCACTCAGCGCACGCGAGAAGCGTGCGCTGATCTGGGCAGGCGTTACGGCGCTGGGCATGGCTGCGCTGATTGCGCTGGCAGTCGTGCCGGAGGCGGGCGTACTGCGCAATCCCCAGACCGGCGAAATCCGCAATTCGCCGTTCCTGCGCGGCATCGTCGCGCTCATTCTGGTGTTCTTCTTTGTGCCGGGCGTGGTCTACGGCTGGCTGGTCGGGCAGTTTCGTTCCGACCGCGACGTCATCAATGCAATGGCCGAGACCATGAGCACGCTGGGCCTGTACATCGTGCTGGTGTTTTTCGCCGCGCAGTTCGTGGCCTTCTTCGGCTGGACCAACCTGGGCGCGATCACTGCCGTCACCGGGGCTGAGTTCCTGCAGCGGATCGGTCTGACCGGGCCGCTGGTGTTCATTTTCTTCATTCTGATGTGTTGCGTGGTGAACCTGATGCTCGGGTCGGCTTCGGCGCAGTGGGCCGTCACCGCCCCGATCTTCGTGCCGATGCTGATGCTGCTGGGCTACAGTCCGGAAGTGGTGCAGGCGGCCTATCGAATCGGTGATTCCACGACCAACATCATCACGCCGATGATGAGCTATTTCGGCCTGATCCTGGCGTTCGCCACCCGCTACATCAAGGACCTCGGGATCGGCACGCTGATCGCGACCATGCTGCCGTATTCGATCGCCTTTCTTATCGGCTGGGTGGTGCTCTTCTACCTGTGGGTGTTCGTGCTGGGTCTGCCGGTGGGCCCGGCGGCGCCGACCTATTACGGTTGAGCGCCGCCGCCCCGGGCGTCAGGCACAGGCTATTTCTGCTGCCATTCGTTGCGCGCATCGCGGTAGTACCAGCCGTCGCGCGCGCGTTCGATCCAGCGTCTGGCAAAGGTCTCGCGGATCTGCGACTCCCACTGCGGGTTGCCGTTGGCCACGGCGATCTCGCGGTAGAGATTGTTGCGATCGGCGTTGTCCTCGGTCACCAGCCGCCGCAGCTGGTTGCGCTCTGCCAGCGGCACAAGATTCTGGTCGCGTACCTCGATCAGACCATTGCCCGTCAGACCGATCGCGCCGGACTGGTAATAGGCCAGCAGCTGCTCGTGGCGCGTGGCCATCGATGCCTCGATGCTGCGGATCGCCGGACTGGAGATATCCAGATCCGCAGCCTGCGCGTGCGCCACCGGGATCAGCAGGTCGAACACCTGACCCGCCAGCCGCATGCCGGCGTGCGAGTCGATACTGCTGCGCAGCCGTGCCTGCGGCTCGGCCTCCTGGCGCCGACGCTCGCCCGGACCCCAGACCCCGTCAATGATCTGGTCGGCGGCCTGCTCGGCCGCCGCGGCGGGGAAGTACACATTGATCGTCACGCAGGCGGTGGCCAGCGCCGCTGTACCTGCAATTCCTGCCAGCCATCCGGTCTTCATGTTCGTTACTCCCTTCATCGACACCCGGCGGCATGCCGGTATCTGGCGATCGTCGGACCTGCGGCCATTGTGCACCCACCAGGGTCCGACCGATACACGTAAGCATTGTTGGATCGCGCCGCTGAACCGCTGCTGAACCGGGATGAGCGCTCGGCGCTACTGCACCACCGCCTGGTCGAGCTGGTCGAGGCTTGCCAGCTGGCGCAGCAGCACCGGCCAGCTCACGCGCCGCGCGCCGCCGATCACATTGATGCGCGGCAATCCCCGGCCGCGCACGATGTAATAGCCGCCATTGACGGGCGCCACGCCATCCATCTGGCAGACCTCGTTGCGCAGCGTGCAGCTCAATCCCAGGCGGTCATAGTTGAAGTCCTCGAAGAAGCGCAGGAAGCCGCCGGAAAGCCCTGCGCCCGCGCCACCGCCGATGCTGGTCAGGTTGTCCACCGCGCGCTGGCTGATCCGCCGCGGCCCGCGGTAGTCCTCCGGCGTGGCCAGTCGTGCGGCAAACGCGCTCGGGCGCCAGTTGAGCAGGCGCAGGCCGAGGATCTCGCCGTCTAGTCGTCCGGTAATCTGGCCGAATTCGAAGGTCCCCGTGAGCTGTTGCAGATCCAGGTCGGTAAAGGTGATGTCGGCGGTCAGTCGCGGCAACGGTGAGAGCAGCGCCTCGATGCGCAGCGCCTCGACACTGATCCGGCCATCGAAGACTTCGACGATCAGCTCGCCCGGGCTTGCGAGGACGCGACCGCGATAGCTGGCCCCAGGCAGCACGCCGGCCAGCGACCCGCCCATCAGATCGG
>JBGTIC010000002.1:0-4263 GCA_041745895.1 Gammaproteobacteria bacterium
GCGAGGCACTGCAGCGTGCCCAGCAGGTCGTCGATACGCAGCCCGACGGGCCTGCTGATACGCGCGCCAGAATGCTGGCGGCCTGGGGCGACTGGCACATGATCTTCGACAGCCGGCCAGAGCAGGCGCTGTCACACTACCAGCAGGCATGGGACGCATTGACCGGCGACCCGACCCTGCAACAGGAGTTGTTCGGTCGGCCCACGCCGCTCTATCTGGTGCCGCCGCCCTATCCGCCGGGCGGACAACGCCCTGACGCCCGGATCGGCAGTGTCACGCTGCGCTTCGAGATCGGCAATGACGGCCGGGCCCATGCCATCACGGTCGAGGACCCCTCGCCGGAAGATACGATGACGGCAGCCACCATCGCGCAGCTCGAGCGCACTGGCCGGTATCGCCCGCGCATGCAGGACGGCCAGCCGGTGACCACACCGGGCGCGCGGCTGCGCCAGTCGTTTCGCTACCCGCCCGCAGACTAGAAAGACTTAACGGCACCCGCGCCTTACTGTGACGTACGCCGGCGCGGGCGGTAATTTACCGGTCTAGGATTTCGGGCACTCTGGCCCAACCCGCCGCCTTTGCACGGGAACTTGGAAATGATGGCAAGACTCTCGGCCATGCTGTTTGCGCTGCCGCTGCTGGCATGGATGCCCCACGCCGCCGCTAGCGATGGCGGCGGACTGCGCGTGCTCCATCACGAGACCCTGCAGCAGGCCCATTTCGAACTGCTCTCGCCCACCACCGGTCACGAGCGCTTCGAGTTCCAGGCCGCCGGGCGGCAGTGGACGCTGGTGCTGCGACCCAATCCACGCCTCCGCCACCATGTCCAGGCCAGCGACTCCGCGGTTCTGGAGGGCCGGCTGCCGGGGCAACCGGATTCCTGGGCGCGCCTGACGCGCATCGGCGGTCAGGTGTGGGGCATGGTTCACGACGGGCAGGAGCTGTGGGTCATCGAACCGCTGGCCGCGATCGCTGCCCACGCCGCAACTCTGCCGGTCGCTGCGGAAGGCACGGGCATCTACCGTCTGGCCGATACCCTGATCGACGCCACGGCCATGAGCTGCGCGACCGCCAGCGTGAACACTGGTCCACGAATGATCCCGGGGGACATGGCCGTGGCGATGCTCGGGGCCGAACTCGGGCGCATGTCCCGCAGCTCGCACAACGTTTTTGCCGCGGTACCGATTTCCGTGGTCGCCGACCGCGAATTTCGGGACCGCTTCCCGTTGCTGAACCAGGCCGAAGAGCAGGTGCTGGTGCGCATGAACAATGCGGATGGCATCTATCAGGAACAGGTGGGCGTGGCGTTTGATGTTCGGGAAATCCGCGTTCTGCAGGAAAATCCCAGCCAGCTGACGTCATCGGATCCGCCCGAGCTGCTGACCGGCTTCCGCAATTATCGCGCCAATTCGCCTTCGCTGATCCAGAACACTTCCCTGTCGCATCTGTTGACCGGAAAGTCACTGCAAAGCAGCGATTCGAACGGCCAGACGCTCGGAATCGCCTACGTCAGCAACAACGGAGGCACCGGCGTACTGTGCAATTCCGGCTCGGGCGGCAGCTTTACATACTCCGCCTTTGGTGCTGCCCTGACGGCCATACGCACCGTCATACCAAACGTGACGCTGGATTCGCTCGTGATCTCGCACGAGATCGGCCACAACTTCGGCGCGGTTCACGATGGCGATGCCGAGGATGGACTGTGCGAGACCACCCCCTCCAGCGGCTTCATCATGGCCGCCAGCATCAGCACCAATGCAACAACCTTCTCCCAGTGCAGTCTCGATACCATGCTGCCCTACGCGCAGGCCGCCCTGGCTGCGGGCTGCCTGTTGCCGGCAAGCAGCGCCGATGTCGCGGTGGCACTGCCGGTGAGCTCACTGAACGTGACCGTGAACCAGGACTTCAGCCTCGTTGTGAACGTCACCAACGAGGGCTCGCTGGATGCCACGGACGTGCGACTCGAAACTACGCTTCCCGCGGGCATCGAGCTGGTCACGGCGGATACCGATGGCGCGGCCTGCACACTGCAGAACGCTGTGATCGTATGCGAACTCGGCACGCTCGCGGCTGACGAAGGCGTCAGCATCGAGCATCGCCTGCGGGCGAGTTCCGCGGGCACGCGCGACATATCGATTGCTGCGAGTTCGAACGAGGACAGTTCGGGTACCAACAACCTGACCATCGCGCGTGTCACAGCGACCGCGCCGCCCCCGCCTCCCCCATCCCCACCGCCAGCCCCTGCAGGAACCGGCGGTGGAGGCGCGATCGGTCTGCCCTGGCTGCTCGTGCTGGGGCTGATGATGGGCGTTGCGGCGAGACGCCAGCTAAACTTTGAAGCGACCTAGGGTTCGCCAGATTCGCGCTGGACCGCCGTGGGCGCACGTCTGGCCCAATCCAGCACATAAGCATGCTGAGCGTCGGTCTCGGGCGTTCGTTCATGACGCCAGGATTTCTCGACCTCACGCCACCACTGCGCCAGGCGCTGCAGCGCCTCCTCGCCATCGACACCGTGGCGCACGAGCCAGCAGCCCACAACCGTTCCGGTACGTCCGACACCGCCCCAGCAGTGCAGATAGATGCGCTGCCCTGCGGCCAGCTCGTCATCCACATGGTCGAGAATCGCCTGCATGTGCGAAGCTTCTCCAGGCACGTCGCGATCGCGGATCGACATGCGCCGATATCGCGGCATCAGGCCACGCAGTTCCGCCTCGGCCTGAAGCATCGACAGATAGGACGGCAGTTCGTGGCTTTCGGTGAGGTCGATGAAGCTGCCGACACCGGCATCGAGCAGGCGCCCAAGGCGCGCGCGTGCGGCGTTGGCGTCAGCCGCAGACGGATACTCGCCCGCCAGCAGTGCATCGGGGCGTACCCAGTAGCAGTTCCCATGTGGCCGTGAACTCATCCTCGAGCCCCTGTCCGTTGCGGCGCGTACAAGGCACGCACCCGCAGGAACACATAATACGCGCCGCACACGCACACCATCGACCAGGCGAAGCCGTGCGGCGGCACTAGATCCATGAACGCGCCCATGAACGGCGGACCGAGCAGCTCACCGACGCCGAACATCAGCACGAACGCTGCGTTCGCCGCGGCGAGCCGGCCGCCATGGAAACGTTGACCCAGCAGGGTCAGGCCGAGCGTGTACACACCCACCACACCACCGCCGATCAGGAACAGCAGCGCCGAGCGGGGCCAGGTGTGCAGCATTGCCCACGGCAGCGTTGCAGCCGCCAGCACCATTACAAGCACCAGACCACGCAGCAGACGCGCCCGGTCCATACGATCGGCCAGCCATCCCACCAGCAGCGGACAGACCACCAGCCCGGTGCCGGCAATCGCGACCATGCGCGCAGCCGATGGCGTGTCGAATTCAAGTGCCAGCCCATACAACGGCAGCAGACTGAACAGGCCGAAATACAGCACGCCCATCAGCAGCGCCGCACCGATGGCATCCGGCGCCTCGCGCACGTAGCGCAATACGTCGCGGGTATCGTGGGGCGCCATCGCCACACCATCGCCGCGCGCAAACAGCAGGGGCACGCCGGCAAGCGCCGTCATTGCCGCACCGGCAAGAAACGGCGGCCAGCCGTCGACGCCTGTGACCGGCAGGATCAGAGCGCCAATCACCAGGCCCAGGGACAACACGGTGGAGTACAACGCAATCACCCGGCCGCGATTTGCCTCGGTGGCCAGTTGATTGATCCAGGTCTCGCTGACGATGAACAGTCCTGTCGCCGCCACGCCCATCAGAAAGCGAATCAGAAACCAGGCCGGAATCGACGGCCACATCGGAAAGGCGAGCAGCGTCGCCAGCACGCCACCCAGCGACAACGCCATGAACAGCCGCTGCCCCGTGATTGCAATTATCCGCGGCAGCACCGGCGCCAGCCCGATCGCGGCCACCGCCGGCATCGAGGCGTTGAAGCCGATCACCGTGCGCGAAGCGCCCATCTGCTCGAGCAGAATCGACAGCAGCGGCGTGGTGATGCCGAAAGTCACGCCTACAACGCTGATCGACGCAATGATCGCGACCAGGCTCAACTGTCGTCCCGGCAGCGCTGAAGCATCTGCCGCCTGTGGGTCGTTCACGTTGTTCGCCCCTTCCATGGCGCAGCACGCAACTTTACGCGCCGACCGCACCCTCCGCCAAGGCCAATCCCGCGGTGCGCGAAGCGCCACCTCCAACGCCGGAGAAAGGGGCTGGGGCCGGGAGGCCGGTGGCGTGCCGTGCGCCGCAGGGATGCGGCGCCCGAGCCTACA
>JBGTIC010000003.1:0-5723 GCA_041745895.1 Gammaproteobacteria bacterium
CGCGGCGTTCATGAGCGCGTCGGCCTGCGCGGCGACTTCTGTGCGCAACCGGCTACGTGGCCCCAGTGCGGCGCCGATGGCCGTGCGTTCGGCCACAGATCGTGATTGCCACCACGCACTGTTGGCGAGGATCACACCGACCTCGAAAACATGCCCCGTGAGCGTGAGGTAGGGCGCCTCGTCGACGAGACCGGCCGCGAAGTACATGACGAGATTCCCATCGGCACCTCTCACCAGGTTGGTCTGGAGGCTGCTGAGCAGGTCGCTGTAGGGAATCGGTCGCACATCCGCGCCCAAGGTGCCGAACATCACCCTCGAACCCAATGTCGGCTGAGTGCGGATCGGAAAATTCACCAGAGCATCCGGTGTACGGATCGGTGCACTGGCATAAAGATGATTCCAGCCGGCTTCCGTCCAGTTCAGCACCGTCACGCCCTGGGCTTCGAACAGCTCGTTGAACGCAGGTTGCAGGAAGTGATCGATGACATGATCGACCTCGGCTTCCGAACTGAAAACGAAGGGGGCATGGAGCAGGGCGACCTCGGGGACCAGTGCGGCCGCTGCGCTCAACGGGAATCCGCCGAGCTGTACTCGCCCGCGCCGCAGCGACTGGATGCTTCGCTCGGGATCGCCAAGCTGGCCGTGCACGTAGAGCGCAGGTGTGAGCGATACGTCCTGCGCGGCCGCGAGACTCTCGGAGAATCTCTGCCACTGCATTGACCAGGGTGAGTTTGGCGGCGAGCTGCCGGCGACACGGAACTCGGGTGCGTCCCGCGACGGGGCCCCGCACGCAGCCAGCAGCAGGCAGGACAGCAGCGTCAATGCATTGGAAGTACTGGTGATCGGTGACATGGCCGGCGCTTTGGGAAACGGCAACAGCAAGCTTCGATGCCATCGGCGCGCGCGTCAAGCGAATTGGTCAACGAGCGCGACGCAGTGAGGCTGGCGGGCGTGGCGTGGCGCCGGTATCGTTGCTGCGGATCAAACGGGCTTCAGGAGTGCCTGGCATGCATGCCTTGCGCATCATCATCGCAGGCGGCGGTATCGGCGGACTGGCCGCGGCGCTGGGTCTGCTGCGGGCGGGTCACCGCGTGCGCGTGTGTGAGCGCACATCGCAGCTCGCTGAAGTGGGTGCAGGTTTGACGATCACGCCCAATGCGGCACACGTGCTGCATGCCCTGGGGGTGTGGGAGGCGGTGCGTGACCGCGCCGTGTTTCCGGCCACCGGTGCCGTGTGTGATGGTGTAACCGGCAGGATGTTGGGTGTGCGCGAGTTCGGCGACAAGGTCACCCGCGAGTGCGGTGCCGAATATCTGCATGTGCACCGTGCGGATCTGCACCAGGCCCTGCTTGACGGGGTGCGTGCGATCGACGCCGAGGCCGTGAGTCTCGGCGATGAGTTCGTCGCGCTCGAAGAGAACTCCCCGGCGCGGGTGCGGGCACGATTCACCCGAAGCGGCTGCCTTGACGCCGACGCGCTGCTGGGCGCCGACGGCCTGCGCTCACAAGTACGTGTCGCGCTGTTCGGGCCTGAAGCCCCCGCGTTCGCGGGCTTTATTGCCTACCGCGGCCTGGTGCCGGCACAGGCGCTGGCACCGTCGCTGCTCGAGCACGCCTCGTGCATGTCGCTGGGACCGCGCAACCTGTTTCTGCGCTACCTGGTCAGCGCAGGAACGCAGCTCAACGTCGTGTGTATCGGACGCAGCGATGAGTGGGCACAGGAGAGCTGGTCGGTACCTGCATCGCGCGAAGAGCTGCTGGAGCTGCTGCAGGGCTGGCATGCGGATGTGCTCGCCGTCGCATCGGCGATCCCTGCCCGGAGCCTTTTCAAGTGGGGTGTCTTCGAGCGCAGTGCGCTTGCGTCCTGGCATGCAGGCCGGGTGGCATTGCTCGGCGATGCGGCGCATCCCATGCAGCCTTTTTTGGGGCAGGGTGCGGTGATGGCCCTGGAAGATGCCGCCATCATTGCCAGGGTCATGGCCAGGGTCATGGCCTCTGGACAGGATGTATCGGCGGCGCTCGCCCGCTATGAGCGCACGCGCCTGCCACGTGCGAACGAAGTGATGACGCAATCCGCCGACAATGGTCGCAGGCTCGTGCCCCGCAGCGGCAAGGACTACAAGCCCGGCAGTCACGCAAGCCCCGCCTCACTGGGACTGATGGCCTACAACCCGGTCACCGTACTGCTGCAATGAGGCAGCGCTGTCGCACACGGCGATGGCGCCGGGGTTTTCGCGCAGGGGTCAGGGTACAAGTATCAGTTTGCCGAAATGCTCTGCACGCCCCATGTCCTCCAGCGCCTGGGGTGCTTCGGCCAGCGGACGGCTGCCGGCGATGATCGGCCGGATGTCGGCGGCATACTCCACGCCCCAGCTGAGCACGCGCTCGAGCAGCGCCGGGTCGCGCAGGGGGCGGTAGATGGTGTAGCCGCGCAGCGCCAGGTCCTTGATCATGACCTTGGCGATCGGTAGCGGCGTGTCCTGTCCGGTGATCAGCTCGTAGCTGACGATCGAGGCGCCAATCGCGGCGGCCTGCACCATGCCGGGATAAAACGCAGCCCCGACAGGGTCGAGCGCGGCATCGAAGCCCTTGTCCTGCGTTGCGGCGGCCACACCGGCCGCCAGGTTGTCGCTGTCGGTGGCCACGAAGGCATGCTCGGCGAGCCCTTCGAGCTGGGCCACCTTTTCTGCGCTGCGACTTGTGGCGATCGTCGTGGCACCCCAGGCGCGCGCCAGCTTCAGCGCAACCACGCCCATGCTCGAGCTCGCCGCGGTGATCAGTACGCTCTTGCCTCGGGCGGTCTCAGGGGTGATTCCGGCGAGTTCCAGGGCGCCGCCCATCGTCAGCACGCCCATCCACAGACCCGCCCCCTCGGCGTCGCTGTAGTCTTCCGGAACCCGAACCAGCGCGGCCTGATCGTAGAGGCCGATATCGCGGTAGACGCCCATGCTGCACAGGTCGATGCGTCCCGGCAGCAGTGCCACACGTGCCCCGACTTCCAGTCGCGCGCCTGACAAGGCGCCCGCGCCATGCCCCTGGGGTTCGCCCAGCGCCAGAATCTCGCCCACGGCTTCCTGGCCAATGCAGCTGGGGAAGCTGCGGGCAGGCTGGTAGCGCCCCTGCACATAGTTGAATTCGGAGCGGTTCATGCCGATGGCGCGAAGCCGCACCAGCGCCTGACCCGCCGCTGGTGCGGCCAGGGCCTGATCGCGCCAGACCAGCGCACTGCGGGGACTGGCATAGGCATCGAATTGCCAGGCGTGGCTGAGGGTCGTGTGCTTGCTCATGTTGTTGTCTCTTTGGCCTGCGTGTGTGAGTCGGTGCGTGCGGGGTTCCCGTCGCGCAGCCAGCGTACACCAGAGAGGCGCGCCGCGCAGATCACTGGGTGGACGACGGTGGCAATCGAGGAAACCTGGTGGCTGTCTAGTAACGCTGTCCGCGCTGAGCGTCCTCGAACAACCGGATCAGAAATCCCCTGATCGATTCCTCGGCTTCATCGCGTGTCATCAGGCGCTGCTGTTCCATCAGCACCGCCATGTCGCGCAGCGAGCGCTTGCCGTCGATCAGCTCCATGATGAACAGATGAATACGTGTCGCCATGGCCTGATCACGGAACGCAGGCAGGACGGGCACGCTCGTGCGGCCGGTAACCAGCCAGTCGGGCAGGGCGGTATGGCGGGGAGGCAGGCTCGCCGCGGAGATCTTGGGCGCACGCATGGCGATGACGCGTTCGCTGCGCCCGTGTCGGCTGGCAGGCGAACACATATACGGCAGCACCGCCTCGCTGAGCTCGGGCCGACCAAAGCCCGTAGCGGTGGCAAGCTCGAGCGCCTCTTCGAGGCTGTAGTTCATTGCCGGATCGGCAAGGTTGAAGTTCAGCGAGCCGAAATGCAGCCACTGTCCTTCGGCGGCGAGCAGGCTGTTGATGCGGGCAAGCTGGAGGTTTGCAGCCTCCGGCAGAATATCGATGACCCAGGGTGTGATTACGGTGTCGAAGCTCCCGGGGATGAACGGTGGCCGCAGCGCATCGGCGAGCAGTGGGTAGAACCCCGGACGCGTTGGCGTCGGCGTGCGCAGCTTGCGCATGACGGCGTGGTCGCTGATGCTGCGCGGTGCGATCGGGAATTCGTACAGCGCGACGGTGTCGCCGCGCACCAGTCGGGCCAGCAACAGCACCAGCAGCGGATTGAAATCCAGCGCGACGGTGAGTGTCGGCGCGAGTTGCTGGTGGACATCCCAGGCCAGGCGCCCGGCGCCCGCGCCGAGCACAAGTGTGCGGCCGAGCTTCGCGGAGCCAAGCGTTTCCCGCAGCAAGGCCAGCGAGCCTTCGTTCTCTGCATCACCCCAGGCCCAGTCACGATGAATATTCGCGTAATAGCTGGTCAGACCCTGGTCGCCCGGCAGGCGCGTGCGAAGCGCCAGGTGAGTCTGCGCACTGGCGCAGCGCCCCGCCAATCCCAGGGGTGACAGCAGATCTGACAGAAGCTCGCGGTGTGCAAGCGTTGCTGCGTGCAGGCGCGTCAGCCGTTCGCGCGTGAGCGTCAGAAGCGCATCCTGGCCGAGTGCGGTGTTCAGCCGCTGCGCATGCTGCTCGAGTTGCACGAGCAGCAGATGCAGTCGATCGCGCCATTCCCCGAGCGTTGCCTCGGGTTCGGCGAACAGCGCCGGCACGCCGTCCAGCTGCGGAAAATGCACCTGGCCTCCCAGGTTGCGAAGCCCCTTATCGGTGGCGATGACACGCTCGCCAGTGCGGGGACAGGCCAGAATTTCCGACCAGAGTGTCGCTTGTGTGTTCATCCGCCTATTATTGCAGCAGCGGTCGCCATGCGACCACGACACAGTTGGCAGGCGCGCCGACGCCTTGCGGAGAGATGCATGCACAGTTTTACGCGTCGCCAGACGCTGCGCGCAGGCGTGGCGATCGCCTCGACCGCGCTCACCGGCGGCGCGGCGATGGCAATGGTGCGGCCGCCCCGGCGTCTGGCCGACGCGTGGAGTCAGTTCGAGCACTACGATGGCCTGCAGCTGGGCCAGATGGTGCGCAGCGCGGAGGTTCATCCACTGGAGCTGCTCGAGGCGGTCATCGCACGCGTCGAGCGCCTGGAGCCGGGGATCAATGCGCTGAGCCAGCAGCTGTTCGATCTGGCGCTTGAACAGATCGACGCCGGCCTGCCGCAAGGAGCGTTTACCGGCGTACCTTTTCCGATCAAGGACCTGGGATTGCAGGTCGCCGGCACACCCACGCTCGCGGGCAGCAGGCTGTTTGCGGGCCATGTTGCGCGTATCGACAGCGATGTCGTGCGTCGTTATCGTGCGGCCGGTCTGGTGCTGTTTGCGAAGACCACCACACCGGAGCTTGGCCTGACGGGGACGACCGAATCGATCGTGCACGGGCGCACGCGCAATCCCTGGAATCCGGCGCTGATCGCGGGCGGCTCCTCGGGTGGCGCCGGCGCTGCGGTGGCCTCAAGGATGGTGCCGATGGCCAATGCGTCCGATGGTGCGGGCTCCATACGCACGCCGGCGTCCTGCTGTGGCGTGTTCGGGCTCAAACCCAGCCGCGGACGTGTGCCGCTGGGCCCGATGCGCAGCGAGGGCTGGCAGGGCCTGTCGACTGTGCACGCGATCACGCTGAGTGTGCGCGACAGCGCAGCACTGCTCGATGCGACAGCCGGCCCCGCAGAAGGCGCGTTCTACGTGGCGCCACCGCCCGAACGGCCGTG
>JBGTIC010000004.1:0-2495 GCA_041745895.1 Gammaproteobacteria bacterium
GTTGATGGGCTTCGTGATTTCCGGTGGCGGCGGCGGGTGAGATCGCTTACTGGCGTGGCGTCCATGCTAGCGCTTCATCTTCGCAGCAAGCCTATGTCGGCCGGTGAAGCGCACAGAGCTTGTTCCCGTCCGGGTCTCGCACGTAGGCAAGGTGAATTGCCCCGAGCTTTCCCTGGCGCAGGCCTGGAGGCTCTTCAATCGACGTGCCGCCATGCGCGACGGCCGTAATTCAGTTGTCTCCGAATTTGCCGAAGTAGTAAGAGACTGGGGCTGAAGGCCAGCAGGCGGGAGGGCCTTGTGCTGCCGGACGCGGCGCGCTGCAGCTTGTTGCTAGCCCGGATTTCTCACAGATGAGGGGCGCATCGGCCCGGCGAAAGAGCGAAAATGGCTTTACCACAAGGCATTTTCATCTCAACCACCGGGAGGACCGATGCGCACACAGTGTAACGCCGAGCAGCTGGAGTTTTCGAGTGTTGGGCGGCGGCAGGTTGTGGCTGCGTTCGACGGGGGCATGGTCAGCTCCGATGCCGGCGCCCTGCTGCTGGGCAAGACCGATGCGGCCATCGGCCTGATCGACCGGCTGGCCGGTTGCTTTGCCGACCATCGCCGCCCTGAGCTGATCGAGCACTCGGTGCGCACGCTGATCGGGCAGCGGGTCTTTGGCTTGGCGCTGGGTTACGAGGACTTGAACGACCACGAGCAGCTGCGGCACGACCCGGTGATGGGGGCGCTGCTGGGCAAGCTCACTGCTCGTCGCAAGCAGTGCGCACCACTGGCCGGCAAGAGCACGTTGAACCGCCTGGAGTTGTTTGCCAACCAGTCGATGGATCGTTACCACAAGATCACGCCGGACCCTGAGGCCATGGACCGGCTGTGGGTGGATCTGTTCCTGGAGGCGCACCGTCGCGCCCCGAAGCGCATCGTGCTGGACCTGGATGCCACGGACGATCCTCTGCACGGCAAGCAGGAGGGCCGGTTCTTCCACGGCTACTACAACCACTACTGCTACCTGCCGCTGTACATCTTCTGCGGCGAGCACCTGCTGTGCGCGCGGCTGCGCCGGGCCAACATCGACGGGGCGGCCGGCGCCAAGGACGAGGTAGCGCGCATCGTGGCGCAGATCCGCGAACGCTGGCCGAAGGTGCAGATCATCCTGCGGGCCGACTCGGGGTTCTGCCGCGAGCAGCTGATGGGCTGGTGTGAGCAAAACAGCGTGGATTACCTGTTTGGCCTTGCCCGCAACAAGCGCCTGACACGGGCCATCGGGGGCGAGCTGGGCCAGGCGCGTGAGCTCAGCGAGCGCACCGGGCAGCCGGCCCGGCGGTTCCGGGAACTTACCTACCGCACGCGCAGCAGCTGGAGCCGTCGGCGCCGCGTGGTGGCCAAGGCCGAGCACACGGGCGACAAGTCCAACCCGCGGTTCGTGGTCACCTCGCTATCCAAACAGCATTGGCCGATGCAGGCACTCTACGAAGAGCTCTACTGCGCGCGCGGGGAGTGCGAGAACCGGATCAAGGAGGCGCAGCTGGACCTGTTTGCCGACCGGCTGTCCACCGCCACGTTCCGCGCCAACCAGCTACGGCTGTGGCTGGCCTCGGCCGCCTACGTGTTGATGCATGCGCTGCGACGGATCGGACTGAAGAACACCGAGCTTGCCAGTGCCTGCGCCAACACGATCCGGCTGAAGCTGCTGAAGATCGGCGCGGTGGTCAACGTCAGTGCACGGCGGGTGAAGCTGGCGATGAGCAGTGCCCGTCCTCATCAGTGGGAGTACATCACGGCGTTCCACGCGTTGAACGCCGCGGCGCGATAAGCCGCACCCCACGAACCAGGCAGCGCCACACTCAATCGCAGATCCGCTGTCACGCACAGCGGCGGATCACTGTCGATCAAATCTGTCCAGGCTGCCCCTCGCCGCTGTCGCGGCGAGGGCCGCCCATCCAGTCGTCACGAAATCAGCACGTGCCATCAAACTCAGCGGGGCTGTGAGAAATCCGGGTTAGCGCCCCGAATCCGGTGAGGCGGTCCGATACTTCCCAGAAGGGCGGGGCGCCAGGCTGTGTCGAGTACAGGTAGATCACAAGAGCCGCGACTGGAATGGCCACGGCCGGTGGGCGTGGCTCACGAGGGGGGGTACCGCAGGACCGGCATTCGCCTTACCTGGGTCATCCCATCCACAACGAGCAGCTGCGGAGCTTCCTGATCTCGATCGATCAGCCGTTTCGTTCAAGCGGAACGCGGCCGACACGATCAGAGTGGCGCCGTGTCGATACCCATCCAACAGGAGTCAGTCATGTCCAACCAATCCACTCGCGAGTGTCGTTGCGCCGAGTCTGCCGTTCGCACCATCGACGAGCTGCCGGTCGGCGAGAGCTGCCAGTGCTCGTCTTCGTGCAACTGTGGCGCGGCCTGTGCCTGCAATGCGGACGCCCGGTGTTCTGAGGCCTGAAACTGCAGCTGAGAAGGAGCGCATCAATGGAATACCTTGTCGGTGC
>JBGTIC010000005.1:0-8035 GCA_041745895.1 Gammaproteobacteria bacterium
GTCGCCCGGACCCAGTGTTGCGTAATCGAGGAACACGGCGCGCGCGTCGCGGCGCGGTGTCGACTCACTCACCACGCGTGCTCGAAGCGCGCTGTGCCGCAGAGGCGTCGCGCGCGGCGCGGAACTCGTTGCCCTCGTACCAGTTCGGGAACTCGCGGCTCATCGCCAGTCCGTGGCCGACCAGAAAGTTGATTTCCAGCTCCTCGACCAAGCCGCTCAAGTCCCACGCCGGATCGAACTCGTCGGTGACCTTGTGATAGTGCAGCTGGGTATATTCGTCGCGACGCGCCAGGCCGAACTCCCGACCCATTTCGATGTGATCGATACCGCCGCTGGTGTACAGCGCAGGTACGCCGGCCTTGGCGAAGTTGAAGTGGTCCGAACGATAGAACATGCCCTCCTGGGGTCGCGCCTCGCCGGTCAGCGTGCGGGATTTTTCCGCCGCGACGCGCGCAAGGTGATCCTCGAGCTCCGAGGCGCCCTTGCCAACGACGATCAGGTCGCGTGTCGGGCCCCACACGCTGCGCATTGCATCCATGTTGATGGCCGCGACGGTCGTCGCCAGCGGATAGACCGGGTTGCTCACGTAGTAGGCCGACCCGTGCAGGCCGGCCTCCTCGGCGGTCAGCGCCAGAAACACGATGCTGCGCTCCGGAGGAGTGGAGAGCGTCGCGAACGCTTCGGCCACAGCCAGCACGCCAGCAGTGCCGGTGGCATTGTCGATGGCGCCGTTGAAGACCTGGTTGCCCTCCAGCCGAGGATCGGTGCCCAGATGGTCCCAGTGCGCCATGTAAATGATCGTCTCGTCGGGATAGCGGCTGCCCTCGATTCGCGCGATCACGTTATTGGACACGGAGCTGCGTACCCGGTTGGATACCGCAACCATGGCGCGGCTGCCGGTCAGCGCAACCGGCTGAAACTCGCGGGTGGCGGCCTGGGCTGCAAGAGCTGCGTAGTCCAGGCCGCTGGCGGCGAACAGCTGTGTCGCGGCGGCTTCCGTGAGCCAGCCCTCGATCGCGGGCAGACCTGCGTTGCCATCCGCACTGATGAGGTCGAACTGCGGGCCGGACCAGCTGCCCGAGACAACCGCCCACGGATAGCCGGCTGCCGCGGCGTTGTGCACGATCATCGCGCCTGCCGCACCCCGGCGGGCGGCCTCTTCATACTTGTAGGTCCAGCGCCCGTAATAGGTCATCGCCCGGCCGTTGAACAACGCCTCGTCGCCGGTGGCGAATCCCGGGTCGTTGACCATGATGACGACGGTCTTGCCGCGCACCTCCAGGCCGGCATAGTCATCCCAGCCATACTCGGGCGCTGTGATCCCGTAACCGACAAAAACGAGCTCACTGTCGAGGAGTGCCGATTCAGGCACCACACGACGCGTCCACGCCATCATCTCGCGACGGTACTCGAAGGACAGGCCTTGCGACTCCGGGCGCGTGATCTGAAGCGCACTGACTTCCTCGGCGCTGATCGATACCAGCGGGACCTGCTGCAGGTAACTCTCGCCATTGCCCGGGCCCACGCCCATCTCACCGAAGCGCCGTTCGAGAAAGGCCAGCGTAAGCTCCTCGCCGCGCGAGGAGGGGGCACGGCCTTCGAACTCGTCCGAGGCCAGTGTCCGGATATCGTCGGCGAACTGCTCAGCCGAGATGGCGACGGTCGCCGGCGGCTCAGGCGCCTGCGTCGAGGGCTCGTCGGCCGGCGGCGAACAGGCGATCAGGCAAGTGAGCAGGAAAAGTGGCGTGATGCGACTGATGCTTGTCATGGGCGATACCTCCCGATGAATAATTCATCGATTATCGACCATCCGCACGGCCGCATGCCAATGCGCGCGCGTCGCTGCGCTAAACTGTGACGATGACGCGACCTGCATCACACGCCGCGCCGTTCTGGCAGACCACCGCGCTGGCTGACATGGATGATGCCCAGTGGGAGTCTCTGTGTGACGGCTGCGGGCGCTGCTGCCTGCACAAACTCGAGGACGAAGACACCGGAACCGTCCATTTCACGGACGCAAGCTGCCGGCTGCTCGACCGGCGCAGCTGCCGCTGCAGCGATTATGCGCGGCGTCATCAGCAGGTACCCGACTGCGTTCGGCTCACGCCCGAGGATATCGACACCCTGGGTTGGCTCCCGCGCACCTGCGCCTACCGGCGCCTGGCGGAGGGCAGGGGTCTGGCCGCCTGGCATCCGCTGGTCTCGGGCGACCCCGAGAGTGTTCACCGTGCAGGCATTTCCGTACGCGGCCGAGTGCGCCCGCCGCGCAGCGACACCCCCGAGGCGCTGGAAGCGCGCATTATCCGGTGGATTCCGCCGGTGCGAAGGTCGCGCTGAGAGACGGCCTGTGTTGTGACCGACAGCCGTTTGTGGCGGCTGACCGGCTGGTAGAATTCCGCACTATGGATGCGTCCCCACCAACCCGTAGCCTGCCGTGAGCGCCGATTCCGCCCCCGTCCGGCTTTCTTTGCGCAAGGCGGAGTCCGTCTACGCCGGGTTGCTGTTCGTGCTCGCACTGGTCGTCCTGCTGGGCGCTACCCTGAACAGCGGTGACCCCCTCGGTGGCCGTTCGCCGGCACTTGCGGCGTTCTTCCTGGGGTTCGGTCTGTTCACGATCAGCACCGGTTACCGCCACGCGGGCGTGGGATATGTGTCCTTCGACCGCGTCGCCCAGATCTCCTGCATTCTGGTGCTGGGGCCGATCGCCGCGGCGTGGGTCAATGGCCTGGCCTCGCTGCTGTACCCATGGCACCGTCTGCGCCGTGGCGAGCCTTGGCAGCGTGTGCTCAGTGCCGCCTGCCACAATGCGGGGCTGATGGCGCTGCTCACGTTGCTGTGCGGCGGACTCTACGTAGGGGCGGGCGGGGCCGTGCCGCTGCACACGCTCGGCATGGAGCAGATTCTTGCGCTGATCGTGCTGGTGCTGGCGATGCAGGTGCTCAACGACCTGATGATGCTGCTCGACTCATGGATCTCATCGCGCCACCGCTACTGGCCATTCAGCCCCTTCGTGTTTGCCGTCGAGGGCGCCGCCGCCCTGGGCGCGATCCTCGTGGCCATCATCTTCAACCGCATGGAGCCGGCGGTGGTGGTGCTGCTGCTCATCGTGCTTGCGATCGGCCTGGTGGCGCTGACGAAGTTTGCGCGCATGCGCAGCCGGCTTGAGGAAATTGTCGACGAGCGCACGAAGCTGCTGCGAGAACAGGCTCGCGAGCTCGAACGCCAGGCGACACACGACCAGCTCACCGGCCTGTTCAACAGGCGCTTTGCGGATCGCTTTCTCGAAGAGGGGATCCGCGACTTTATCGAGCAGGGGCGGGCCTTCGCCATAGCGCTTCTGGATCTGGATCACTTCAAGCGCATCAACGACGCGCATTCGCATGAGGTTGGTGACGCCGTGCTCCAACGCGTCTCCGGGCTTCTTCTCGAGAACTGCCGCAATGCGGATATGGTGGCGCGATTCGGCGGTGAGGAATTCCTGTTGTGTTTCCCCAATACCGATCTCCACAGCGCGGCGCGTGCCTGCGAGCATTTGCGCGAGACCATCGAGAACACTGACTGGAGCGACATCTCGCAGAGGCTGGTGGTCACACTGTGCGCCGGCGTTGCGCAGATGCGTCCCGGCTATGACCGCACCCGGCTGCTGCGCCAGGCCGACCAGCGGCTCTATGAGGCCAAGCGTTCCGGCCGCAATCGTGTCGAGGTGGACCTGGCTTCCTGAATCCCTTCAGCCGGTGTTCTGCAGGCCGTGCGCGATGCCATTCACGGAGGCCATCAGCGCACGGAAGGTCGCTTCATCCTGGCGGCCCGAAGCTCGCCAGCGCTGCAGCAGGTCGACCTGCAGGAAGCTCATGGGATCCATGTAGGGATTTCGCAGTCTGATCGACCGTCGCAGCGTGTTGTCGCGTTCCAGCAGAGTCTTCTGGCCTTTCAACCGCAGAATCCACTCCCGGGTCAGTTCGAACTCCTGACGAATGATCGGGAAATAGCGCACATGCAGGTCACTGGCCAGCTGAGAATAACGCCTGGCGATATCGATATCTGATTTGGCGAGCACCATCTCGACATCGGCGAGAAGGGTCGAGAGGAAATACCACTCTCGCGCCATCTCCCGGAGCAGCTCCTCGCCATGCCGCTCGGCGCCTGTCGCAAGGCCGGTGCCCAGTCCGAACCATCCGGGCAGGCCGAAGCGCGCCTGGCTCCACGAGAACACCCACGGTATCGCTCGCAGGTCCTCGATCGAGGCCGAGGGCTGGCGTGCGGGCGGGCGTGAGCCGATCCGCATGCGCTCGATGACATCCACCGGCGTGGCGCAGCGGAAATAATCGGCAAAGCGCTGATCGCCATAGACCAGCTTCTTGTAGCGCTCGCGGCTGGCGTCGGCCAGAGTATCGACGACCTCGCCCCAGGCTTGTTCCTTCGCCGGTACGCTGCGCGGCTGCAGTCCGTTCTCCAGCACCGCACTCCAGGCCTGTTCCAGCGTACGCATGGCGATCACGCGCAGGCCGTATTTCTGATTGATGATCTCGCCCTGCTCGGTGACGCGCAGCCGGCCGCGCACCGCACCAGGCGGGGAGGCCATCACGGCTGCATGAGTCTTGCCACCGCCGCGACTGATGGTACCGCCGCGCCCGTGGAACAGCGTAAGTCCCACACCCGCATCCGCAAGCGTTGTCACCAGCGCCAGCTGGGATTTGTGAAGTGCCCAGCGCGCTGCGGCCAGGCCCCCGTCCTTGTTGCTGTCGGAATAACCGACCATCACCATCTGCTCGTCGGCGCGTTGCTCGAGATGGGACCGGTAGACGGGCAAGGCAAAGAGCTCGCGCATGATGTCAGGTGCCCGCTCGAGATCCTCGACGGTCTCGAACAACGGTACGAGATCGATCGGCACGGCACCCGACTTCTTCGCAAGCTCTCCCCATCGCGCCAGCAGCATCACGCTCAAGATGTCGTCGACGCCATGGGTCATGCTGACGATATAGGCGCCGATCGCTCCAGGCCCGTACTTGCGGCGGCAATAGCCGATCGCCTGGAAAACTGCCAGCACCTTTCGTGCGTTCGCCGACAGGGTGCCGTGCGGCAGCTCGCGATCCTCAAGTGCGCGCAGCAGCCGGTCGCGGCGCGCGTCACGATCCATGTCCTCCCAGCCGGGCTCGCCCAGGCCCTCACCGACGACGCTGCGGTGCACGGCGGCATCCTGGCGCACGTCCACGCCGGCCAGATGGAAGCCGAAAGTTTCGATCCGGCGCACCAGCCGTCGGACCGCGAACAGACCCGCGTTGCGGCCCTTGTGTGCCTCGAGGCTGCGGCCGATGAGCCCGATGTCCTCGAGCAGCTCCTCGGCGCTTTCGTATGGATAACTGCCCTCGTCAAAGGTCGATTGCAGGCGTGCCCTGATCAGGCGCAGCAGGACTCGATAGGGCATGTCCCGGTGACGGGCGGGGATTTCATGCGCGGCTTCGGGGAAATGACCCGAATAGCTTCGCGTGCGCTCATTGATCCCGGGCAGCACATCGTTGCGGCCTGTCGTCTGGCTGAGCTTGCGAGCCAGGCCTGCGCAGTCCTCGTAGTAGAGGTTGAGAATCAGCGCACGCTGTCGCGCCAGCGCCTCGCGCAGGGTCTTGGCCGTGACTTCCGGGTTGCCGTCCATGTCGCCACCGACCCAGGAGCCAAAGCGCAGGAAGCTGGGCACCAGCACCTCTTCGCGCGCATAGACATCAGCCAGCGTGTGCTCGAGTGCCTCGTAGAACGGCGGGACCATCGAGTACAGGACGTCGGTCAGGAAGAACAGGACATGCTCGAGCTCATCGGCGACGGTCATGCGCTCGTTGGGATGTTCTTCGGTCTGCCAGCTGCTGGTCAGCTCAAGGCGAATACGTGCCAGGCCGGTGCGCCGCTCCTGGGGTGTCAGCGTCGGGTTGAGCAGATCGACCATGCGCCGCACGATGTTCTGCTGCTTGCGAAGAATGGTGCGTCGCGTGGATTCCGTCGGGTGGGCAGTGAACACCGGCTCTATGTTCATCTGCGCGAGCTGCGCTGCGACCTGCTCATAGTCGATACCCTGCCCCTGCATGCGTCGCAGGGTGGCCTCGAAGCCGCCGGGCTGGGGATGGTCCGGATCGTTGAGGTACTGGCGCCGGCGCCGGATCCGGTGCACCTTCTCGGCAGTGTTGACCATCTGGAAGTACGTGGAAAAGGCGCGGATGAACTCGCGCGCCGTGTCCGGTTTCATCGTATCGACCAGCCCGACCAGGCGGGCATCGGCACCCTCCTGCTGCTCGCGACGTTCGATGGCTGCCCGTCGCGCAGTCTCCACCAGTTCGAAAAGTGACTGACCACCCTGCTCGCGTACCAGATCGCCGACCAGCGCGCCGAGGACGTGCACGTCTTCGCGCAGCGCCTCGTCCTTGGCGTCGAATACGATCTGCTCGCGGCGCAATACACTCATCGTAAGGCCAGTCCTGGCGCGGGCGGGGCCGCGTTCAGTCGCGGAAGTTCTCGTACTGCAGCGGAAGATCCAGGTCGGCCTGCTTGAGCAGCGCGATGACTGCCTGCAGGTCATCGCGCTTCTTGCCGGTGACGCGCAGTTTCTCCCCCTGGATTGCCGTCTGCACCTTGAGCTTGGCGTCCTTGACCAGCCGGATGATCTTCTTCGCCAGCTCCTGGTCGATGCCCGAGCGGATGGCCACGATCTGATAGACCTTCTGGCCCGACGTGATCGGCTCGGCAGAGGTATCCAGGCAGTCGATATCCACACCGCGCTTGGCAAGTTTCGGCAGCAGGATGTCGAGCATCTGCTGGAGCTGGAAGTCGACCTGCGCATGCAGCGTGATGCGGTTGTCTTCGAGTTCGAAGTGGGCATCGGTACCCTTGAAATCGAAGCGATTGCCGACCTCGCGGCCGGCCTGGTCCACACCATTGCGGACCTCGTGCATGTCCACCTCGGACACGACGTCAAAAGACGGCATGAAAGGCTCCTCTCAAGCGGATTCTTCCGCCAGCAACTCGTCCATGAAGGCTCGGAACTCATCACGCCAGCGCTCGAAATACTCGCCGGTGCCAGGGCCGAGGAAGCCGGTGTGCACACGACGAATGCGCCGCTGCCGGTCAAGAAAGATCGTCGTCGGATAGGCGATGATCTCTTCGATCATCGGCAGCGTGGCGGCGGCCTCGTCCTTGTCCGAGATGCCGGCGATCAGCAGCGGGTAGTCGATACCGTACTCATCGCGGAGTTCGCCCACCGCAGCTGCGGCGCGTTCGAAATCTCCGAAGTGCTCGTACATCAGGCCGACGATGGCCACGCCTCGCCCGGCGTTGTCGCGATACCAGGGCGCCAGGAACGCCGCCTCGTCATGACAGTTGGGACACCAGCTGCCGCCGATGGTGACGATCACGACCTTGTCGTCGAAGTAATCATCCTGCAGCGTGACGCCTGCGCCGTCGAGGCCTGGAAACTCGAAGTCGAACGGCTCGTCCGCTTCGGCGAGCGGCGTCAGGGTGGTGGGGTCGGGCAGGCGCGCGTCATCGTCGCGTCGGGCAACCCAGGGCTCATGCCAGTGCAGTGCAGACCAGAAATCGCCGGACAGCTCGCCCGCGTCATCCATGCGCGCGCGAAACAAAAACGCGTGCCCGCCGCCGAAGGTCGACAGAAAAAGCTCGCGCTCGCGCACCTCGCCTTCGAGGAAGCGGTAATCGCCAGTGGGTGTGAGGAAGGTGCCGGTGACCCGGCCGCGATCCTGGGTGAACTCCGCGACTGCCACCGAGGGTTGGCCACTGCCGGCGAACTCGACCGCCCAGCGACCGGAGAAATCCACGGCGACCGGCGCCGGGTCCGGAAAAAAACGCCAGTCGCCGGGACGTGCGCTGAACGGCAGCAGCTGCTGCGCACCGCCCGGGCGGGTCAGCTGCAAATGGCCGCTGATCAGGCCCTCGCTGATGTTGGCGCGGATCGCGCTGCCCAAGGCCGGCATTGCCAGCTCCAGCTGATCCCCCTCTCGGCGCACCTCGCGGATGCGAGCGCGCTCGGCGCCATTGA
>JBGTIC010000006.1:0-2845 GCA_041745895.1 Gammaproteobacteria bacterium
GACGGGACCGGCCCGCGGTGGCGACCACCGGCCGATCATCGGTGTGCAGCTCCTCCTCCAGGCCGCCCCAGCGGTCGCGATGATGCTGTTCGGCATCGACGCGCACGGAGGCGTGGCGGGCGCTGAGCATCAGCTGTCCCGGCGGACAGACGCGCGCGCGGATCAGGCCCAGGTCCTCCGCCGCGGCAAAGATGCTGGGATACCAGGTCTGCCATCCAGGCAGCAGGGCCTCGACCTGCTGACGCAGGGTCAGCCCGGGACTGTGTCGA
Source organism: Gammaproteobacteria bacterium (assembly GCA_041745895.1). Classification (GTDB taxonomy): domain Bacteria; phylum Pseudomonadota; class Gammaproteobacteria; order Steroidobacterales; family PWYM01; genus PWYM01. The sequence goes on from JBGTIC010000006.1 coordinate 270, forward strand.
TCGTCCATCGCCATAGCCTACCAGCCCGCAGGCCGCCTGGCGCCGCGCATCGGAAATCGAGAAATCCCGCACGGACTGCCTCTGAGGGCTGCTGCATGCTGGGAAGATATGAAACCCCGCACGCAGGCGGGTCACCGGGCTTGAAAGAAAACCGAACAGGAACGCGTTTGGCCAGATTCTTACTCCTCGCCGCCGCGCCGCTGCCTGCCGGTGATGCGCTGGCAGCCCTGGCGGTCCCGACCGCTGGCATGTCATGGCTGGAAGCGGTCGTTCTGCTGATATGCCTGGGATTGTTCGTGGCCGGCGGCACGCTCCTGCTGCGGGGGCGCCGGGCCCTTGCGCACATGCGGGATACTGAGGCGCGATATCGGGTTTTCTACGACCTCGCCCCGGTCGCGATGGTGGTGCACGACCAGCAACACCAGATTCTCGACTGGAATCGCGCGGCCGAGAAATTGTTCGGCTGGTCGCGCGAGCAGGCGCTGGGGCGGGATTTCTTTGAGCTGCTGGCGCCCAGCGAGACGATGACCGAGATGCGCGGCGCAGTGGACGCGACGCTCAAGACGACGCGCCGCAGCACGACGATGAACTGGAGTGTGCGCCAGGACGGAAATCAGGTGCTGTGCGACTGGAGCAACTCCGTCATCAAGAATGAACACGGCGCGGTGACCGCTGTCGTGTCGCTGGCCAATGATGTCACCGCAGCGCGCGAATTCGAGCGGCGCCTGCGCGACAGCGAACGGCGCTTTCGCTCGCTGGCCGAGAACGCCTATGACGTGATCTGGACGGCCACGCTCGACGGACGCATCACCTACGCCAGCCCTTCCGTGGAGCGGTTGACCGGTTATACACCGGCAGCCCTGCGTGACCGTCACGTTTTCGATGCAGTGCCGGCCGAATCCGCGGCGCAGATATGTGACGCGCTCGAACAGTTGCGTAGTCGCGGCGTGCAGCCACGGCGCCACTGGGAGGTCCAGCAGCGCAGGCAGGACGGTCGCTGGATCTGGGTGCAGGTGACCATGGATATCCTGCGCGGCGAGAACGGCGCGCCACGTGAGATCCTTGGCATTACCCGGGATGTTACCGAGCAGCGCGAGGTGCAGGAGACTTTGCGCGCGCGCGTGACTGCGATTGAATCGGCGGCCGAGGGCGTGATCATCACCGATACTGCCGGACGCATGGAATACGTGAACCCGGCTTACGTGGAGCTTACCGGTTTCAGTGTCGAGGACTCGCTGGGCAAGCGCCCAGGCGCACTCCTGAACGATGCGAACGAGCCGGGTGAGCTGTTCGAGGAAATTGCGGCCACGGTTCGGCGCGGCGAGGTGTGGCGAGGTGAGATCGATCGCTGGAACCTGACCGAACCTGAGCGCATCGCCTCGCTGACAGTCTCACCGGTCACCGATGATAACGGCAGGCTGTTGCGCCTGGTGGCGATCATGCGCGATGTCAGTGCGCACAAGGCCATGGAACTACGACTCACGAAGATGGCGCACTATGACCCCCTGACAGGCCTGCCCAACCGCAGACTGTTCTTCGATCGCCTCGCGGACCGGCTGCGTCTGGCGCAGCGCGAAGGTCACGAGCTCGCACTGCTGTTCATTGACCTGGATGGCTTCAAGAAGATCAACGACACGCTGGGGCATGGTGCCGGCGACGAAGCGCTGCGGACCGTCGCGCAACGCTTTACCGAGGCGCTGCGAACAGCCGACTGCCTCGCCCGGGTTGCCGGAGACGAGTTCACGATCGTGTTGGGCCCCAGTGCGGAGCCGCCGGATGCAGAAAACGTCGCCAGTCGGCTGATCGACTCTTTGAGCGAGCCCGTGATCGTGTCCGGCACGGCATGCCAGCTTGGTGCCAGCGTCGGCATCGCCCGCTACCCGCTGAATGCGCTGGATGCCGACGCCCTGCTCAAGCGCGCTGATCAGGCAATGTATGCCGCCAAGCGTGGCGGGCGTAACCGCTACGCCGTGCATGCCCATGAGCAGCCGGTGCCGCGAAGCGGCACCGGCTGAACGGCCTGATCGCGCTCAGCGCTGGCAGAATCCCCCGTCGCGATTGCGGCAGACGTCGACCGCATAGTTGGGCGAGGTCCGGTAACCGGTACAGCGCTGGTTGTAGCGGGCCAGCTCACCGCCGTACTCCTGGTTCATCGCGCGAAAAGCCTGGCTGCGGGTGTTGTAGGCCTCGACACGCGTGGCTGGCACCTGGCCGGAGGTGATCGCGCGGTACTCGCGGGTCAGCCAGGCACTCTCGGTCTCCAGACGGGCGCGCATCGGTGCGTAGTTGTCGTACTCGTCGCGGCACCAGGTCAGCTCATCCATATGCCGCCACTTCGGGATCGCACCGCGTGGTGACTGGCGCCGGCAGGCCTCCCAGTCTTCGGCATGTTCGAGTTCCGCCAGCCGGAAGGCGGCGTCGCTTGGTCCGTACTCCGCCTCGAAGCGCGCCCGCTCATGCCTGTGCATGGCATCGGAGAACTCGCCATACAGGGCCTCGAGCGTGGCGCCGTCGGTGCTTGCTGCGCGCTGCGCAATGCCGCGTGCCTGCGCCAGCGCCTCGGCTGCGTTGGCCTG
>JBGTIC010000007.1:0-8584 GCA_041745895.1 Gammaproteobacteria bacterium
GCTGCGCGAAGGCGGGCTCGAGTTCCGTCACGAGCCGGTGCCCGGCTCGGAGAGCTTCGTACTGGCCGGTCATGTGCATCCCGCCAGACGGCTCAGCGGCAGGCGCGGCGATCGCTTGCGCATGCCGGTGTTCTGGCAGCGTGAGGGCTGTCTCGTGCTGCCGGCCTTCGGCAGCCTCACGGGCGGCTACAACATCCGGACCGTCGCCGGAGAGCGACTCTGGGCCGTCGGCCCTGATGCCGTCGTGGCGTTGTAAGCACATGAGACTGCTATACTTCGCGGCATGTTGACCGGCCCTTCGTCGCACACCCTGTTGATCCGCAGTGCCAGTCTGCTCGGTACAGCGCTGCTGCTCGGCGGCTGCGCGGCTGTCGGTGGAAAGCCAGGCGATGGTGCAGCCGGGACGCTCGCGAATACAGCCGAGCCTGTCGTTTACGTGGAGCAGTCGCCACTGGTTACGTCGCGATTCGTGCTGGAGCATCCCGAGCAGCGTGTCGTCGGTGAGCTGCAGGTGTTGCGGGCGCGCAGCGACGATACCTTCGTCGACATCGCCCGCGCCTACAACCTGGGCTTCGAGGAACTCGTTGCCGCCAACCCGGACCTCGATCCCTGGCTGCCTGGTGAAGGGATCGAGATCGTGCTGCCCACGCGCTTCATCCTGCCGGCCGTCGAGCGCGAAGGCATCATTGTCAACAACGCGCAGATGCGTCTGTACTACTTCGAACCGCCCGCCGAGGATGGCAGTCAGGTCGTCTATACCCACCCCATCGGCATCGGTCGCATTGGCCGTGCCACCCCTACCGGTCAGAGCACGGTCATCGACAAGGCCACGGATCCGACCTGGTATCCCCCGGCCTCGGTGCGCCGTGAGCACGCCGAGAACGGCGACCCGCTGCCGGCGATCGTGCCGCCGGGGCCTGACAATCCGCTGGGTCGTCACGTGTTCAGACTGGGACTGCCCAGCTACCTGATTCATGGCACTAACAAGCCGCCGGGCGTGGGCATGCGCGTGAGCGCCGGTTGTGTGCGCATGTTCCCCGAAGATATCGAAGCGCTGTTTCCGCGCATCGTGCGCGGTACGCCGGTACGCCTGATCAACGAACCCGTTTTGGCAGCCTGGCATGGCAGCCAGCTGTACGTGGACGCGCACACTTTTCTTGAAGAAGACGACCGCGATCCCGACAGGCTGCTCGTCGACACCATCGAGCAGGCGGTCGCCGCTGCCGGCCAGGCACTGGGGACCGTGGATTTCAGTCTCGCGGCGGAACTGATGCGCGATGGGCGTGGCGTCGCACTTCCCAGCCTGCGCAGCAGTCTGGACGCCCGGCAGTATATGGCTGCGGTGCGGCGCGTCGAAAACATCGTCGCCCATGATGACGCCGAACTCAGTGCTGCGCGGCACGACTTCGTCGACTGAAGCCTGCGTGTCAGCCGGTATCGTGCCGGTCATGCCGTACACTCGCCTGGCCGTGACTCTGTGCCTGACACGCTTGCGACCGTTCGTTGGCGCCGCGCTGCTGTCAGTCCTGCTGCCCTTCGCTGCGGCCCAGGCGGCGCTGGTTGCGCTCGATGTGTCCGCTGAACGCCGACTCGAGCTGCCCTGGGGCAACGTGGTGGAGCTTCAGGGCATTGCGAGATTCGCGCTGGACCCCGCCGACACTGCGAATGCGGCGATCGTGGACCTTGCGCATGCACCGGTGGGCGAGGATGGGCGGGTGCATTTCGATGCGGACTTCGTGCTGCAGATCCCCGAGACCCTGCCGCCGTCCCCGGTGCTGCTGCTGGAGGTGAGCAATCGTGGCGGCCGCGGTGTCATCAGCAGTTTCAATCTCGCCGGACGCAGTCCGCACGAGACACTCGTAGCCGCGTTCGGCGACGGTTTCCTGCAACGTCAGGGTCTGGTGCTCGGATGGCTGGGGTGGCAGTTCGACGTGCCGCGCGAGCCTGGCCGGATGGGGTTGACGGCGCCGGTGGCGCGATCCGACGCAGACCCGATACAGGGCCGGCTACGCATCGACTGGGTGATCGACCGGTCGGCCACGCGTCTGCCACTGGGCCATCGGGGTATGCGCAGCCATCGTCCGGTCGCGCCCGAATCGGCGCGTCACGTACTCACGCGTCGCAGTGCCCGCGACGCACCACCGGAACTCGTCGATCGTGCGGGTTGGCAGTTCGTCGGTGAGGCGGATGCGACAGTGGCCGATGCCATCGAGATGATTGCAGGCTTCGAGCCGGGCTGGATCTACGAGCTGGTGTATGACGCCATCGATCCGCAGGTGGCGGGTGTCGGGCTTGCGGCCCTGCGCGATTTTGTCAGCCACCTGCGTCACGATGCAGCGGCGCCGGTGCAGGTCGAGCATGCGATCGCCGTCGGCGTGTCGCAGAGCGGCCGGCTGCTGCGTCACTTTCTCTACGAGGGCTTCAACTTGGACGAAGCGGCGCGCACGGTGTTCGACGGCGTGCTGACGGTAGTCGCCGGCGCCGGGCGCGGCAGCTTCAATCATCGCTTTGCCCAGCCCTCGCTCGACGGGCACCGTTATTCCGCCTTCCATCACCCCGTGGACCTGTATCCGTTCACGAGTTCGCCCGTCGAGGATCCGGTGACGCGACGAAACGAAGGCCTGCTCGATGTCTACGGCTCGGAGGCCGGACGTCCGCGGCTGATGCAGGTCAACGCCGGCTATGAGTACTATGGTCGCGCGGCGTCGCTGCTGCACCATGATCCGTCAGGTCACGAAGACATCGACCCGGCAGCAGACGAACGTCTCTACCACATCGCCGGCGGCCAGCATTTCGTCCAGCCGCTCGAATCACTGAGCCCGATGGCGTCGCTTGCTGGTGGTACGGTGCCCATGCTGCGCGGCAACGTCGTCGACTGGCGCCTCAACCTGCGGGCACTGCTGCACCGACTGGTGCTGTGGGTGCGCGATGATGTGACGCCGCCACCCACGCAGGTGCCGCGACTGGCCGATGGTGGCCTGGTGCCTGTCGATGCGCTTGAACTTCCGGACATTCCGGCGCTCGAGGCACCGCGCGTGACGCATGTGGCGCGGCGCATGGACTACGGCCCGCGTTTCGCGGCTGCGGGGATCATCGATCATGAACCGCCGCATGCGGGGTTGGCGTTTGCCAGCCGGGTAGCGCAGCTCGATGCGCTGGGCAACGAGTGCTGCGGTATCCGCAATGTCGAGCTGCGCGTGCCGCTGGCCACGCACCTGCCCTGGAGTCTTCGCCATGGTCTGGCAAACCCGCACGAGATCGCCGATTTCACAGGCACCACGTTGCCGCTGGCGGCAACACCCGCGCTGCGCGCGGCCCAGGATGCACGCCCTGCGATCAGCGAGCTGTATGCTGGTCGAGAGGACTATCTCCGGCAGATCGGCGCGGCTGCCGATGCGCTGATCGATGAAGGCTTCATGCTGGACGAGGACCGGGCGCGCGTGCTGACGGCAGCCGGTGAGCGGTGGCAACTGTGGTACGAAGCACCTCAGGAGGGTGCAGATGGAAATGAGTGAGTGGATGCGGGTCATGCTCGAGGAAATCGAACGCAAACAGGCCGAGGCGCTGGCTGCACGCGAGGAGCACGCGCGGCGTTCAGGGGGCCTGTCGGACGAGGCGGCAACGACGCCCGGCCGTCAAGTTCGCGTGTCCTCCGGGAAGGGCTGAGCGATGGCAGACGAACACATTTTTTCGCGCATCCAGGCCGCAAGCTGTGACGCGCGCGTCGTTGTCGTCGGCTCGGCGCTGACCGACAGCCGCGAACTGCTGGAACGTCTGCAACAGGCCGGCATCGACCATCATGAGCTGCGCCTGCCGATGGGCGATGAAGACAACCGCGAAAGTTTCCGCGAACTTGCCGACCAGACGGGCTCGCGAAGCCTGCCCCAGTGCTTTCTGGACGGTCACTTCGTCGGTGGTCCGCTGGAACTCTACGCCAGACTCGGGCTGACCACGCCGGTGTCCGCCGGCAGCGCAGATCAGTTGATCGGCCTGGCCCGCGCGCTGGGCTATGCGGGACTGATCCCCTTTCTCGTGGGCGGTGCGCTGGTGCTGCTGCTCGGGCCGCGGGTTTTTTTCGGTCTGGACACGCTGCTTTTTCTGCTCAGCTATGCCGCGGTGACCCTGTCGTTCGTAGGCGCCGTGCATTGGGGTGTTGCGCTCGCGGGGCCGCTGAAACCTTTCAAGGCGCAACTGATGACCGGTCTGTCGGTGGTGCCCGCGCTGGTGGCCTGGGTAGCGCTGCTGATGCTCCAGGACCCTGCGCTGGCCACGCTGATCCTGCTGCTGGGCTTTGCGCTGTGGTGGCTCTACGAATGGGCTGTGCCCGGAAAGCGCGTGCTGGCACGCTGGTATGTGCGTCTTCGCCTGCAACTCAGTGGCGTGGTCTGCGGTGTACTGCTGCTGGTGTGGTTGCGGCTGGTGCTCATGAGCCAGGGCCTGAACTGATCCATCGATACTGCGGGCCGAGGCGCCGAGGCTTCACGCGGCGCGGACACAGATCACAATATATTGTGCCAGGTGCTGCATCAGGCACAACTGCTGGGTATGATGGCGTGATTTCCGCTGCAGGACCTCATGGACGCCGGATCGCTCGAGACGTGGACCGCGGGCATGACCGTTGCCGAGTATCCGGCAGCGGGTCAGCCCATCGTCATGACGCGTGCGACGGTAGTCGGATTCGTCGGTCGCGCGCGGCGGGGCCCGGTCAACGAGGCCGTGACCGTTACCGGCATTGCCGAATTCCAGCGCATCTTCGGTGCGGCCACTGCCTGGTCCTGGCTCAGCCATACGGTGACGCAATTCTTCGAGCACGGGGGTCAGCAGGCCCGCGTAGTGCGGGTGATCAACCGCGGTGCGTGCGCGACCCTGCACATGCCCGCCGGCGATGGCCGCATCATTCTGCGTGCGCGCGACCCGGGCCGGCATGAGCATCTGCGGATCTCCGTGGATCACGATCGAGTCGAGCAGGAGTCGCTGCGCTTCAATCTGGTCGTGCAGCGGCTCAGCGACACCGAGCCGCGGCGCGTCGTGGATCAGGAGATCTACCGGCGCCTGACGGTGCAACCTGGCAGCGACGACTATCTGGGCGATGTGCTCATGAACTCCTCGCTGGTGCGTCTGGCGGGCGCGTGTCCGATGCAGCGGCCGGATCGCACGGTGTCGAGCTCGGCGGGTGCGGCCGTCAGCTATATCGACCTGCGGGCCGACGGCCATGACGGTGATGAGCTGTGCGACTACGATCTCGTGGGCTCGGCTACCGACTGTACGGGCCTGTTCGCATTGAACGCCTGTGAGGATCTTGCGCTGCTGTGCCTGCCGCCGCCGGCACCCAACCGCGACCTGGGACTCACGACGCTGGTCGCAGCCGAGCGCTTCTGTCGTCAGCGCGGGGCGATGCTGGTCTTCGATCCGCCGATGGCATGGAGCAGTGCGCAAGTCGCGCTGCGCGACGCCGGAAACTTCGGTCTGGCCAGCAGCAACGCGATGACCTATTTTCCCCGATTGCTGCGTCGCGGTGAATCAGCCGAGCGACTGCTGCCGGCCTGCGGCGCAATCGTCGGCATGCTCGCGCGAAAGGATGCGACGGCCGGGTTGTGGCGTGGCCTCGATTCTCAGACGGGCTTGCTGCGGGGCAGTTTCGCACCCGCCGAGGACGTAGCGCCCGAACTGGCCCAGAAACTCCGCAGACTCGGCATCAACGTATTCAGTCGCGCAGCCGGGGGTTCCTGCGTGCTGCGCGGTGATGCAACGCTGGCAGGCAGCTCGGCCAGCGCCCACGAGTGGCTGTCGCTGACGCAGCGCCGGCTGGCGCTGCACGTGCTCGACAGCGTCAGTCGTGCAACCCGCTGGCTGGTGTTCGAACCCAACGATCCTGTGCTTTGGGCGCGTGTGCGCCGCCAGGCCTCGATGTTCCTGCAGGAGCTGCACGAGCAGGGCGCTTTTGCCGGCCATACGCCCGAGCAATCCTGGTTCGTCAAATGCGACGCGGACACGGTCGTACGCGACCGCGAGGGGGATGACCAGCTGAACATTTTGCTGGGTGTGGCACTGAGCCGACCTTCCGAGTTTCTGATCTTTAACATCGCCCACCGCCTGGGCAGTACGCGCATCTCGGCGATGCCGCTGACGCGCAGCCTGTCACTCGCCGGCTGAGCCGTAGCCACCGCCGAGAGTCCACGCCCAGGATGGGTCGCGGCTCACGCGCGCGCCTCGAGTCCGTGCCTGTAGAAGGCGCAGAGCTGCTGAAAGACCGACGGGTAATGTGCGCGCACAGCATGTGGGTCGGTGAAGAACCACTCGCTGATGACGGCGAAGAACTCGCCTGGATCCTCGGCGGCGTACTCATCGAAGACCGTCCACTCGCCGCGGTCCACGCGTGCACAGAAGTCGTCATAGGCTTCGCTGAAAGCTCCTTCCCAGGCAGCGCGAGACATGCCCGCGTGCAGGGGCGGCAGGCCATTGGCATCGCCGTTCAGCAGGTCGAGCTTATGGGCAAACTCGTGGATGACGAGGTTGCCGGCACGGTGCGCGCCGGCGTCCGCCTGGCTGCTGTGCCAGGACAGCACCACAGGCCCCTGTGGCCAGGCCTCGCCGGACAGCTCGCGTTCGCCGCTATGAACGACACCGTCTTCATCGGTGAATTCGAACGGCGCGACGAAGTCATCCGGGTAGACAACCACGGTGTACCAGCCGCGATACCAGTCCAGCCCCAGGTGCAGGATGGGCAGACTCGCCTGGACGGCGATGGTGGCGCAGATCTCCGCGGTGACCACCAGTCCACCGGCACCGACGATCTGCTTCTGACCGAGCAGTCGTTCACTGAGCGCGCGCAACGCGAGCATTTCGGCGGAATCAAGACGCGACAGCCAGGGCAGGCCACGCACGATGCCCGACCACAGGGGATCCGGAATCGGCGTACGCCCACGCCGTCGCCACCAGTCTGTCAGCGCACGCATCGTGATGATGATATCAGCCGCCGGGATCGCGGCCGCCGGTCCCGCTCGGCGGCCGGTTCAGGTTAAGCTATGCGCCCAGCGCCAAGGGGGCTGGTCAGATTGCGTTGCGCGTGGACCATTTATTGACAAGGGGTAAGGCATGCACAGGATGATCGTAGCGTTCGCCGGGTTCTTCATGACCGTGACAGTTCAGGCCTGGGAGCCGCTGTCCTATGACGTGTCCGGATACTCACAGGTGCCCACCGAGTGCGACCGGCTGGCCTCCCATCCGCTCGATCCTCACAGGGTCGCGGACGGCGTGTCCCAGTCCAGTGTGGACCTGCCTGCCGCGATCGCGGCGTGCGAGACGGCTGTGAAGGCCGATCCCGACAACCCCCGGCTCAACTACCAGCTGGCGCGTGTCTTCGGGTACAGTGGCCAGGGCGAAAATGCCTACCCTTACCGGGCAGCAGCCGTCGCGGCCGACTATCCCCAGTCGTTGTTCGTGGTCGGCTTCCTGCACATGTACGGGCTGAACAAGCAGCCACTGGATGTCTGCCGCGGCGGCGAGTTGATCCATCGCGCGGCGCTGTACGGACGCTCATCGGCCCTGGTGGGCTATCCGCGCTATGTGCTGCAGGGCCTCTATGACGACTGCGACCTGCCGATGAGCCGCGAGGAACTGCTGGCATTCCTGGCGCACGAACGTGGCAACTTCGGCGGTGACTACTACCGCGGCATGCTGGTGGATATGCTCGAAGAGCAGGTGATGGCGCGCTGGCGCGACTCGGCGGCTGTATCGGCTGGCCAGGACTAGCGCTGCCCTGTCGTGCCAGTCATAGACAGTCTGCTCGAGAACAACCGTCGCTGGGCCCAGGCGCGGGCCAGCCAGGATCCGGATTTCTTTCCGCGGCTGTCGCGTCAGCAGGCGCCGGAGTTCCTGTGGATCGGCTGCGCGGACAGCCGGGTGCCCGCCAACGAGATCGTCGGCATGGATCCCGGCGAGCTGTTCGTGCACCGCAATGTCGCGAATCTCGTCGTGCCCTCCGACCTCAATTGCCTGTCGGTCATCCAGTATGCGGTCGAGGTGTTGAAGGTCCGCCACATCATCGTCTGCGGTCATTACGGTTGCGGTGGCGTCCGTGCCGCGCTCGAGGAGGGGCAGCTTGGCCTGATCGACAACTGGCTGCGCCCGATCCGCCTGCTCGGCCATGCGCATCGTGCGCAGCTCAATGCCTTGCCGGATCTTGCTGCGCGCGTGGACCGGCTGTGCGAACTCAACGTCATCGCCCAGGCGCACAGCGTGGCTGGCACCACGATCGTGCAGAACGCCTGGCACCGCGACCAGAAACTGGCTGTGCATGGCTGGGTCTACAGTCTGCACGATGGCCTGATCCGCGACCTTGGTGTGGCCCTGCGTTGCGTGGAAGAGCTGGTGGCTGCCGAGCGTATCGCCCCGGCATGAACGCCGGTCCGGTGATCGACAGGGCCTGGCTTTGACTGCGACGATCTGCTTTTCTCATGGCAAGGAGAGCGGGCCCTGGGGTACGAAAATCACTCGGCTGGCGCAGCGGGCCCGCGAGTCCGGCTGGCCGGTGGAGTCGCTGGACTACAGGGGTTTGGATGTCGGCGCGCGGGAAGCGCGCCTC
>JBGTIC010000008.1:0-1581 GCA_041745895.1 Gammaproteobacteria bacterium
CCCATGTCCCAGAGGTTATGCACAGAGGTGTGTCCCCGAGTTACCCCAGAGGTACTCAGAGTGATCCTTGCCCTGTACGGGCCGATGCGGAGTGTCGCGGCATCGGCTGGGCAGCTGCCGATATCATCGCGCTATCTAGACACTAAATAACTGTTCGGAGAAATCGATCAAAGGTTAGGGAACTCGGGAACTCGCAATCGATCTGGAGAAGGTGACGAAACCCAACCGGAAAGAAAGGAGCCCCGAGCATGAACATTGTAGGCCGAGTTCGATGGTCGCAACGACAGAAGTTATGCCGCTTGGCGCGCAAGGCGCACGCGCCGCAGGTCGTTCGACGTGCCCTGGCGCTCACGCAGCTTTTACGCGGCCGGAGCGTGGCGCAGGTGGCTGACGCGGTGTGCGCAGCGCGCTCGACGGTCTATCAGTGGGCGCAGTGGTTTCGCGACGGGGGGATTGCTGCGCTGGAAGCCGAGCGTCGCGGCAGCGAACGCCGGACGATGACTGCGGCTATGGTCGAAGCCCTGGAGACGTTGGTGGAGATGAAACCGCAGACCTTGGGCTACCTGCGCAGCCGCTGGAGCTCGGAACTCCTGGCCAAGGAGCTGAAGCGCCGCACGGGCGTGGCCATTCACGCGTCCACGGTGCGTCGTGCGTTGGGCGAGCTCGACTGGGTCTGGCGGCGGGCGCGGCCGACGCTGCACATCGCCGATCCGCGCAAAGCGCAGCGTCTGCGGGCTATTCGTCGTGCGCTGTCCGCTCGAGAGCCCGGTGTTGAAGTGTTCTATCAGGACGAGGCAGATCTCGATTTGAACCCGCGCATCGGTCCAGCCTGGCGTCGACGCGGGGCGGGGCAGCAGGAGGCCATCCCCACACCTGGACAGAACCGCAAGGCGTACATCGCCGGCGCGCTTCATGCTGAAACGGGCAAGGTCGTCTGGGTCGGCGGACTGCGCAAGGACTCGACCTTGTTCATCGACCAGCTTGAAGCCCTGGAGCGGGCCTATCCCAAAGCGAAGCGTCTGATCCTCATTCTCGACAACTACGTCGTGCACAAGAGCCGGGTGGTCAATGCCTGGCTGGCGAAGCACCCTAAAATCGAGCTCTTGTTTCAACCGGCTTATCATCCCTGGGTCAACCGTATCGAACGGTTGTGGAAGGCGATGCACGACACGGTGACACGCAACCATCGCTGCCGAACGCTCGAAGAGCTTTGTGCGCAGGCCGCACGGTTCCTCGAAGTCGTGCAACCTTTCCCTGGCGCTGGACATGCGTGTGCGAAAATGGCGGTGTAGTGATTCACCGATCAACTATTTAGATTGCGCGAGAACCAGTCGCGTGCCGCGGTGCTGCTCGCGGCAAAGCCGGCGCGGTAGGGATAGTAGTGATCGCCGTGCAACAGCAAGCAGCGCTTCGGCTCACCGGCGCGTTCAAAGGCGGCGAGCGCAAGGTCGGTCGGGGTGATGTCGTCGTCGTCAGCGACGATCATCAGCAGGGGCGTCGGCGCGATGTGCGTGGTGAACGGCATTGCCTCGTATTCGAGGCGCAAGCCGAGCGATGTGAGCGTGATGGCGTTCGTCCAAG
>JBGTIC010000009.1:0-6691 GCA_041745895.1 Gammaproteobacteria bacterium
AGCAGGCCCTGGCGGCGGCTCGCGCAGCAGGCCTCGTAGAGGCTCGCGAGGGGGCCCGGGCCAGTGTCAGCAGCGAGCAGGCGGAACTACGGCGCCGTATCCAGGCCCAATCCCAGGAGAACGAACGTCTGCAGCAGGCGCTGCAGGAAGCCGAGGAGAAACTCGAGGCCCTGATGTCCATTGAACGCACCATCCGCGAACGTGAGTAGAACTTCCATGGCTGTGGCACAGAAAAGTTCCATGGGCCGCATCCTTCTGGTCGACGATGACCCTGGCCTGCTGCGACTTCTGGCGATCCGGCTGCAAGCCGAGGGCTACGAGGTCGAGGCGGTCGACAGTGCAGCTGCGGCGCTCGCCGCACTGCCACGCTTTGCCGCCGACCTGGTGATCACCGACCTGCGCATGGAAAACATGGACGGCATCGCGCTGCTCAAGGAGCTTCGCCGCCAGCGTCCCAGCCTGCGCGTGCTTTTGCTGACCGCACACGGCACGATCCCCGATGCCGTGGAGGCCACCCAGAGTGGCGCCTTCGGCTTCCTGACCAAGCCGGTCAATCGGGAATCGCTGATGGCTCAGGTGGAACGCGCACTGCGTCTGTCCGACGGTGGGTACAGCGAATTGGGCGACTCACCCAAACTCGTGACGCGCAATCCGGCGATGCAGGAACTGCTGGGTCAGGTGCGCATGCTTGCCGCCGAGGACACGCCGGTGATGCTCACCGGACCTTCAGGCTCGGGCAAGAACCTGCTCGCGCAGCTGATCCACGAGCACAGCGCGCGCCGGCACGGACCCTTTCTGAGCATCAACTGCAGCGCGATGCCTGAAGGTCAGCTCGAGGCCGAACTGTTCGGCCATGCCCCCGGCGGCCTGCGCGACAGCGGCGAGGCGCTGCCGGGTCTGTTCGAGCGCGCCGAGGGTGGCACGTTGCTGCTCGATGAGATCGGCGACATGCCACAACGCCCGCAGGTCAAGCTGCTGCGGGTGCTGCAGGAAAGGCGCATGCATCCGCTGGGTGCCACCGAGGCGGCGCCGGTCAACGTGCGTGTGCTCTCGGCAACGCATCACGATCTTCAGGAACGCGTGATGGGCGGACTGTTTCGCGAGGACCTTTATTTTCGCCTCAACGTCGTGCATTTGCGACTGCCACCGCTGGAGGCCCGCAGAGAAGACATCCCCTTGCTGGCTGAGCACTTCCTGGGCGAACTGGCGCACGAAGGCAGCGAGCGGCTGGTATTCGCACCCGAGACTCTGGAGATGATGGTGGCGGCCGAATGGCCGGGACACGTACGCCAGCTGCGCAACGTGGTGCGGCAGTGTGCCGCCACCGCAAGCGCACCGGTGATCAGCGTCGAGCAGTTGCAATCCGTGCATGGCAAGGCGGCCAATGGCGGCCTGCAATCGTTCGCCGAGGCACGCGATGAGTTCATGCGCAACTACCTGGTGCAGTTGCTGACCATGACCGGGGGCAATGTCTCTCAGGCGGCGCGCCTGGCGAAGCGCAACAGAACGGATTTCTACAAGCTCCTCAACCGCCACCACCTGAACCCTGATCAGTTCAAGGACGCCTGAGCTTCGGGCCTGACCGTGCCCTGACCGTCGGCGGCGATCGCATACTTGCCCAGCAGATCGTAGAGCGTGGGACGGGTGATGCCCAGCAGCTCGGCGGCGCGCGAGATGTTGCCGCTGGTGCGCACCAGCGCCTCACGAATCGCGCGCGTCTCGGCGATCTGGCGCACCTCGCGCAGGTTCAGCGGCGACTCACCGGTGGTGTGATCGGCAAGGCCAAGATCTTCGGCATCCACCTGCTTGCCTTCGGCCATGATTACCGCGCCCTTGATACGGTTTTCCAGCTCGCGCACATTGCCCGGCCAGGCGTAGGTGTTGATCGCCACCAGTGCGTCGTCACTGAAGCCGCGCAGCGGCCGGTTGTGCTGACGGGCGAAGCGCCCGAGCAGGTGACGGGCAAGCACCACCCTGCCCTCGCCGCGCTCGCGCAGCGGCGGAATGTTGATCGTGATTTCGGCAATGCGATAGTAGAGGTCATCGCGAAACCGTCCGTCGGCGATGGCCGCCTGCAGGTCCTGGTTGGTGGCACACAGCACGCGCACGTTGACCGGGATTTCACTGCGGCCGCCCACGCGCTCGACCACACGCTCCTGCAGGAATCGCAGCAGCTTGGCCTGCAGGGCCATCGGCATATCGCCGATCTCATCGAGAAACAGCGTGCCGCGGTGCGCGGTTTCGATCTTGCCCGGCGTAGTCTTGTGGGCGCCGGTGAAGGCGCCCTTCTCGAAACCGAACAGCTCGGACTCCAGCAGGTTCTCCGGGATGGCCGCGCAGTTGATGGCCACGAAAGGCTGCTCGGTACGCGTGCTGAGTCGATGCAGAGCGCGCGCCATCAGCTCCTTGCCGGTGCCGCTTTCGCCCAGCAGCAGGGTGGTGGCATCGGTGGGGGCGACCTTCTCGACCATGCGACACAGCGCATGCATGTTGTCACTGGAGGCGATCACGCCGTCCAGCGGCGAGTCGACCTGGCGCTCGAGCAGATGACGGTTGTGCTCCTCCAGCGCGTGCAGCTGAAAGGCACGCGCCACCAGCAGCTGGAGCGTGTCCACATCTACCGGCTTGGTGTAGAAATCGTAGGCGCCCAGACCCACCGCGCGCACGGCGTTTTCTCGGTCGCCGTGGCCGGTGACCACGATGACCTTGGTATGGGCACTCAGGCCGAGGATTTCCTGCAGCGTCGCCAGCCCCTCGCTGACCCCGTCGGCATCCGGCGGCAAGCCCAGATCCTGGAGCACCACCGCCGGTTCATGCCGACGCAGCTCGGTAATCGCGCTGGCGCGATCGGCCGCCAGCAGCACCTCGTAGTCCTCGAAGCACCATTTCAGCTGGCTTTGCAGCCCCTCGTCGTCTTCGACGATGAGCAGTTTTTTACAAGCGTCGGTCACCGGGTGTGTGTCCAAAGGCGAGCACTCAGCGGCTCAGGCGCAATCTTGCCACGGTTGCGCGGCCGACCCTACGGCGTGGTTCACAGCGCAGGTTTGCAATGCTGAGGCGAGCGCGCCCTGGAGGTCATGGCATTTGACGCCCCGGCTGGCGCCCCCTGTGGGAGGTCTTTGGCGGAATGGCTCCCTTCGGTCCGCTTTATTTCCGCCAAAGACCTCCCACAGGGGGCGCTTGAACCGTCAAGCCGAAGCCGCCAAGGGAGCGCGCCATCGGCTCAATTAGGGCCGTTGGCTTTAGAGGCGGTAGCGCAGGCCCAGCTCGAAGGAACGCTCGGGACCCACGTAGATGCCCTGGCGGAAGCCGGTGATGTAGCGCTTGTCGGTGAGGTTCTTGACCGCACCGAAGAAGGTCCACTGCTCGCCCAGGCGGTATTGCGCGGTGGCATCGAATACTGTGTAGGCGTTGATCTCCCCGCCCCAGATGCCGCCGGCCGCGGTGCCGGGGATCTCGCGCAGGTTGGTTCCGTCGCCGAACTGCGCGCCGCGGTGGTGGGCCATCAAGGCACCGCGGAAGGCGCCTTGCGTGTAATCCAGGCCGACATTGGCCAGCACCTTCGGCGAATACGGGATGCGGTTGCCGGCGTTGTCGCCGGTCTCGAACCTCGAGGTGGGCACCCAGGTGAGGTTGCCCGATAGGCTCAGGCCCCCGCCCAGCTCGTAGCCCAGTGACAGTTCCGCGCCCTGGTGGAGGGTCTCGCCTGCGTTGGACTGCGAAAGGTTCGGATCGGAGTTGCCGGTTACTACCTGATTGGCGAAGTCCATGCGAAACACGGCGAGTTCGTAGCTGAAACGATCCTGCAGGCCGCGGATGCCAAGCTCGAAGTTGGTCGAGCGTTCTGCTTCAAGTCGCTGATCTGTAAGACCATCAAGAGCAACACCATTGCTGGCCGGTGCAAACGCCCGGTACGCCCCGCCGTAGAGCTGTGCCGCCGGCGTGAGCCAGAACGTCGCACCCACGCCGGGCAGAAATTCGGTATTCGAAGTCCTGGCCGTGGCGTTGTCTTCGGTAAGCACGCGGCGGGTCTGCTCATAGCTTTCCACGCGAAGGCCGGGCGTCACGGCGAACCGATCCGAGACAGCAAAACGGTTCTGTGCATAGAAGGCGACGCTGTCGGCGGCATCGATGATATGGCGGTCGTTGATCCCGGTGCGATCCTGGGCGCGGGTGGCGCGGATGCGCGTGTCGTTGGATTCTTCAGTCAGCGCGCGCACACCGAACTCGGCCTGGCTGTCGATGCCCAATACTGCGTGATCGAACTTGAGGCGTGAGTCAACGCCGTAGCGCTCGAAGGCCCGGTTGTTGCCGGTCAGCGCATCGGTGAACACCCAGCGGCCGACGGCGTTGGAGGCGGCGGTATCCACGTTATAGCGCCAGTAGTCGCGGGTCATGTCGCTCCAGTACACCAGCGTGGAAAGTGAGACGCGATCGGTGATGTCCCACTGATGATTGATGTCGAAGGAGGTTCGATCGGTCAGATAGTAATCATCGGGTGCAGGGTTGTAGGTGGCGCCGGCGCGGTAGTCGTCGAGCAGCAGCCCGCGGTAGGAAATATTGGCGTCGTTTTCGTGGTAGGAGAACTTGAAGCCCAGCGATTGGGTATCGCCGAGCGCCAGACCGGCCTTGGCCATGACGTCGATCATCTCGTAGCCCTTGTCCATGAAACCGTCACTGCGCGCGTGGGTGGCCACGACACCGCCGAAGGCGTCGCCGGAGCGTGTGCGACCGCCCGCCTCGAGCATCAGTTCACGCGCGTCGAACGTGCCTGCGCGCGCCGAGAGCAGCAGACCGTCATCGGGCGTCTTGGTCTGGAAATTGATCACGCCGCCGATGGTCGAGGGCCCGTAGCGCAGCGAGGCGGAGCCTTTGAGTACCTCGATACGTTCGATGCGCTGGATGCGCGGATTGAAATAGCGATCATTGCCGATGAACAGGCCGGGCGCCACGGGCACACCGTCTTCGAGGATCAGCGACTTGGACTCCGCAGCACTCAGGCCCCGCATGCCGATGTTCGCCACGACCGAGGTCTCCTCCTCGCTCACGGCGTTCACGCCCGGCACCCGCCGCAGCGCATCTTCAGTGGACAGCGGCTGCATGATCTCTATGTCCTCGCGCTCCAGAATCGCGACCGTGCCCGGCTGGCGGGTGATCGCCTGCTCGCCCCGGCCGATGACCTCGATGACCGGAATGGGCGTGTTGCCCGACGAATTGCTGGCCTGAACCGCCGCGGGCAGCAGGGCCGCGGCAACCGCCAGTGCCAGGGTGCACCGGCCAGGGAAGGACGAAACGTGCATCGAAGGGCTCCTGAGCAACATCGGCCGGATCAGCCGCGAGGAGAAATGTTAACGAGAATCGTTCTTGTTCGCAACTGCAACTACACGGTTTTGTGGACGAGATCACAGGGCGCGCTCATTGCGGTTATTTCGCATTGACAATCATTCTCATTTGTATTTGAATGGCCATCGAACACTCAGAAGGATGCGCCGCAATGTATGTGTGTATCTGCCAGGCCGTCACCGACAAGGACATCCGCCATGCCGCGGCACGCGGCGTGAACTCTGTCGATCAGCTGCGCGACGAGCTCGGCGTGGCCAGCTGTTGTGGCTGCTGCGGCCCGTTGGCCGAGCAGCTGCTTGCCGAAGCAAGTGATGGCCCCACCCCGGTGAATGCCGGCTGGTTTGCCCAGGCAGCCACCTCCACGGCCTGACTTCCCCAAGCAACGCGACTCCCCCTTACGGTCGCTGATGCGGCCGTTTTTCTTTCTCGTTCGCATACGCATTTGCACCCGGTACCGCGGCGTGCAGGCGTTTGCGTCGCCTGTGCAAATGCCGGATCATCGAGGGGCTTTCTCACCGCAAATCCCGGGATGGATCCATGAAAGGCGACGCCAAGGTTATCGAGCACTTGAACCGCGTGCTCAAGAACGAACTCACCGCAATCAACCAGTACTTTTTGCACTCGCGCATGTTGCGGGACTGGGGCCTGGACCGGTTGGCCGATTACGAGCACGGTGAATCGATCGACGAGATGAAGCACGCCGATACCATCATCGAGCGCGTGCTGTTCCTCGACGGGCTGCCGAACCTGCAGGACCTGGGCAAGCTGATGATCGGCGAAGACGTCGGCGAACTGCTGGAATGCGATCTGAAGCTCGAGATGATCGCGATCCCGGATCTGCGAGCCGGCATCGTCCACTGCGAGCAGGTGGGCGATTTCGTCACCCGCGAAATCTTCGTGAGAATTCTAGAAAGTGAAGAACAACACGTTGATTTTATTGAGACTCAGTTGGCATTGATCAAGCGGGTGGGCCTCGAGAACTACCAGCAGTCGCAGATGAAGCCGGGCGAAGGCTAGGCGCGGACGGCACATGCTCGCCTTCGAGGCGGCGCAGGCGATCATCGCCGCGCAGGCAAGCGCGCGCTCACCCGAGCGCGTTGGCGTGACGCAATCACTGCAGCGTATCGCTGCCGAGGACCTCGTCTCCCCTGCCATCGTCCCGCCGTTTTCGAATTCGGCGATGGACGGCTTTGCCCTGCGTGCCGCTGACACCTCGCAGGCCAGTGAGGCCGCACCCGTGTCGCTGCCCGTGGTCGGTCACACCGCCGCAGGCCCGGTGAGCGCGGAAACGGCGCCGCCACACGCATGCGCCTGGGAGATCATGACCGGCGCGCCCGTGCCAGCCGGT
>JBGTIC010000010.1:0-2622 GCA_041745895.1 Gammaproteobacteria bacterium
GCGAGCTGCACCTGCGCAGCCTGGCCGAGCCGCTGCAGACCCGCGCGCTGCTGGACAACCCCGCGGCCACCGAGACCTGGCTGCGGGCCTGGCTGGGGAATCTGGAGCATGAGCTGTTTCTGTGCCTGCACCTGGACAACCGGCATCGCCTGATCGAGGCGGACGTTTTGTTCCGGGGCACGGTGGACGGCGCCTCGGTGTATCCGCGCGAGGTGGTCAAAAGTGCGCTGGCGCGAAACGCCGCCGCCGTGATTCTCGCCCACAACCATCCGTCCGGCGTCGCCGAGCCCAGCATGGCGGATGAACAGATCACCCGGCGGCTCAAATCCGCGCTTGGGCTGGTCGACATCCGGGTGCTCGATCACCTGGTGGTGAGCAGCGGGCACTGCGTGTCGCTGGCGGCCCGCGGGATCCTTTAGGTGCCCGCCGTGCGCTTGGAGCAACTGTTGCCCTCCGGCAGGCACACGGGTAGAATTCTCGCTCTTTTGTCGGGGCACTGTGGTCTCGACATATCCGGCAGGGCCGAATGCGGCGGTGCTCGGGTCCAAATACGCTTGAGGATGTAACGATGTCCAGGGTTTGCCAGGTGACAGGGAAAGGCCCGATGACGGGCAATAACGTGTCCCACGCCAACAACAAGACGCGTCGGCGGTTTCTGCCGAACCTGCACACGCACCGGTTCTGGCTGGAAAGCGAGCGTCGCTTCGTGCGTCTGCGCGTGTCCAACCACGGCCTGCGCACCATCGACAAGCGTGGCATCGAGACCGTCGTGGCCGAACTTCGCGCCCGCGGTGAGAAGATCTAGAGGAGGCCTGTCCCATGCGCGACAAGATCAAGCTGGTGTCGTCGGCCGGAACCGGCCACTACTACACCACCACCAAGAACCGTCGCCTCCATCCGGAGAAGATGGAAGTGATGAAATACGACCCGAAGGTCCGCAAGCACGTGACCTACAAGGAAGCGAAGATCAAGTAGCCCGGGTGGCCGCGTGAGGATGAGATGCCCGGCGACGCCGTGGCGCATGAGACCAAAAAGGCCCGCTTGAAGCGGGCCTTTTTGGTTTCAGCATGTTGCTGCTCGCGATGGTGCCTTCAGGCAAGCCCACCACGCGCGTCCGGGGCAAGCGCGTAGCCACGCACACGAGCGGCGAATTCCTGCAGCGACTTGATGCCCGAGTTCTCGGCCTCGTGCACCCACTCGGTGAGCTGCGCCAGCAGCTTGTCGTTGCTCAGTGCGTTACCGTTCCACAGCGCACGAAGGCGCTCCCGGTATTCGATCACCGTCGCCAGCCGTGGACGATGATCCAGCACCTCGGCGAGTTGAGCACGGGCACCATCATCGAGCAGTGTAGGCTGGCGCAGCACCACGCCGCGCGCACGACGCAGCAGTGAGCTGCCGCCGGCGCGAAGCTCCATACGAAACACCGGCAGCGTCACGTGCCGGGCGTAGTCGCACAGCACATGCATGCGATTGACGATGACCGCCCGCAGCGTGTCGAGATCCAGCTGGCGCTCGTCCACCGGCCTGAGCTTCGGCCGCGGCGCGACGCGGCGCACCCGGGCCAGACCCAGCAGCTGGAACACGCGGATGTAGAACCAGCCGATATCGAACTCCCACCAGCGCACTGAGAACTTCGCAGAACTCGGGAAGGCATGATGATTGTTATGCAGCTCTTCACCGCCGGTCAGCAGCCCCCAGGGCAGGAGATTCGTCGAGGCGTCGTCTGACTCGAAATTGCGGTAGCCCAGGTGGTGGCCCAGGCCGTTGATGACACCAGCGGCCAGCACCGGCATGGCGGACATCTGCACCGCGATGATGATAATGCCGGCCGCGCCGAACAGCAGCAGATCGAGCAGCGCCATGACGACGATACCCAGCCACGGAAAACGCGAGTAGATCTTTCGCTCCAGCCAGTCATCGGGCGTACCGCGGCCGTACTTCTCCAGCGTCTCGGGCTTTTTCGTCTCGTCTCGGTACAGCTCCGCACCCTCGGCGAGCACACGGCTCAGGCCGAACACCACCGGACTATGGGGGTCGCCCGGCTTTTCGCACAGGGCGTGGTGCTTGCGATGCACGGCCACCCACTCGCGCGTGAGCATGCCGCTGGTCATCCAGATCCACAGGCGGAAGAAGTGACGCAGCGCCGGATGCAGATCCAGCGATCGATGCGCCTGGTCACGGTGGAGGTACAGCGTGACGGCCATCATGGTCAGCTGTACCATGCCGAACGCCACCAGGACGTAGCCCCAGAAATTCAGGTTCAGCAGACCGTAGAAGTATTCAACAGGCATTCCGACATTCCTTGGCGTCATCGTGGTCGGCCTGCCTGGAAAGCCGAGGCTGGCGCGACGGTTGAACCGGAGTTGGCGAGACTATAATTCAAGCGGCGGCCGGCTTACAGTGCGCGGCCGCACGGAAAATTATGCGCACGCAATGGACCCTTGGGCACACCGAACGTTCAGTCCATGCCAGAGCTGCCTGAAGTCGAGACCACGCGGCGCGGCATAGCCCCGCACCTGACAGGCCGCATCATCCACGGCGCGGTTGTCCGCGAGCGGCGTCTGCGCTGGCCTGTCGCCGTGGGGCTGGAAGCGCAGATCGCAGGCGCGCGCGTTG
This sequence comes from Gammaproteobacteria bacterium, assembly GCA_041745895.1. Lineage (GTDB taxonomy): Bacteria > Pseudomonadota > Gammaproteobacteria > Steroidobacterales > PWYM01 > PWYM01. The sequence continues at coordinate 2,617 of JBGTIC010000010.1, forward strand.
CGCGGG
>JBGTIC010000011.1:0-4024 GCA_041745895.1 Gammaproteobacteria bacterium
GAAAAGGCCGGCAATGCCGCGCTGGATTACGGCGTCAAGAACATCGAGGTGCGAGTCAAGGGACCCGGTCCGGGTCGCGAGTCCGCAGTGCGCGCGCTGAACGCGGTGGGTTTCAAGGTCATCGAGATTGAAGACGTGACCCCGATTCCCCACAACGGCTGCCGCCCCCCCAAGAAGCGCAGGGTCTGACGTTATGGCAAGGTATATCGGTCCTACATGCAAACTGGCCCGCCGCGAAGGCACGGACCTGTTTCTCAAGAGCGGCGTACGTCCGCTGGAGTCCAAGTGCAAGCTGGAAACCCCGCCCGGTGGCGTGGGCCAGCGTCGTGCGCGTGTCTCCGACTACGGCACCCAGCTGCGCGAGAAGCAGAAGCTGCGCCGCATGTACGGTGTGCTCGAGCGCCAGTTCCGCCTCTACTACAAGCGTGCTGCCCAGAAGAAAGGCTCCACCGGTAACAACCTGCTGCAGATCCTCGAGGGCCGTCTGGACAACATCGTCTATCGCATGGGCTTTGCCTCTACGCGCGCCGAGGCCCGCCAGCTGGTCTCCCACAAGGCCATCTCGGTCAACGGCGTGGTCGTGAATATCGCCTCCTATCAGGTCTCCGCCGGCGACACCATCACAGTGCGCGAGAAGGCGCAGAAGCAGATGCGCATCAAGGCATCCCTGGAAATCGCCTCCCAGGTCGGCCTGCCCGAATGGGTACAGGTGGACCAGGAGAAGATGCAGGGCGTGGTCAAGGCGCTGCCGGAACGTGACGAAATCCTGCCCGACATCAACGAAAACCTCGTGGTCGAGCTCTACTCCAAGTAATCAGGCGAAGGTGACTTCCATGTACCAGTCCGTCTCGGAATTCCTCAAGCCTCGCGTGGTGAAGGTGCAGCCCCAGGGCGAGCGCCGCGCCCGCATCGTCATCGAGCCCTTCGAGCGGGGCTTCGGCCATACGCTCGGCAATGCGCTGCGGCGCATTCTGCTCTCCTCGATGCCCGGTGCCGCCATTGTCGAGGCCGACATCGAGGGTGTGCTCCACGAGTACACCAGCATCGAGGGCGTGCAGGAAGACGTCGTCGACATCCTGTTGAACCTCAAGCAGGTGTCGCTGCGCATGCACGGCCGTGAAGAAGCCGAACTCACGCTGTCGAAGAAGGGCCCGGGCCCGATCAGCGCCGGCGACATCCAGACCGACCATGACATCGAGGTCGTGAACCCCGATCTGGTCATCGCCAACCTGACCCAGGCCGGCGAGCTGAAGATGGTGCTGAAGGTCGTGCGCGGCCGCGGCTACCGTCCGGCCTCGCAGCAGTCGATTTTCGACGAACAGACCCGTCCCATCGGCCGGCTGCAGCTTGACGCCTCGTTCAGCCCGATTCGGCGCGTCAGCTACACCGTCGAGTCCGCCCGCGTCGAGCAGCGCACCGATCTGGACAAGCTGATCATCGACATCGAGACCAATGGCACGATCGACCCCGAAGAGGCGATCCGTCGCGCCGGCGGTATCCTGAAGGACCAGCTCTCGGTGTTCGTCGACCTGCAGGGGCAGGACGAGGGCGCGGCCACCGGCATGGACACGCAGATCGACCCGATGCTGCTGCGTCCGGTCGATGAACTGGAGCTCACCGTGCGTTCGGCCAACTGCCTGAAGGCCGAGAACATCAACTACATCGGCGACCTGGTGCAACGCACCGAGGTCGAGCTGCTGCGCACGCCGAACCTCGGCAAGAAGTCGCTGACAGAGATCAAGGAAGTGCTCGAGAGCCACGGTCTGGCCCTGGGCATGCGCCTTGAGAACTGGCCGCCGGCGAGCCTGCGCAACACCGACACCCTGTCGGCCTGAGACTGCTGAAGGAATATTGAGTCATGCATCACCGTAAGGCGGGCCGCGCGCTCGGTCGGACCAGCTCACACCGCAGGGCGATGTACCGCAACATGGCGGCCTCGCTGGTTGAGCACGAGACCATTCGCACCACGTTGCCAAAGGCCAAGGAACTGCGCCGGGTTATCGAGCCGCTGATCACGCTTGCCAAGGAAGATGGCGTATCGCGTCGGCGTCAGGCCTTCGATCGCCTGCGCAATCGCGACGCCGTGGGCAAGCTGTTCAACGAACTGGGTCCGCGCTACAAGCACCGTCCCGGCGGCTATCTGCGCATCCTGAAAATGGGCTTCCGCGCCGGCGATGCCGCGCCCATGGCGCTGGTGCAGCTGGTCGACCAGCCGGCCGCGTCAGGTCAGGAAGCTGCCAGCGACGAGTAGGTTTTCGGCTGCCTTCCCTGGAAAAACGGTCGACAGCAACGCCGGGCTTATGCCCGGCGTTTGCGTTTGGTGATCCTTACAGCCGTGGACTGGGCGTGGGCGGAAAACCCCCGCGGAACGGGTCAGATGGACTCGCCGTTTCTGGCCAGTTCGTCGCCCGTTCATACTTTTCGGGTAATGATTGAGAAAAAATTTAGTCGAGCGACATCACACGTCCGCCAAGAACTGGCTCAAAACGTCAGAGGCGCCCGGGGAAAATGCGTTCAAGAACGAAGGGATACCGGTGCTGCGTGGTCGCTATCGCGCTTTGCGTGGGCCTCGCCACCTCTCCTGCGCGGCGCTGCCCGTAGCTCTGTATAGCAACCAGAACATCCGGCACTCGACACACTTCGAGGCGTGGCGATCGCATCTGGATCCGCAATTCGGTGGTCGCGCTCTCGGAATTCCTTTTCCACTATGTTGACGCGGATGGCGACGGTCGGATCGATGTTTTGTAAGCGGTGCGTTACCGACACCCTTTGCCCTGCACCGCTTTGCAGCGGAGTTATATTTGAAGTCGACTCTCCATGATTCTCGCGTATCTGGGGCTTCTTGGATTGATACACATGTTGCTACCACGGGCAGAGTGATTGGGCGACATAACTGCTGGAAGACAGACCAGAGCAACTACCGGACGAGGAGCATGATTGGATTAGAGCCTCGGCATCTGCACCCGCAACGTACGCTGGAGTCGATGTGGTAGGCACTGGCCACGCAGGTACCGGAAGGGCGCCCAACGGCTGCCGCTTCCATATCCAGAACACAGAGACTTGACCGGGGCATTGGTGCTGCCAAGAAATAAAATGCTCCGTCCATGGTGTTGGGGCGCATACCCCTCCCAAGACACCCTGGACGCCGAATGGCGGAAACGTCGCATTACACGCAACTCCTGGGGGTGTTTGCCGGTAGTTGGCTACCGACAGAGCCGTTGTCTCAAGAGCCTTGAGATTATCGGTGCCGTTGACCGAATCGTTAGAAAAGTACGGCGAAATCGCGCAATCGAGATTTTGGCACTCCGGAGGGTTCCCCTCGGCCATGACGGACTTTCCTCCGAAAGTTCCGCCTCCGAGCTCGGGCGGGAGCGTAAAAGTAAACGCCCAAGCATGACTGTCTTCACGCAGATACTTGCCTGCCCACGCAGGAGCGCTCGTGTGCCCGGCGCCGAAAATGTGTCCGACTTCATGAGTGGCTAATGTGGGGAGGTCTCCTGAGGGAGCTCCTGCTGGAGCCCAGCTCAGGGTGTCGAAACGGCATGGTTCGCTCGTGCGCATGATTGCTCTATAGCTATTGAGCCAGCCTCTTTTATCTTGCGGAGGGATCCCTGTGCCTTGAAATCTGGATTGCCCCGGGAGAAGCGGTGTCACTGGCACTGTAATACTGACCCCTTAGCGGCAAGATAAAAATGACCCCCCTGTAGAGTATGCGCGTCGTTATGAACGGGGCGCGAGATGTTAGGACAGGAGGGGTACATGGAGATTCACGTGCTGCATCTGACAAGCCCCAGATCTCTGGTCCACTCATGCTGTTAGGGATTCGGGTTGTTGAAGCGAATTGGCTTCGGTCCATCGCTGTAGAAACTTCTCCGGCGCCAGGCCGCCCAGCGATCCATGCGGTCTGACGGTGTTGTACTCATCCAGCCAGTGATCGACCACCACGCGTGCCTCGGTCATCGAGCCGAACAAACAACGATCCAGACAGGTGGTACGAAAGATCGAGTTGAAGCTTTCGTTGTAG
>JBGTIC010000012.1:0-3591 GCA_041745895.1 Gammaproteobacteria bacterium
CAGCGCCTGCGCAAACAGCGTGCCGGTCTCCGGCGCCGTGACGAAATCGCCGGCTGCCCCGAACTTCGTGCTGCCGGCGCTGTAGTAGCCCAGCCCGGGCGCGTACAGCGCAAGCTCCATGTAGCGGGAGAAATCCAGCCAGCCCCCATGGCTGTTGATCTGCTCGACAATGTGCGCATGCACGCGCGCACCATGCGCACGCGCAGCTTCATCGGGTGCGGGCAGGGCCTGCGACAGGGACGCGATCACGGGTCAGGGTGGCTCCGAAGCACGGGAATCCGTGGCGGCAACAGGTGCGTAGTGTACCCTTGTCCGCGGCCGTGCGACCCGCAAGCGGGTCCGCGCGGATTTCATCCACGCTGGAATATTCACACCATGACCGACATTGCCGCAGCCGCTTCGCTCAACGACAAGTGGATCCTGATCACGGGGGCTGCCAGGCGCATCGGCGCCGTGGTTGCCGACACGCTGCACGCCGCCGGCGCCAACATCGCAATTCACTATCGCGGGTCTGCCAACGACGCGCAGGCCCTGCAGGCACGCCTGGAGGCACGCCGCGCAGACTCCACGCTGCTGCTGCAGGCCGATGTGCTCGATACCGCAGCGCTGCCGCGGATGGTCGAGAAGCTGATCGCACATGCCGGCAGACTCGATGTGCTGATCAACAATGCATCGAGCTTCTACCCAACGTCGCTGGGCACCGTCACCGAGGCACAGTGGGAAGACCTGATCGGCAGCAACCTGAAGGCACCGCTGTTCCTGTGCCAGGCCGCGCTGCCACACCTGAAGGCTGCACGCGGCAGCATCGTCAACATGGTCGACATCCATGCGCAGCGGCCGCTGCGCGACCACACCGTCTACGGTCCGGCAAAAGCCGGACTGGTGATGCTCACACTCTCGCTTGCCAAGGACCTGGGCCCCGAGGTGCGCGTCAACGGTGTGGCCCCAGGCGCGATTCTGTGGCCGGAAGAGGGCATGAGCGACAAGCTCAAGGAAGGCATTCTCAAGCGCGTACCGCTCAAGCGCGTCGGCGAGCCGGCCGACATCGCGCGCACGATCCTGTTCCTGACCCGCGATGCGCCCTACGTGACCGGCCAGATCATTGCCGTTGATGGCGGACGCAGCCTGAACTGGTAGCGCGGCAGCAGGAGCGGCAGTTGTCTGTAACTGGGCCGTAGCCGGCGCCTAGTAGACGCCGAGGTAGACCTGCGCGTGACTGGCGTTGGGCGCGTAGCCCGGCGCTTCGCGGGATTCGAGCATCGCAGGCCCCGAGGCTGTCACAGGACACGCACCCGTCGACAGGTAATCCAGCGCGGTGGCCAGGGAGGCCTCCCGCGGATCACCGAGCTCGAAATCGAGATCGTCGGCGGCCGGACACAACACCGGCTGTGAACCCACCGGCAATCCATCGAAGTACTCGGCATCGCCGTCGGAGTTGGCGATATCGAAGGTCACCGGTCGCAGCCGAAGGTTGCACGCCTCCAGATCAAACGCACTCTGGCCCACCGGTTTGCCGAACGTGCGCGCGCCCACCAGCGCCAGCTGCACATGCGGCTTCAGGCTGTTGATCACCAGTTCACTGGCCGAGGCCGAGCCGCCGCTGGTGATGAACACGACGCGCGCAGGATTCACCGAGTTCAGCGCGCGTGCGAATCGCCGCAGCTCGTTGTTCACGCTGCGCGCAGGATTGAACCGCAGCTCGTAGAACACCTCGTTCTGCGCGGCGATTCCGCCGAGCAGATTGCCCAGCGTTCGCGCCGTGCTCAGCAGCCCTCCGCCGTTGTAGCGCAGGTCGATGACGAAGTCGGTGATGCCCTGGTCTGCATAGTCCCCGAACAGGTCGTTGAGCACCGGGTCTGCCGTCGAGATGAACGTCCGGAAATCGATGTAGGCCACCCCCGGCGTGCCCGGCTGTGTGAGCACAAGCTCAGTGGGCACCGGCACGGTGGTGACGATGGCCTTGGTCACGCTGACTTCGAACTCACCGCCATCGCCCCGACGGATACGAAACGTCCGCGTCACGCCCGCCTCGGGGGGGCCTGCGGCCTGGTTCAGGGCGGCACTCGTGGTCACGGCCGTGCCGTCGATCGACAGCACCACCTGGCCACGCTCGAACCCCGCGTTGGCCGCCGGGCTGCCCGGAATCACCTGGGTGACGCGCATGCCGCCCTGCTCGGGACGCGAACCGAAGCCGAAGCCGGGAAACTGACCTTCGCCGAAGAAGGCCTGATCGGCACTGATCGTGGTCAGGCCGCTGAAAAAGCGATCCTTGCCCTGGGCGCGCGCCTCGGCGGCCAGAAGATCCACCAGCCCCTCTGGCGTGGACGCGCTGTTGGGCGTCGCCCCGGCGGGCAGCAGATCCTGAAAGAAATACCAGTCCTGCATGACATCGAAGACGAATTGCCGCTGGGCACTGCTGGTGCAGGCGGCCGTTCCGCCACCGCCACCGCCAATACTGCCTCCGCCATCGCCGTCGCCACCGCCGCCGCAGGCTGTCAGCAGCGCGGCAATCGCGATCACAGACAACAGATTTTGCTTGCTCATGGTTGTGACTCCTGGTCTGCGACGGTCGCTGTTTCGAATGGTTTCGACGCGCGCAGTGCGAATTCGTTTCAAGTGTAAGCGCCGGCTTACCCGGGATCTACCGCCAGCGTCTCGAGCCGGCCCAGCACATGCACATTGGCCGGGCCGTCCGCGGATTGCGCCCAGTGCTCGCCCAGCGTGCGACCCGTCAGCGGATGACGCCGCCCCGGCGCCACTTCCGCCAGCGGTCCCAGCACGAAGGCATGCTCGAGCACATCGGCGCGTGGCAGGCGCAGTGCAGGGTTGACCTCATCGCCGTAAAGCAGCAGGTCCAGATCCAGCGTCACTTCAGCACCACCGCGCATACGCGCGGCGCGATGTTCAATCTCGCGCAACGCAGCCTGCAAGCTCGCCGGTGCCAGGGCGCTGTGTCCCCCTGCGACCATGTTCAGGTAGCGACCCTCGCCGCGCCCCACCGCGCTGCTTTCGTAGACGCCCGAGAACACCGCCTCGGCCAGCAGCGCTCGCAAGGCCTCGCAGGCCAGAGCCAGGTGCAACACGGGCCGAGCATTGCTGCCCAGCCCGACGAACACCTCAGGCATCGGTGGGGACGTCGAAGTTCCCGTGCGTGCGCTCGATGATCACACCCACCTCCCGCGCTCCGCGGATCGCGCCGGGCTTGCCGACGCTGAGCTTCACCCACTTGACGCCGAACTCGGTGATGACGATCCGCGCCAGCGCCTCGGCCAGACTCTCGACCAGACGAAACTCGGAGGCTTCGGTGAATTTGATCAGCCGCTGGGCCACATCGTGATAATTCAGCGCATCATCGATACTGTCGGTGGCGGCAGCCGCCGCGGCGCTGGTCGAGAACTCCAGATCGATGGCAATGGTCTGGCGCACCTTGCGCTCCCACTCCCAGATGCCGATCACGGCTTCGACCTGCAGGCCGCGAAGATAGATGATGTCCATGACGCTGTGCTTCCTGAAAGTCGGGCGCGTACTTCGTTAGTGGCGGGCGGGCGGCGTCAGCTCGTCGAGCTTCCAGCGCGGGCGGGCCAGCATTTG
>JBGTIC010000013.1:0-10617 GCA_041745895.1 Gammaproteobacteria bacterium
CGCAGCCGTGCGTGGTCGCCAGCGCCGGCCACGCGCCTGAGCCATACGTTAAGGTGCTGCGCTTCGTCTACATCGTCGTGTCCTACCTGCTGACCCCGGCGCTGCTCGGGGTCATCCTCTGGCGCGGCCGCAGGAATCGCGGCTACTGGAGGAATCTGCGGCAGCGCTTCGGGTTCGGTCCCAGGCTGGAGGGCACCAACAACATCTGGGTGCACGCCGTGTCCGTAGGCGAGGTGCAGGCTGCAGCCCCCCTGATCCGTGAATTGCAGACCACCTATCCGGATCGGCGCCTGGTGATCACGTCCATGACGCCCACCGGGGCGGCACACGCCCAGGCCCTGTTCGGCGATAGCGTCGATCGCCGCTTCGTCCCCTACGATCTTCCCGGATCGGTGAAGCGATTCTTCAATCGTGTCAGGCCAAGCCTGGCCGTGGTGCTTGAAACCGAGTTGTGGCCGAATCTCTACAACGAGTGTGGCCGCCGCGGGGTGCCGCTGGTGCTGGCCAGTGCGCGTATCTCGCCCCGCTCGATCAACCGCTATCGACTGCTCGTGGGGCTGTTTCGCGAGACCCTGTCGCACGGCATCATCATCGGGGCGCAGAGCGAAGCTGACGCCATGCGCTTTCGCCAGGTCGGCGCGGCACCGGAACGCACGTACGTCACCGGTAACATCAAGTTCGATTTCAGGCTTCCGCCTCAGGTCAGGCGGCAGGGCCTGGAGTTTCGCGAGCGCCATGCCGCGCTGCGGCCCGTGTGGGTGGCGGCAAGCACGCACGGCGGTGAGGAGGAGATCGTGCTGGCGGCGCACAGACGCGTGCTCGAGCGGTTTCCCGAGGCGCTGCTGCTGCTCGTGCCGCGACATCCCGAGCGTTTCGACGCCGTAGCCGACCTGCTCACCCGACTGGAGTTTCCGCACGTGCGTCGCAGCAGCGGTCTGCGCCTCGCAGAGCGCGACAGCGTATTCCTCGGCGATACCCTGGGTGAACTCACGAGCTTCTACGCGGCGTCCGATGTCGCCTTCGTTGCCGGCAGTCTGGTGCCCATCGGCGGACACAATCTGCTGGAACCTGCCGCGCTTGGCCTGCCCGTGCTGACCGGACCGCACACCTTCAATTGCGAGGACATCGCCGAGATGTTCGTCAGTGCCGGGGCTGCTCGCGTCGTGAACGATGCCACCGCGCTGGGCGATGCGGTGAGTGAACTGCTGGCCGATCCGCAGGCACGACGCGACATCGGTGCTCGCGGTCAGCGTATCGTCGAGGACAACCGTGGCGCACTGGAGCGCCTGCTCAGGCTCGTGCGGCCGTTGCTGGCCGCACGCGAGTAAGGCTTCAGCGCTCCAGCCAGCCGTCGATCTCTTCGAGATCCTGTACCGTCAGGATGCCCGCCGCGCGCTTCAGGCGCAGGATGTTGAGCAAATAGTCATACCGGCTGCGTGAATACGAGGTCTGCGCGTCGAACAGCCGACGCCGGGCCTCGAGCACATCCACAGTGGTGCGGGTGCCTACGTCAAATCCGGTTTCAGTGGCTTCCAGTGCGGTTTCCGATGAGGTCACCGCCTGGCGCAGCGCACGCACGCGGCTGATCTCGGAAATCACGCCCATGTAGGCATCGCGCGCCTCGCGCTCCGTCTGGCGCGTGACCCGGTCGACCGCTTCGCGCGCCGCGCGGTGACGATACACTGACTCACGCACCCGCGAAGCAGTCGCGCCGCCCGAGAACAAAGGCACCCGAACCTGCAGCGAGATCGAATCGGCACGCTGGTCGCTGTCGGCTGGCAGGAAGGGTCCCATATTGCTGGAGCGGTCTGCGCGGGTGTCGGATGAAAAGCGCGACATCACGAGGTCCAGCGTCGGGTAGTGATCGGTCCTCCGGATGCGGATGTCGTCGCTGGCGATCTCGGCTGCAAACCGCGCAGCGACCAGATCGAGGTTCTGCGCCAGCGCGGTGTCGACCCAGGCACTCTCCGAGGCCGGCGCAGGTGCGACCAGCGGCAATTCTTCCTGCGGCCTGGACAGGGCCGTGACGTACTCGCCCGTGAGTTCACGCAGAATCTCCCGCGCCGAGGCCAGCGCGCGCTGTGCGGCGATCTCGTCGGCCACCGAGCGGTCGAATGCGGCCTGGGCCTCCTGCACATCAGTGATGGCGATCAGGCCGACCTCAAAGCGAGTCTGGGACTGCTCGAGCTGGCGCTCGATGGCCTCGAGCGTCGCCTGGGCGGCACCGAGCGTGTCCTGCGCGGCGAGCACTTCGAAATAACCGTCCGCGACACGCACCATCAGATCCTGATTTGCGGCCTCGAAGTCTGTTTCCGCGCGGGCCAGTCGCTTGTCGCTCTGCCGGAAAGTCAGCCACTGGTCCCAGCGGAATATGCTCTGGCGCAACTCGAGCTGCCACTGGCGGGTGCGGGCGTCCTGCTCGAACTGGAAGGGCGCGGCAGGCAGGCCGGTACCCGGATCAAAAAACCGCTGAGAGCCTTCTGAATCGGTTTTCGTACGGGCGCCCGTGGCCACGACTTCGGGCAAAAGGGCCGCGCGGGCCTGTGGCCGAATTTCGCTCTCGGCCAGGAAGAGCGCTTCGGCCTCCCGAATCCGCGGATCGCTCTGCAGCGCGCGCTGGTAGATGTCCAGCAGGGATTCTTCGGCGGCCGCGGGTGTGGCCAGCAGGACAATGGCCAGGGTGGCCAGGCTCATAAGCCGAACATGCATGCTCAAGATTCCTGTTCTGCGTAAGTGTGTTGGTGGAGTATAACACCAACTCAGACCCATGCGCCAAGCCCTGCCAACGGGCGCGACGCAGCTAGTAGATGGTAAGTCCAGGGTCGAGTTCCTCGGCCCAGGCATTGATGCCGCCTGTCAGGTTATAGACGTCTGCGAAGCCGTGCTGCTCGAGATAGCGCCCCACCTGCGCACTGCGCCCGCCGCTGCGGCACAGCACCACCAGGGGTCGCGTGGCGTCGAGCTCGCCGATCCGCGCAGGCACCTCGCCCATGGGAATGTGCAGCGCCTGGGGCAGGCGTGCGATCGCAAGTTCGTGATGTTCGCGCACATCCAGCAAGGTCACGCGACCGGCCTGCTCGTCAGCCTCGCTCCAGTGGCTGCGGTATTCATGGGGACCGATTTCCAGCATGGTCGCGTTGCGCTGTCCTAGAAACGAAAACGTGAGGGTTGCGGTGCATTGCGCAGCGGCGGAACAACCGTTTCGAACAGGGTCTCGCTCGTCATGTCGCCCGTGCCCTCGCGAACGACCAGCATTGCTCGCATCACCGGCGCCTGACCGACGATGCAGAACAGGCGCCCGCCGGGCTTCAGCCAGCTGGCGACGCGCTCTTCGAACTGCGGCAGCGAACCGGTGACCGCGATCGCATCGAAGGTCTCGGCGGGGCGGAAGCTGAAGACATCGGCCGTCTGCAGGCGCGCATTCCGGATACCTTGAGCCGCCAGGCGGGCGCCGGCCGCGACGACAAAATCATCATGGATATCGATGCTGGTGACCTGGCCGGCCAGCAGCGCCAGACAGCCTGCGAGGTACCCCGAGCCGGTGCCGATCTCCAGCACCCGGTCGTGAACCCCGAGTGCCAGCGCCTGGAGCAGGCGACCCTCGACCATCGGCGTCATCATCTGCTCGCCGTGATCGAGCGGCACGCAGGATTCGGCGAATGCCAGTTCACGGTAGGCCGGTGGCACGAAGGCCTCACGGGGCACCGTACGCATGGCCTCGAGCACGCGCTCGTCGAGCACTTCCCACGCGCGTACCTGCTGGCCCAGCATCTGTTCGCGGGCGAGCTCGATATTCATTCCTGCGGGCTCCCGGGGGCGTCGAAAAGCGCTTAAGGGTACGGAGAATGCAGCGCTCGCACAAGGCGCGAACGGACCTGGCAAATCCGCTTGCCGGTTGCGATCCAGGCGTCGGCAGGGGGGCCCGACGGCCCCCTGATGATGCAGGATTATGGTGAATGCCTGCGATGCTGCGGGCGCGTATCGGCTATTCTCCCCGCAATGAAACACGACGGTCCTGTGCACGTGCCCAGCCGCTCATAACAAGGCCCGCGATTCTGCTGTACCAGGTGTGCGGCAAGACCAACGCGGCCAGTCATCTCCGCAGCCAGCCTGCCGCAGCGTTTGGACCATAGATGCAACATCGCAGGCGATTGATCCGGACAGGCAGAGCATGAACGGCGATCTGCCCACCCTGATCGCCGGCGCGTCGTTGCTGGTGGCCGTGACCCTGGCTATCGCCCTGGTGATGGTGTGGCGTCGCCGCGCACGCGACCTTGAAGCATTCGAGATGGTCCGGGATCAGCCGACAGCGCCGGCGCATCCGTCCCCGCTCGGAGACGGTGCGACGGCACGCCCCGACTGGACGTCGCTGCACCCGTGGCTGGAGGCGCAGCCCGAGATCACGCTGGTGCATACCGATGAGGTGGTGTTCGCCAATGCCGCGGCGGTGAACGTGCTCGGTGGCGACACCCAGAGCGTGGTTGGCCGACCGGTGATCGAGCTTGTCCGGCCGGCTTATCGCGCGGCCGCGCGGCGGATGTTCGGCACGCTCCACGACGCCGTGCAAACACCGGCGCAGCTGGAGGTCCAGCTCAGTGGTACGGCCGACGAGGGGCTGTGGGTGGAGCTGTCCAGTGGCCCGGTAGGGCACGGCGGTGAGCGCGCCTGGCTGACTGTGGCGCGGGACATCAGCTATCGCAAGAGCCTCGATGCGGGCCTGCAGCGCGGCAAGCTGCAGGCGCGCATGACGCTCGACTCGATTGGCGAGGGGGTCATCACCACCGATCCCGAGAGCCAGATCGATTACATGAATGAAGCCGCCGAAGCACTGACCGGCGTGAGCAGGGCCAGTGCCATCGGCCGACGCCTGTCTGACCTGATCGCACTGGTCGATGAGGTGGATCGCAAATCACTGGGCGATCCTGTGGCGAAGTGCCTGCTCGAACGCCGTCGCGTTCACCTGGGCCGGCGCGCGCTGATGCTCTCCAAGACCGGCACCCGGGAGTGTTCGATCGATCTGACAGCCTCACCCATCCGCGATCCCGCAGGTCAGGTCTCGGGTTGCGTGGTGGTGCTGCATGACGTCACCGAGCTGCGTGGTATCGCCCGCCAGATGTCCTATCAGGCCAGTCACGACGCGCTCACCGGTCTGCTCAACCGTCACGAGTTTCAGCATCGACTCGAGGAGGCACTGGCCTCTGCGCGCTCCGAGGACGGCTCGCATGTGTTGTGCTATCTGGATCTCGACCGCTTCAAGGCGGTCAACGACACCTGTGGCCATATCGCCGGCGACAATATGCTGCGCGAACTCGCAGCGCTGATCCGCAAGGAGGTGCGTGACTCCGACTCGGTGGCCCGCCTGGGCGGCGACGAATTCGGCATGCTGCTGGTGGGATGTCCGCTCGAGAAGGCCTGCCAGATCGCCGAAGATGTCTGCCAGGCTGTGGGGTCTTACCGCTTCGTGTGGCAGGACAAGATCTTCAACGTCGGGGTCTCTGTCGGGCTGGTGCAGATCGGCCAGGAAAGCGGAACGCTCGAGGACGTGCTCTCGGCGGCGGATTCGGCCTGCTATGTCGCCAAGCAGCAGGGGCGCGGCCGCGTCCACGTGTATTCGGCGCGCGATGAGGCGCTGGCACGCCAGCGCGGCGAGATCCAGTGGCTGCAGAAGATCCAGGCGGCGCTCAAGGAGGGACGCTTCGAACTGTTCACCCAGGCGATCATCTCGCTGGGGGGGCGGGTGACCCACGGACCATCGGTGGAGGTGTTGCTGCGCCTGCGCGACGAGGGTGGGGCGGCGATCTCACCTTCGCAGTTCATGGCCTCCGCGGAGCGTTACCACCTGATGTCGCATATCGACCGGTGGGTCGTGCAGACGACACTGGCAGCCCTGGGCAGCGGCGCGCTGAAGCTTCCTGACCAGCGCAGCTGCAGCATCAATCTTTCCGGCCAGACGCTGGGCGACGAGGGCTTTCTGGAGTTTGTCGTCGAATGTCTGGATCACTCAGGCGTGAGTCCTGGTCAGATCTGCTTCGAGATTCCCGAGGCCTCGGTGATCGGCAACCTCGATCTTTCGCGGCGCTTCATCAGCGTCCTGCACGGCATGGGCTGCTGCTTTGCGCTGGATGATTTCGGCAGCGGCATGGGCTCGTTCGCCAATCTCAAGAGCCTGTCGCTGGACTACCTGAAAATCGACGGTGCGTTCACGCGCGATCTGGCCTCCGACATGGTGCACCAGGCGATGGTGGGCGCGATCATGGAGCTGGCGCGGACCCTGCATTTCAAGGTCGTGGCCGAGCAGATCGAGGATCAGTCAGCGTTCGATGCGCTGCGCCAGATGGGTGTGGATTTCGCCCAGGGCTATGTCATCGAGCGGCCGCAGCCGCTGAATTAGCGCAGCTGCTGAAGTGGCGCAGCCGGCCAGGCAATAAATCTACAGGCGCTGTTCGATGGGCAGCACGACCGCTTCGGTGCCGCGGTGTGCCGCGCGGCTGTCACGAAACGCCCGAAGCTCATCGAGCAGGGCGGCGACCCGATCATCCTCCACGAGTGCCTGTACCACCGTGAAGTTGCCGGGAAAGACCTGTGAGCCGAAGTGCTTGCCGCGCGGATCGCGTCCATGCACCCGTGGGTAGCGCACGTAGTTGCTCACCTCATGGCGATCGAGCACCTCCTCGAGATGCTCCATGTATTCGAAAGCCACGCTGATGTGGACAAATTTCATATGGCAGACGCCCGTGGCGCGGTGGCTGTCGTCCGACGGCCACCGCGAAGGCGCGCCTCGAACGGCCTCAGGTAGGTATACAGCACGGGCACGACGACCAGGGTCAGCAGCGTCGAGCTGAACAGTCCTGCGGCGACGGCCACACCCAGGGCTGCGCGCACCTCGCCGCCGGCACCGAAGCCCATCGCGATGGGCATCATGCCAAGGATGGTCGAAATTGCGGTCATCAGGACGGGCCTCAGACGATTCGTACCGGCCTCCAGCGCCGCCTCCATCGGCTGGCGACCGCGCGCCACCAGCACATTGGTGTAATCGACCAGCAGAATGGAATTCTTGGTGACCAGGCCCATCAGCATGATCAGGCCGATGAATGCATATACGCTGACCGGCAGGCCGAGCAGCCACAGCGAACCGAAGGCGCCGATCGTGGCCAGCGGCAGGGCTGCCATGATCGTGAAGGGCAGCAGGAAGGATTCGAACTGTGCGGCGAGGACCAGATAGATGAACACGATCGACAGCACAAGGGCGAGCAGCAGATAGAAAAACGACTCCTCGAAATCCTTGGCCTGACCTGCGAATATGTAGTCCACGCCTGCGGGCAATTCGCGCGCGACGTAGTCTTCAAGTCCTGCCACTGCGTCGCCGAGCACTACGCCAGGAGGCGTGCTCGTGCTGATCGTCGCCGAACGCATGCGGTTGTAGCGATTGATGGTATTGGGACCGACTGTTTCGGTGATCTCGATCAGGCCATCCAGGGGCACCAGGCCCTCGCCATTGCGCAGGTAGATGTTTCGCAGCACCTGGGGCGAGAGATTGCCGCGGCCGGCGACATCGATGATCACATCATAGCGCTTGGAGTCGCGCTCGATCTGGGAGACCGGGCCTTCGGCCAGCAGATAGCGCATCGCATTGGCGACCTCGATTGCGCTGACACCGGCTTCGGCGATGCGGTCGCGATTGAGCTCCACCTGCACCTCCGGCGAACTGAAGCGCAGATTGGATCGCACGCCGACGAACAGGTCGCGACGCTCGGCCATCCACTCCATGACCTGCTCCTGGGCATCGCCGAGCAGCTCCAGATCCGGATGCTGCAGGATCAGCTCGATGGGCTGGCCGGCCACACCCCCGGGCCCGAACTCGAAGATGAACGCGCGACCGTCCGGAATATCACCGAGACGCTCTCGCAGCGTCTGCATGACCTCGATCTGGTGACTGTCGCGTTCGCCGCGCGGCGTCAGGGTGACGAACGCGACACCGGTGTTGACGTTGCCCGGGCCACCTGCACCAAGCCCGATGCCGACAAACTGGTGGGCGATCTCCGGTGTTTCCTTCAGTACCTGTTCGATACGCCGGGCGAAACGATCGGTCTCCGACAGGGTGGCGCCCTCCGGTGTTTCAAAGCTGATCAGGAAGCCGGCACGGTCAGGGGAGGGTGCAAACTCGCTGGGCGTGTTCAGCAGCGCAAGGATACCCAGTGCGAAAGCCGCCGCACCGATACCGATGGTCAGCAGGCGATGGCGCAGGGCTGCACCAAGCAGACGGGTGTAGCCGGCCTCGAGCTGGTCGAAGCGCCGCTCGGACCAGGTAAACATGCGCCCCTGGGTCGTCCTTCGCTCCAGCAGGCGGGAACACAGCATGGGCGTCAGCGTGAGGGCGACGAACGTCGATGCGAACACCGTCGCGGTGACGGTAATACCGAACTCCAGGAAGAACTGGCCGATGATGCCGCCGGAAAAGGCCACCGGCAGGAATACCGCGGCCAGCGCGAGTGAATTGGCGATGTTCGGAAACGCCACTTCCGTGGTGCCGATCCTTGCCGCCGGCTCACGCTCGGCACCTTCCTCGCGGTGCCTCTGGGTGCGCTCGAGCACGACGATGGCGTCGTCGACGACGATGCCCACCACCAGAATCAGCCCCAGCATCGTGACCTGGTTGATCGTGAAGCCCAGCAGATGCATCACCGCGAAGCCGGTCAGCAGGGCAGCGGGGATTGCCAGCGCCGCCACCAGCGTGCCCTTGATCGTGCGCAGGAAAACCAGCACGACCAGCACCACCAGCGCGGTGGCCAGAAAAATCGTCGTGAACAGGTCGCGGATGCTTTCTTCGACGAATTCCGCATCGTCGCTGGAAATCGTGTAGTACAGACCGGCAGGGAAATCCGGGGCGATGGCAACCAGTCCCGCACGAACTCCGCGCGAAAGTTCGACCGCATTGGCCCCGGACTGCTTGATGATGCCCATGCCGATGGTGGGCTCGCCGGCAAAACGCGCCACCTGTCGATCCGACTCCACATCGTCGATCGCACGACCCACATCACTGATGCGCACCGGCGCGCCGTCGACCACGGTGATGACAAGATCATTGATTGGCGCGGCATCGGCGAACTGCCCGCGGGTATTGATGCGAAACTCCCGGGTCGAGCCCTGAATGCTGCCGGTGGGGATGCTGATGTTGTTCGCCTGGATCGTGTTGACCACATCCTGCACGGTCAGCTGATGGGCGGCGAGTCGCTCCGGATCAAGCCGCACCCGCGCCGCATAGCGTCGCGAACCCCCGACAAGGATCTGCCCAACCCCCGGGAGACTTTCGAGCCGGCTCTTGAGCACGTCTTCGACATAGCGGGTGAGTTGCACACGGTCCCAGCGATCGTCTCCCTGGATCGCCACCCACATGATGGGCTGCGCGTCCAGATCCAGTTTGCTGACGATCGGCGCCTCGGCATCCATCGGCAGCAGGCGGCGCACGCGGTCCACGGCGTCGCGCACGTCCTGCGTGGCGATATCGAGGTCGCGCGAGAGCTCGAAGATGATGATGATGCTGCCGACCTGCTGGCGGGCCTCGGAGCGCAGCTCACGAATACCCTCGACGGTGTTGATCTCCTCTTCGAGGACTTCGATGATCTCGTTTTCGATCACCTCGGGAGACGCGCCGGGCAGCACCACGTTGATGCTCACGACCGGGAATTCGACGTCCGGGTTTTCCTGCACCGGCATCTGCAGGTAACCATAGCCGCCGAAAATCCCGATCACCAGAAACATCACGATGGTGAACACGGGCCGCTTGATGCAGAAATTCCAGATCATCGGGGATCTCCGTCAGCGACCATCGATCGCAGCGACGTCTCCGGTGGTCTGGACCTGGGTGCCGTCGCTGATGCGCGAGTGTCCACGTTGCACGACGATCTCGCCGGGCGCGAGCCCCTCGGTGATCGCCACGACGCCATCCTCGCGCAGGCCCGTGGACACTTCCCGCCGTCGTGCTTCGCCATCGGCGACCACAAACACGATATAACCGTCGCGCGTGCCGATGAGCGCCTCTTCGGGAAGCACGGCGAGGTCGTCCAGACGCTCGACGATGAGCCGTGCCGTGCCGAAGCTGCCCGGGCGAAGCCGCCCGTCCGGGTTCGGCACCGTCGCGCGCAGGCCCAGGGTGCGGCTGCGCTCATCGACGTTGGGGCTGATCAGATCCAGCGTTGCGGCAAACTGCTCATCGGGGAAACTGGCAACCGAGACCTGCACTTCGTTGTCCAGCGTCACGCGGCCGGCATAGCGCTCGGGAATGCTGAAGGCGATGTACAGCGGATCGATCTGGTAGAGCGTGGCGATACGCCGGCCGACTTCGACGAACGCACCTTCATCGGCATGTTGTTCAGAAATCTCGCCGTCGAACGGCGCGCGAATGACCATATCGGAGAGCTGCTCGCGGATCGCAGCGATATCCGCCTCGATGCCCTCGACCTCGGCCTGGGCGGCCTGCATGTCCGTGAGCGCCTGCTCGTAGTCGCCTTCAGAGACCTGCCGCTGGGCACGCAGGGACTCGACGCGCGCGTGCGTGCGTTCGGCATTCAGCGCGCGGCTGGCTGCAGCATTCAGCGCGGCTTCACGCGAGGTGAGCTG
>JBGTIC010000014.1:0-3733 GCA_041745895.1 Gammaproteobacteria bacterium
ATTAGTCCGCGGAAAAACCACTCGGGGTTGCTGACGATACGCAGGCAGCGGCGCTCGAGCGTCTCGCGGGTGAGCCTTGAGCCCAGCCACTGTGGGAGATTCTGGAGGTCCGCGTCGATGATGCACAGATCCTGCGCCCGCTCGCTGGCCATTGTCTGCGAATCCGCCCCGCCGACGTTGAAGGCGGTGATGTCCTGGCCCCTGGTGCCCAGCGTCACCAGCAGGAAGAAGATCAGCGAGAACACCAGGTACATGCGAAACGGCGGCATGTAGCGCACGCGCCGGCCGGCCAGGTAGTCGGCGGTCAGCTGACCCGGGCGCACGATCAGCGGAATCAGGCTGCGCCACAATCGCGACTCCAGCTGCACCAGATCGGTGGTCAGGTTGCCTAGCAGTTCGCCCACAGTGATCATGCGCGCATTGGCGCATTGGCGCGTTGACCGCAGCGCCAGCAGTACTGGCCGGTGAGCACCGCCTCGCAGTTCAGACAGCGCGGCGCATGCGCCGAATACCGGTCGTCGCCCCCGGTGAGCAGGCGCGATGTGAGCACGAAATCCTCGCCCCAGCGGGCATGGAGTGCCGTGTGCAGCCGGTCGATGTCTGCACCGAGCGCATCATCGAATGCACGGCGATCGGCAACGGTGAATTGCGCGATGCGCCGCCGCGGCGCGGTGTGGATGGCGACCGTATCACCGGGAACGGCCTGGGCATCGGCCGCAGCCTCATCGGGTGTGTACAGGCGCCCGGCGGTAAAGGCCGGAAGTTGCAGCATCTCCTGCAGGTATTCACCAAGCCAGCTCTCCGCCGACAGTGCCTCGTCGTCGGGCAGCGTAAGCTCCACCTCGAAGACGAGTCCCGGCGGGCTGCAGGGTTCGGGTAACACGGTGTCGTGCTCGCCCCCGCTCATGACCCTGCCCGTCAGCCGCGCGGTGCTTCGCTGTCGCCTTGGGCGCGCTCGAAGTCCGGACCGGAGTCATCCCGGCGCGCTGAGACCCGGGCCGTGGATTTCTTTCTGGCCGAGGCCTTGACCGGTTTCCTGGCCGGCTTTTCGGCCGGACTGTCTCCCAGCCGCGGGCCTGCCTGTGCAGAGTCCGCCTCGCCCGAGTCAGCGCTTGCAGGCGCTCCCTGTCTGGTGCCGGCGCGCGTGCCCAGGTCCTCCGGGGCAAAGTCATCCACGCAGATCAGCTCGAGCACCTTGCTGTCGAAATCGCGCACCTGCGCGGCTTCCCTGGCGGTGAGTACGCCCAGGCTTTCCGCCTGGTTGATCTGCGAAGGCACCTCTTCGGCGGTGATACGGCCATCGCGAATGGCGTCGAAGACCTTGCGCTCCAGGTCGCGTACCTCGATGGCAAGCTCCAGGGCCTCCTGCAGCAGACCCAGCGGATTACCCGGTTCGACGGTCTGGTAGATGCCCGCACACAGGCGTTCACGCGTGGCGGTGGGCGCCATGATCAGCTCGACGATGTCCTGACCGAGATCATCGGACGGAGATGAGTAGGTGCGACCGCGCGGGAACACGAACATGCGCAGCAGCACCGCCACCCAGCGTACCGGGAAGTTGCGCAGGAAGCCGTGAAGCTGCTCTTGGGCGTGATACAGCAGGTGGCGGCAGGCCCATTCGACCAGCGGCAGGTCCTCGCGCTGGCGGCCCTGGTTGTCGTAGTGCTTGAGCACCATCGAGGCCATGTAGATGCTCGCCAGCACATCGCCCAGGCGCGCCGACATCAATTCCTTGCGCTTGAGTGCGCCGCCCAGCGTGAGCATGGCCACATCCGCGGTCAGCGCGAACGAGGCACTGTAGCGGTTGATGTGCTGGTAGTAGCGCCGCACCGGCCCCTGTTCCGGCACCCGCGTGAAGCGCGCCTGGGTCAATGCCATGACCAGTGAGCGCGCCGCGTTGCTGATGGCATAACCCACGTGACCGAACAGCGAGCGGTCGAAGTCGATCAGGCCCTGCTCCGCATCCGGGTTCGACGCCGCCTGCATTTCATCAAGTACGAAGGGATGGCAGCGGATGGCACCCTGGCCGAAGATGATCAGACAGCGCGTGAGGATGTTTGCACCCTCCACGGTGATGCCCACCGGCACACCCTGGTAACCGCGACCCAGATAGTTCTTCGGCCCCATCATGATGCCCTTGCCACCATGCACGTCCATCGCGTCGTTGGCGATCATGCGGGCCATCTCGGTGTTGTGGTACTTCAGAATAGCGCCAGGTACGGAGGGCTTCTCGCCGCGATCGATGGCGCCTGAGGTGACCTCGGAGTTGGCGTTCATGATGTAGGTGTAGCCGGCCATGCGCGCGAGTGCCTCGCCTACGCCATGGAACTTGCCCACCGGCAGGCCGAACTGACGGCGGATACGCGAGTAGGCTCCGGAGGCGTACACGGCGGCGCGTGCGCCGCCCATCGCTGAGGCCGGCAGCGTGATGGCGCGACCCACGGAAAGCTGCTCGACGAGCATCCTCCAGCCCTGTCCGGCCATCTTCGGGCCGCCGATGATCGCATCGAGCGGCACGAACACGTCGTCGCCCTGGGTCGGCCCGTTCTGGAACGGGACGTTGAGCGGGAAATGGCGGCGACCGATCGTGATGCCCGGCAGATCCGCTGACACGAGGGCCGCGGTGATGCCGTACTCGTCGCGATCGCCGATCAGGTGATCCGGGTCGGCAAGCTTGAAGGCCAGGCCGATAACCGTGGCGACCGGGGCGAGCGTGATATAGCGCTTGTCCCAGTTCAGACGGATGCCGACGACCTCTTCGCCCTGCCACTGGCCCCGGCAGACCACGCCGGTATCGGTGATCGCCGTGGCGTCGGAGCCCACGCGAACCGAGGTCAGCGCGAAGCACGGGATCTCCTGGCCGGCGGCCAGTCTCGGCAGCCAGTGAGACTTCTGTTCCTCGGTGCCGTAATGCAGCAGCAACTCCGCAGGGCCGAGGGAATTGGGCACGCCGACGGTGGAGCTCAGCACCACGCCGCGGCTGGAGAGCTTGGACAGAACCATCGAGTTGGCGAACGCCGAGAATTCCAGGCCGCCGTACTTCTTCGGAATGATCATGCCGAAGAATCTGTTCTCGATGATGTAATCCCACACGGGCCGGGGCAGGTCGGCCAGCTCGTGGGTAATTTCCCAGTCGTTGGCCATGCGGCACAGCGTCTCTACCGGGCCGTCGATGAACGCCTGTTCCTCCGCACTGAGCCGCGGTGGCGGCAGGTCCATGAGTTTTTCCCAGCGAGGACTGC
The DNA here is from genome assembly GCA_041745895.1 of Gammaproteobacteria bacterium. GTDB lineage: Bacteria > Pseudomonadota > Gammaproteobacteria > Steroidobacterales > PWYM01 > PWYM01. Next base: position 3,243 of record JBGTIC010000014.1, read on the forward strand.
CGGAAAACAGCTCGCCTTCCCACCACACGGTGCCCGATTCCAGCGCCTCACGTTCAGTGCGCGACATCTGCGGCAGCATGGTGCGGTAGATCGCCAGCAGCCGGCGGGTGATGTGTTCGCGGCGCAGATCCTCGATGTTCAGGAACACCATGCCGGCGAACAGCAGCCACAACAGCAGCAGCCAGAGTATCCAGCCGTTGCCGAAGATGGTGTAGGCCAGCAGCGTGCCACCTATGACAAGCGTGGAGGACTGGAGGTCCACCCGGCGGTAGGCCAGGGTCGTGGCAACGACGATGAACAGGAGCAGCCAGAACAGGCTGGACAACATGACTTTCCCCGCAACTTCCAAGATGTCATGTCAGTGTACGGCGCGGGCTGCGTACTGTACACGCCGCTGGGCGCAGCAAGGCATCCGTCCTGCAGGTGGTCAAGGCCTGGAGCCGATGGCATTTACTCAAGCCCCGGTTGGGGGGGGGGGGGGGGGGGGGGGG
>JBGTIC010000015.1:0-7198 GCA_041745895.1 Gammaproteobacteria bacterium
CGTCGCCGAGCTTGATGGCGTGCTGCTGCTGTCGGTCGTTTCGCGGATGGAACTCGAAGGGGGCGTTTATCAGGTCCCGGGAGAGGTCGTGTATCGACGCCATCGCCTCGATCTTCTTCTGTCTGCTGTCAGGGTCCTGGATTTTGACCAGGCCGTGCGGCTCGTGCGGCTGCGCGGCGAGCTGATGCAGGCGGCGGTGCCTGAAGGACAGGGTGCCATGGCGGCCGTGCTGGGGCTGGGTGATGAGGAACTGCGCGCGGCGTGCGCCCGTGCCGCCAATGGCGCGGTGGTGGAGGCGGTCAATCTCAACGCCCCTGGCCAGGTAGTGATCGCCGGACACACCGATGCCGTTCGACGCGCCATGGCCGTGGCCTCGGAAATGGGCGCACGAAAGACCGTGATCCTGCCGATCAGCGTGCCCTGTCATTCCTCGCTGCTGAAGCCTGCCGCCGAGAAACTGGCGGCGGCGCTGGCCGAAGTTCGCGTCCGCGCGCCGGAGATTCCAGTGATCAATAATGTCGATGTCACGCAGCTCGGCGAGCCCGTGGCGATCCGCGACTCGCTGGTGCGGCAGTTGTACAGTCCCGTGCGCTGGGTCGAGACCATCACGGCCATGGCCGCAGAGGGTATGGAGAGGATCGTCGAATGTGGACCGGGCAAGGTGCTCACCGGGCTGAGTCGGCGAATCGACCGCGGCCTGGTCACGGCATCGCTGCACGATGCGACCGCGCTGTCTGAAGCGCTTGTCGTCGAGGGCCAGGAAGTCAGCGCATGAGCACCCCTGCATCGGGGCTGTCGGGCAAACTGGCAGTCGTCACGGGCGCCTCGCGCGGTATCGGTGAGGCGATCGCTGCAGCGCTCGCCGCCCAGGGTTGCCGGGTGATCGGCACCGCCACCAGCGAGGCCGGGGCCGAGTCGATCACACTGCGCCTTGGCGATCACGGCCGTGGAGCGGTTCTCGATGTGGGCAGTGACGCAAGCGTCGAGCGTTTTTTTGCCGCGCTCGGCGAGCGCGAGGGCAGCCCTGCGATCCTTGTCAACAATGCGGGCATCACGCGTGACAACCTGCTGATGCGCATGAAGCCTGACGAATGGCATGAGGTCATCAATGTCGACTTAAGTTCGGTGTACCGTACATCTCGCGCCTGCATGCGCGGCATGATGAAGGCACGCTGGGGGCGCATCATCAACATCGCCTCGGTCGTCGGCGCGATGGGCAACGCCGGGCAGAGCAACTACGCCGCCGCGAAGGCGGGCATGATGGGCTTCGCGCGCTCGCTGGCCCGCGAGATCGGGTCACGCGGCATCACGGTCAACACCGTGGCGCCTGGCTTCATCGACACCGACATGACGCGAAGCCTCGATGACAAGACGCGCAGCGCGCTGATCGCACAGATCGCCAGCGGGCGGCTCGGCAGTGTCGAGGATGTCGCCGCCGCCGTGGTGTTCCTGGCCTCCGATTCAGCCGCCTACATCACCGGGGAGACGCTGCACGTCAACGGCGGCATGTATATGAGCTAGGCCCGCACCGGCGGAAGACAACCGGCGCGGGGTCTTCGCTGACGGTCAATTCACTGATTTAAATGACTTTATGAGCAATAACAGCGCAGATATCGTCAGCTTGCTAGATTGGTCATGCCGATTCACCTAAAATACGCGCCTGCGGTTTCCGGACCGGGGTCGCGAGAACCCAAACCACTGTAGCCGCCAAGAGGGAAACAGGCACAATGAGCAGCATCGAACAGCAGGTCAAAGCGATCGTCGCCGAACAGCTCGGCGTAAAGGAAGAAGAAGTCACCAACGATGCATCCTTCGTCGATGATCTGGGTGCCGATTCACTCGACACCGTCGAACTCGTGATGGCACTCGAAGAGGAATTCGAAACCGAAATCCCTGACGAGGAAGCCGAGAAAATCACCACGGTGCAGCAGGCGGTCGACTATATTCTTGCGCGCAAGAATCAGTCCTGACGCGGGCCGGCAGGTCGGATCCGCGCCTTCAAGTCCAGCCTTAGTGTGATTGCATGACTGCACGCCGAGTGGTTGTGACCGGTCTGGGCATCGTATCGCCGGTGGGCAATACGATTGCCGAGGCCTGGAACAATGTCGTGGCGGGCGTCAGCGGCATCGGGCCGATCGAGAGTTTTGATGTCAGTCAGTTCTCGACGCGCTTCGGCGGCGTGGTGCGAAATTTCAATGTCGAGGATTATCTGCCCGCCAAGGAGGCGCGCAAGATCGATCCGTTCATGCACTACGGCATTGCCGCGAGCCGTCAGGCGCTCGAAGATAGTGGACTGAGCGTCACAGATGAAAATCGGCACCGCATCGGCGTCACCATGGGTGCCGGCATCGGCGGGATAGGCACCATCGAAGCCAATCACGCGAAATATTACGACGGCCAGTCACCGCGAAAGATTTCACCGTTTTTCGTCCCCGGCAGCATCATCAACATGATCTCGGGTCACGTCTCGATCATGTACGGGCTCAAGGGGCCGAATCTGGCCATCGTCACTGCGTGCACCACGGCCACACATTCGATCGGCGTGGCCGGCCGCATGATTGCCTACGGCGACGCAGACGCGATGATTGCGGGCGGGGCGGAGCATGCCACCACGCCGCTCGGTCTGGGCGGTTTCTGCTCGATGAGAGCGCTGTCGACGCGCAACGACGATCCGCAGGCCGCCAGCCGCCCGTGGGATCAGGGCCGGGACGGATTCGTTCTCTCCGATGGCGCAGGTGCGCTGGTGCTGGAGGAATACGAACACGCCAAGGCGCGGGGCGCGGACATCTACGCGGAGTTGGTCGGGTTTGGCATGAGCGGCGATGCCCACCACATCACCGCGCCACCTGAGGACGGGGAGGGTGCCCGGGCCTCGATGCACGCGGCGATCACCGATGCAGGCGTGTCCCTCGATGAAATCGGTTATGTGAATGCGCACGGCACGTCCACACCATTGGGCGACATCGCCGAGACCATCGCCCTTCGACGTATTTTCGGCGACGCGGCTGACCGGCTGGCCGTGAGTTCCACCAAGTCCACGACCGGCCACCTGCTCGGCGCCGCCGGCGGGATCGAAGCAATCTTCACGATCATGGCGCTGCGCGACCAGGTCATTCCGCCCACGATCAATCTGGACGATCCGGACCCGCGCTGTGACCTCGACTATGTCCCGGGTGAGGCACGACAGGCCAGAATTCAGGTGGCGATGTCGAACTCCTTCGGTTTCGGTGGCACCAACGGCACACTGGTCTTCAGGCGCGCCGGCTGAGGCTGCGCCCGGCCGCACAGCTGCGGTCTTGCCGACCCGCTGACCTCAAGCGTGGCGACCCCGCCGATCACACCCCTGGTCCAGGCCGTCGATTACGACGTTCATCCGGCACGCCTGCACGCGTGTGCGCCACAACGCTATCCGTTCCTGCTCGAAAGCGCTGCACGCCATGGTCAACACGCACGCTACGACCTCCTGTTCGCCGCGACCGGCGAAACACTGACCGCGCAGCCGGGCCGGCCTTTCCTCGACATGCTGGATGAAGCATGGCGGCGCGAGGCCCGACCGGTTTCCGGTGCCGGACTGCCGTTCAGGGGCGGCTGGTTCGTCTATCTGGGCTACGAGCTGGCAGGAGAGATCGAACCGCGCCTGGTGCTGCCGCCAGCTGCCACACCCATGGCACTGGCTACGCGATGCGAGGTGGCGCTGGTGCGTGATCACCTCGAGCAACGGGCCTGGCTGATCGCCGAACCGCAGGCCCGCGCCGCGCTCACCGACATGGCCGCAGACATGACCCACGCCGGGCTCACGCCCTGGCCACCGAGCCCGGCGCTCGGTGAACTGATCGAAGCCCCGGCCGAGCATTACGAAGCGGCGGTGCGCCAGGCGCTCGAGCTGATTGCGGCGGGCGACATCTTCCAGGCCAACCTTTCGCGCCGTTGGCAGGCCACCTACGCACACCCACCTGATCCGCTTGCCCTGTATCGGCAGCTCTGCCGAAGCAACCCCGGTCCTTTTGCCGGACTGGCTCGGTACAGCGATTTCAGCATCATCAGTTCTTCGCCCGAGCGACTGCTCAGCGTACGCGACGGCCAGGTGAATACCCGGCCCATCGCCGGCACGCGGCCCCGTGCTTCACTCGAGAGCGACGACCGGCGCCTGCGCCGCGCCCTGCATCGCAGCCCCAAGGAGCGCGCCGAGCATGTCATGCTCATCGATCTGGAACGCAACGATCTCGGCCGCATATGTACCGCGGGCAGCGTCGTGGTGGATGAGTTCATGGTGCTGGAAAGCTACGCCCACGTGCACCATATTGTCTCCAACGTCACTGGCCGGTTGCGCAGCGGGGTCACGCCGGGCGGGGCGATTGCGGCCTTGTTTCCGGGGGGTACCATCACCGGCTGTCCGAAGGTGCGCTGCATGGAGATCATCGCCGCGCTGGAGGGACAGCCCCGCGGCGCGTACACCGGCTCGATGGGCTATCTGAATCGCGACGGCAGTATGGACCTGAACATCCTGATTCGAACGCTGGTCCAGCACGATCGCACGGTCGAGCTGCGCGCCGGTGCCGGTATCGTGGCCGACTCCTCACCTGCACGCGAACTCGCAGAGACCCGTGCCAAGGCACGTGGCCTGCTGCTCGCACTTGGAGCGATAGCCTGATGTGGTTGATCGACGGGCGGCGCAGCGCCCGGGTGCCGGTCGAGGACCGGGGCCTGCAGTACGGTGATGGCCTGTTTGAAACCATGGCAGTGCTGGAGGGACGAATACGTCATCTGACCCTGCACCTGGCGCGCCTCACCGAGGGCTGCCAGCGCCTGGGTCTGCCCCGGCACGTGCTGGCGCCACTGCGCGACGAACTCAGCTCTCTTGCCGCCCGCCAGCGCGCGGATGCCGTGATCAAGCTGATCGTCACACGCGGCGACGGACCTCGCGGTTACGCATCCCCCGCGCAGCCGCAACCCCGGCGGATGCTAGGCGTATTCGCCTGGCCGTCCTGGCCGCAGAGCCACTACACTCGGGGCGTGGCGGTGCGCGTATGTGACACGCGCCTGGGCAGCAACCCGCAGCTGGCCGGCATGAAGCATCTCAACCGCCTCGAACAGGTGCTGGCCCGACGCGAATGGTCCGGGACACGCTGGCAGGAAGGATTGATGATGAATGCAAACAATCAGGTGATCTGCGGCACGATGAGCAACGTTTTCGCCGTGCATGGGCAACGCCTGCTGACCCCCTCGGTGGCGATGTGTGGCGTCGCTGGCGTCATGCGTGCCGCCGTTCGACGCCAGGCGGCCATGCTTGGATTGCCCTGCGAGGAAGGCGAGCTCGCGCTCGACTGCGTCGCCGGTGCCGGGGAGCTGTTTCTGACCAATGCGCTGATCGGCATCTGGCCGGTGCGTCGACTCGGCGAACGTCGACTCGCCGTGGGTCCGGTGACGCGCCAGTTGCAGCAGGCCATGGGCCTTGCGGATGCCCGATCCTGATGCGCCGGCTGCTGATCGCGCTGTTCGTGCTTGGACTGCTGGCGGCACTCGGTGGCATTGCCGGCTTCACGTGGCTGGAGCGTTACCTCGACACGCCAATGGGCATAGAACCGGACGGCGCGCGGCTCGAGGTGAGCAGCGGCCAGAGTCTCTCGGCCATCGCCGCAGGGCTGGCGCGTCGGGAGCTGATGGCTCACCCGCGCGTGTTTGCCCGCTGGGCACGATGGCAGGGCGCCGATCAGCGTATCCAGGCCGGTGAATTCCTGCTGCCCGCAGGGGCAACGCCGCGTTCCCTGCTGGCGCTGCTCGTGCAGGGCAGGGTGCTGCTTCACCCGCTTACCGTGGTCGAGGGCTGGCGCTTCGAGGAGATGCTCGCCGCGCTGCGTGCCCACGAGGCAGTGCGCTACACCGATATGAGTGGAGCGCAGATCATGGCCGCACTGGGCGAGCCGGAGCTGCACCCGGAGGGCCTGTTCTTCCCGGATACCTACCGCTTCGCCCGCGGCACCAGTGACCTGGACATCCTGCGTCAGGCGCGCGATCGCATGCGTGTGCAGCTCGCCGACGCGTGGGAGCAACGAACCGAGGGACTGCCGCTGGCATCGCCTTACGAGGCACTGGTGCTGGCCTCCATCATCGAGAAAGAAACCGGTCTGGACGCAGAGCGCGAGCGCGTGTCAGGGGTGTTCGTGCGACGCCTGCGCCTGGGCATGCGCCTGCAGACTGATCCGACTGTGATCTACGGTCTGGGTGCGGATTTCGGCGACCGCCTGCGTCGGGATGATCTGCGCCGCGATACCCCGTACAACACCTATACCCGTCATGGCCTGCCGCCGACACCGATCGCGCTTCCCGGCCAGCGCTCGCTGCACGCGGCGCTCAACCCTGCCGACGGCGATGAGCTTTTCTTCGTCGCGACCGGCCGGCCGGACGGCAGTCATTACTTTTCGGTCACGCTCGAGGAGCATAACCGCGCCGTTGCACGCTACCTGCAACGCATGCGCGAGCGTCGCGCAGCGGCGGAAGGTTCCTGATGCCCGGCTGCTTCATCACGCTCGAAGGCATCGAGGGCGTAGGCAAATCGAGCAACCTTGCTGCCATCGCCGATCAGCTGCGTGGTGCCGGCATCAGTGTGGTGGTCACGCGCGAGCCTGGCGGTACGCCGCTGGCAGAGGAACTGCGCCGCGTGGTGCTGCATGCCACTGAGCCGGTATCCGAAGAGGCAGAACTGCTGCTGATGTTCGCCGCCCGCGCGATCCATGTGGAACAGCTGATCCGCCCCGCGCTCGCGCGCGGAGACTGGGTGGTGTGCGACCGCTTCACAGACGCCACCCGTGCCTATCAGGGCAGTGGACGCGGCCAACCGCTGGCGCGTATCGACACGCTGGCCGGCTGGGTCCATGCCGACGTCCAGCCGGATCTGACGGTGCTGCTCGATGCCCCCGTAGAGGTCGCCCTGGCCCGCACTCGCGGTCGCGGCAGCGAAGATCGTTTCGAGCGGGAAAATCTGGCGTTCTTCGAGCGGGTGAGGGCAGGTTACCTCGACCTCGCGCGTCGCGAGCCGGCACGATTTCTCGTCGTCGATGCGGCGGCGCCGCTCGGTGAAGTACGGCGGGGGCTGGAGGACCATCTCCGGAATTTTATAAGAGTTCACCTTAATAAGGTTACGTAACTGTCTGTTAAAAAACCATTGAAGGTGCTCCCCTGGCACCGCACTGCGCTAGAA
>JBGTIC010000016.1:0-4626 GCA_041745895.1 Gammaproteobacteria bacterium
GCGACGTTCCACGGCGTCACTGCCCGTCACCAGGCCAACCACCGCACCCACGCCGGCACCAATGGCCGCGCCCGTGGTGGCGCGCGCCGTGCGCTCCTCGCGGGTGTAGGGATCCAGCGTGGTGCAGCCCGTGGCGAATACGGCCACGGCCAGAAGGCCGGCACCGAGGGTGTTGTGCAGATTGCGTAGCATGTTTGAATCTCCGTTGCGGATGGCCCGGCGAAAACCCGGGTATTCAGACATATTGTAACGGGCCTGAACCTGAACGGCTGCTGCACAGTCCACACTGTCAGCAGGTAACGACCGCGCCACGGGGCTGTCTACGCAGTTGCGAGGCCCGAAATCCGGGCGTAACTTGCTTGTCCATCGAATCAGACCCGGCGAGTGCCGGTGGAGAATATATGCTCAAAACCCCTGACCAGTGGTTCGATGAGTACGGCGCCAGTCACGAAAACCCGGTGAACAAGCTGCTGCACTGGATCTGCGTGCCGCTGATCGTCGTCAGCCTCGTGGGCCTGCTGTGGTCGATCCCTGTGCCCCAGGCCTTCACCGACATCTCACCTGCGCTGAACTGGGGCACGGCCTTCGTGATGGCGGCGACCGTTTATTACTTCATCCTGTCGTTCAGCCTGGCGCTGGGCATGCTGCCCTTCGTGATTATGGTCGTGCTTGTCGTGGGGTGGATGGATCGCCTCGACTGGCCGCTGTGGAGTCTCAGCGGGGCGATCTTTGTCGTCGCCTGGGCCGGCCAGTTCGTCGGCCACGCGCTGGAGGGCCGCAAGCCGTCGTTCTTCAAGGACCTCCAGTTCCTGATGATCGGTCCGGTGTGGCTGCTCGGCTCGGTCTACCGACGCATGGGCATTCCCTACTGAACCCCGACCACGCCGCCTATTCGCACCGCAGCGTGTGGCGGATCGCCGCACCGCTGATTCTCTCCAATGTCACCGTGCCGCTGCTTGGCATCGTCGACACCGCGGTGGTCGGGCATCTCGACTCCCCGCACTATCTCGCCGCGGTCGCCGTGGGCGCGGTGGTCTTCGGCTTCATGTTCACGGCGTTCAACTTCCTGCGCATGGGCACCACCGGTGTGGCCGCACAGCACTTCGGCGCCGATGATGTCGCGGGTCTGAAATCGTTGCTCGGTCAGTCGCTGCTGGTGGTCGGCGCAATCAGCCTGCTGGTCATCGCCCTGCAATGGCCAATCCTGGCCCTAGCCCTGCGACTGATCGCGCCCGAGCCCGCGGTCGCCACGCTGGCCGCGGAGTACTTCCACATCCGCGTGTGGGCAGCACCTGCGGTGCTCGCGAATTTCGTGCTGGTGGGGTGGTTCATCGGCCAGTCCAACGGGCGCGTGCCGTTGGCCATCATGGTCACCGTGAACCTGCTCAACATCGTGCTCGACGTGTTGTTCGTCGTGGTACTCGACTGGCGCGTTGCCGGCGTGGCTGCAGCATCGGTGATCGCCGAGTACACCGGCATGGCCGTGGGTCTGGTGCTGGCCTGGCGCATGCTGCGCCGGCAGGGTGCCCCCGCCGGTTGGCGGCTGGGCGAGCGCGCGGTGTTCGCACGCCTGCTGTCGATCAACGCGCACCTGTTCGTACGCACGCTCGCACTGATGTTCGCCTTCGGCTTTCTGACCGCGCAGGGTGCGCGGATGGGCAGCCTGGTGCTGGCCGCGAACGCGATCCTGCTTCAGTTCCTGTATCTGCTGTCGTACGCGCTGGACGGCCTGGCTAATGCGGCCGAGGCACTGGTGGGACGCGCCGTGGGGCGGCGTGATCTGTCGGGCCTGCGCCGGGCAATTCGCGTGAGCACGCTGTGGTCGATGGGCTTCGCGTGCGTGTTCGCACTGGCCTTCGCGCTGGGCGGCCCGCTGCTGATCCGCCTGATGACGGGGCTGCCCGAGGTACGCGAGGTCGCGCTTGCGCATCTGCCCTGGCTGGTGGCAGCCCCGCTGATCTGCCTGTGGCCGTTTCTCTACGACGGCGTATTCGTCGGCGCGACGCGCGCCCGTGAGATGCGCGATACCATGCTGCTGGCGGCCTTCGGCGTGTTCGTGCCCGGCTGGTACCTGCTGCAGGGCTTCGGCAATCACGGTCTGTGGGCGGCGTTTCTGGCCTTCATGGCGGTGCGCGGGATCGGCCTGCACCTGTGGCTGGGTAAGTTGCTGCGCGATGGGCGCCTGCTGCCACATAAGGCGAGCGCGCGCGACGAGGATACTGCATAGCCGTGTTTGAACATGTCGTCCTGATAGGCTTCTTCGGCAGTCTCGTGGCCGGCCTGGGCACCGCTGTGGGTGCGGCCGGTGTGTTCGGCCTGCGCAAACTTTCGCAGCGCGCCGAGGATGTACTGCTGGCCTCGGCAGCCGGCGTGATGCTGGCGGCGTCGTTTTTCTCGCTGATCGAGCCCGGCCTGGCAGCAGGTGCCGCACGGGGCGCGCAGATGTGGCAGGCCGCGCTGATGGTCATCTTCGGGATTGCACTGGGGGCTGCGTTGCTGTCGCTCGTCCATCGCTATGCCCCGCACGAGCATTTCGTGAAGGGCCGCGAAGGCCCGGAAGTCGCACGCCTGTCGCGTATCTGGTTGTTCGTCATCGCCATCGGCCTGCACAATATTCCGGAAGGCCTGGCCGTGGCTGTTGCGCTGCGCAGCGTGGGCTACCCGATGTGGACCGCATTCTGGATATCCGTGGGCACGGGACTCGTTCAGCCGGTCGGCGGACTGCTCGGTGCGACCGCCATCTGGGCCGCGGAACCGCTGATGCCGGTGATTCTGGGCTTCGCCGCCGGGGCGATGCTCTACATCATCAGCCATGAGATCATTCCGGAGACGCATCGCTCGGGCCATGCCACGCGGGCCACTTTCGCGTTGCTGGCAGGGTTTGCGGGGATGATGTTTCTGGACGCCACGTTCGACTAGGAGAAGTGCTGCATGATGAAGCTGCCGATGTGTTCGCTTGTCGCGTGCGTGCTGCTGGCCTTTGCCGCGCAGGCCACCGAGCGCAGCGCCGAAGACATCATCGAGTTCGCCGCGCGCACCGCGGGCGGCGATGCCTGGCGCTTCGCGAGCACCAACGTGATGCGCGGTCATGCCACGCTGTGCCGTGACGGCCAGCCCGAAGCCTGCGTGCACGCCGATGACTACGTGATGTACCGGCTGTATCCCACGGACATCTCCGACGTGCACTCGGGCACCGGCAAGTTCCGGCTCGATGCCTACGTCGATGGCGTGGTGTTGTTCAAGAACAGTTTCGATGGCGAGCATTCGTGGACGCATCGCGGGCGCGTGCCTGAAGACGAGGCCCGCGAGTCACAGGAGAGCAACTTCGGCTTCAGCGCCATCCGCTTTGCCGGGCGTGAAGGCTTTCCGTTGGAGCGCCTGCTCGATGACATGATCGACGGGCTGGACTGCTATACCGTGCGCGTGCACGACCCTTCCGGCGGCAGAACCGTGTTCTGGATCGAGCAGGCCACCGGCCTGATCCGCGCGGTGGGCTGGCCCACGCCGCGTGGTTATCACCAGCGCATCTACAGCGAGTTCTACTGGATCGACGCGCCGGGCTTCATGCAGCCCGGGCGTGTGCGCCTGTACTACGACGGCCTGAAGGTCAACGACATCTACTGGACCCAGGCCTCGATCAACGAAGCGCTTGACGACGAGTTGTTCGTGCTGGGCGAATGAGCGAACACGACGACACGCGCTCACCCTGGCAGCTTCGCGCCAGCCGGGAGGTCTACGCCAATCCCTGGATCCGCGTCGAGGAAGATCAGGTCGTCAAGCCGAACGGTGAGCCCGGTTTCTACGGCCGCGTGTGTTTCCTCAACGTGGCGGTGGGTGTGATCCCGGTGGATGACGACGGCCACACCTGGCTGGTCGGGCAGTGGCGCTATCCGCTGTCACGCTATTCCTGGGAGATACCGATGGGCGGTGTGCCGCTCGCCGCGAACGTCGAGGCCGGCGCACTGCGTGAACTTGCCGAGGAGACAGGGCTGGTGGCGCGGCGACTCACGCGCCTGATCGAGGTGGACCTGTCAAACTGCATCACCGATGAGCGCGGCATCGTGTTTCTCGCCGAGGGCCTCGCCCAGGGCGCAGCTTCGCCGGACGACACCGAGGTGCTGCAACTGCGCCGCGTGCCCCTCACAGAAGCGATTGCCATGGCCGTCGATGGCCGCATCACCGATGGGCTCTCGGTGATCGGACTGCTCGCGCTTGCGCGGCGGGAGCGTGTGGATCCCATCGCATGAAGCCGCGGATCGCGATCGTCGAGGACGAGCAGGGCCTGCGCGAAAACTATCTTGAAGCGCTGCGACGGCGCGGCTATCAGCCCACCGGCTACGCCGATCGTGCCTCGGCACTGGCGGCCTTCGAGGCACGGCTGCCGGAGATGGTCATCATCGATATCAATCTGGGCGATGAGGTCGAAGGCGGATTCGAACTGTGCCGCGCACTTCGCGCCCGCAGCGCCACCCTGCCGATCCTGTTCCTCACCGCGCGCGACTCCGAGATCGATGCGGTTTCGGGCCTGCGACTGGGTGCGGATGATTACCTCACCAAGGACATCAGTCTGGAGCACCTGTGCGCACGCGTGGCGGCGCTGCTGCGACGGGTTGCCGCCCTGGATGC
>JBGTIC010000017.1:0-2226 GCA_041745895.1 Gammaproteobacteria bacterium
GCGCGGCGACGGCCAGCGTCGCCGTAAGCAGACCCGGCATGGCAGTAGGTGCCGTCAGGGCCCGGTTACCGAGAATGCGGGCATCGGTCTTCAACCGCTCCTGCCAAGCCTCGTCCTGGAGAATCTCGGCCAAGCGCCAGCCGCTCGCCAAGGCGACCCCGGTAGCGGCGGGTTCCGCTCCATCATAATCTTCACGCAGCCGCACCAGCACGCTGGCGTCGTGGCCATCGGTCTCGAACCAGCCACCCGCAGGATCGCGAAAGTCGTCGTCGAGGCGCTGCAAGAGCGCACGGGCCCAGACCAACCAGCGCGTCTCGCCGGTGACCGCCGCCAGGTCGAGCAGACCTCGGGCTAGAAACACATAATCTGCCGCCATGCCGGGGGTCGGATCACGCTGGCCACCACGCCAGGTACGATACAGGGTGCGCGTGGTCGGATCATAGAGCTGCTCGTGGAGGAAGACCGCCGCCGCCCGGGCCGCGCTGGCGTAGCGTGGTTCGTCCAGCACCCCGGCGGCGCGGCACAGGCCGGTGATCATGAGGCCATTCCAGGCGGTAATGATCTTGTCGTCGCGATGCGGGCGTGGGCGTTGGTCGCGTGCGATGACCAGCTTGGCCACCGCACGCGTCAGCAGTCCGGCGACCTCGTCTGGGGTGCGCCCGAGTGCGGCGGCGGTGGCAGCAAGATCTTCGGCCTGGGCCAGGACATTGCGCTCGCGCAGTTCTCCATGTGGATCCAGATCGACAGCGATGTTGCCGGAGTCCGATGTGCCAAAACGGTGGCGGATCACTGCATGCTCAGCCGCATCCAGGACGTCGGCGAGTTGCGCTTCGGTCCACACATACCAGGCACCTTCCGCATGGGCTGGATCACCATGGCGCAGCAGGCTGTCGGCATCCTCGGCGGCGTGGAAGCCGCCGGCAGGTTCCTGGAGATCGCGCAGCACATAGTCGCAGATATCGCGCAGGATTCGCGCCAGATCGGCGTCGCCACTGAGCCGATAGGCCTCGGCATAGGTCGCCGCCAACTGGCCCTGGTCGTAGAGCATCTTCTCGAAGTGCGGAACACGCCACTGCGCATCGACGCTGTAGCGATGGAATCCACCACCAAGATGGTCATGGATGCCGCCTCGGGCCATGGCGCGAAGCGTGGCCAGGACCATTGTCAGCGCACGTTGGCCTTCAGGGCTGTCGGCACGCTGCCGATGGGCCGCGAGCAACGCATCGAGTGCGGCCGGACGCGGGAACTTGGGGGCCCCGCCGAAGCCTCCCTCCTCCGCGTCGAATGTGGCCGCGAAGCCGCTGATGAGGTGTCCAGTCGCATCCGTGACCGCCGTAGTGCCCGCGGGCTCGCGCGCGGCCTGCGCCCGCAGGGCCTCGATGACCTGCTTGGCTTGCGCCGTGATATCTGCACGGCGGGTGTGCCAGAGGTCAGCGATCTGCTGGAGGGCACCCTGGAACTGCTGCGGTGGAAAGTACGTGCCACCGACGATGGGCTCCAGGTCCGGCGTCAGCCAGACGCTCATCGGCCAACCGCCGCGCCCGGTCGTGGCCTGGATGAACCGCATATAGACCGCATCGACATCAGGCCGCTGTTCACGGTCGAGCTTGATGGCGATGAAGTGCTGGTTCAACACGGCGGCGATGGCCGGATCCGAGAAACTCTCGCGGCCCATGACGTGGCACCAATGGCAGGTGGAGTAGCCCACCGACAGGAAGATCGGTTTGCCTTGATCGCGAGCAGCACGAAAGGCCTCGTCTCCCCATTCATACCAGTCGACCGGATTGTCGGCATGCTGCTGCAGATAGGGGCTGGTGCTGTGGGCGAGTCGCCGAGCGGACACCCCTGGTGGGGCGTCCGCTGCCGTGCCAACAGCCAAGACCAGGCAGGCCAGGACCACGCGGCAAGCGCGACGACCAACAGACTGAACGGCACCAGCGAGATTTCCCATTGACCTTCTCCCTCAGGGCAAGGTTAACATCAGGTAATGACCCACAAGAGCTCACATCGCGAGGACTCGACAATGCCCCAAGCCCTGCATCTGACCATCGCCGGCATGACCTGCGACCACTGCGCCAGCAACATCGACCGCGCCGTGCGTGCCTTGCCCGGAGTGACGACCAGCCGCACCGACTGGCAGAGCGGTCACGCGACGGTGACGATGCACGGCCCCAGCAGCATCGACGACCTGCGCGCCGCCGTGACGCAGGCGGGCTTCACCGTAAC
>JBGTIC010000018.1:0-13740 GCA_041745895.1 Gammaproteobacteria bacterium
GCGGCGCGGGCGTGCGGATTGGTGGGCGGGTAATACAGACCGTGGGCATGCTCACCATCGCTGGTCGGGAATCGCAGCGGCTGGGCGAGGGAGACCTGCTCGGCGGCAATCCCCGTGATGCGTGCCTGGCGCAGCGCCCGCGTCCCATCGTCGCGCCAGCGCAGCACCGTATTGCCGCGTGTCGGTGAGGATGCCAGCCATACCGCGCCTTCTCCCGGGCGCGCGGACAGGTGCTCGACCGCCACCCAGTCGCCGTCAACCGGTTCGCTTCGACCGGTGGCAAGAAACACCCGCTCGACGCGCCAGAAACCCTCGCGACCGACCGCACACAGGACACTGGCGCGATCTGCGAAGCCGTAAGTGGATATCCGGAAGGCCCACTGCGGCAGGCCGATGTCGCCGTCAGGGCAGAACACCGGGGCCACGCCGCCGTCCTCGATGCGGTAAAGATTCCACCAGTCACGCCGGTCGCTGATGAAATACAGCTTGCCATCCGGGCCCCACTGCGGCTGGCACACCGATTCGCCCGGCCCACCTGCCACCACTTTCGCGCCCTGCGCAATGCCGTTGGCATCAAGGCGTGCCACCCACAGCCGTGTGCTGTCCCACGGCATGTCGGGGCTGCGCCAGCTCAACCAGGCCAGCTGCCGTCCATCCGGGCTCGGGCACGGGTTGGCGTAGAAGTCCTCGCCGGACGACAGCACGCTGACCCCGCCTGAGTCGACATCAACCGCGACCAGCTGCTGGCTGACCTGCCGATCCTCACGACGTTCGCGCACGCACAGCAGTCGTCGGCGCGGCGTATCGACCAGGAGGTCGGCGTAGTCGTCAGAGCCGCCGTCGCACAGCAGTCTGACGCCCGATTCATCGACGCAGCGAATACCGTGATCGCCGGCATTGACGAACCACAGCTGCGCGCCGTCCACCGCCCACGCGCCCCCGCCATATTCGTTGACAGCGCTGCGCACGCTGTAGCCGGCGGGCACCAGGTCGCGGGTGCGACCGTCAGGCTCGGCCACCACGACGACGCTTCGACCCTGCTCGCCCGGCCGCCCCTCCAGCCAGAACGTGCGCTGGCCCTGAACCCTGGGCTCCGAAAGACGCAGGCCCGCGCGCCCGACCAGTGCCGGAGTCACCGGCGAGGGCCAGCTGCCATACGGAAGTGTCACGCGTCGACCGGACATCTCACCGCATCGTTTGGTGTCAGCCGCAGGCTGGACTCACCGTCGGGCTGACCCGCCGCCGCGAACCGTCGCTCACGCCAGTGCAGCACGCCATGGACGTCCAGCACCAGGACGCTGGAGCAGCGGGTGCCGTAGTCGGGTCCCGCGATGAAGATGGCGGACAATGCCTGCTCCTGGTCCCGCCGCAGGCCGGTATCCGGAAGCCGGTCCACGGCAGCGGGCTGGCTGTCGCCGAGCAATGCGAATGCAGCCTCGTACAATTTTTCGAGGTCGTTGTGGCGCGCCAGTGCAGCCCCGAGTGTGGCGCGCGCCAGCACGGTCTTCGGCCAGTCCACCCCCGGGGGCGCATTGCTGATCGCATGCACGCCCGGTGGCAGAGACGAAGCGCCGGGCGCGCAATTGGACATCAGCCACAGGGATTCGCGGGTCGCCATCAGAAGGTTGAAGCCCCGGTAACAGGCAGCGCGCTGTTCGAGCGCCATGGCGAAGGCGCGCGCGGAGTGCTCGCTGGTCAGGAACGCGACTGGCAACTCACCGCGAGAGCGGGCCTCGGCGGGGGTTTCTGCGCTGGATCGTACGTTGGTGACAGCGGCGATGCGCCCGGCGGTGGTGTTGACCCCCAGCCATGTGCCGCCGGCCTCGAGATCCCGGCCGCCGGTGATGCCTGACGGGTGGTCCCAGGCATGCACGGGTGCGGTCGGACGCGCGTGGAACTCGTCGCGATTTGCGGCGATCACGAGCGGAAACTGCGGATGACTCCGCCAGGCGACTGCAATCAGGCACATGGCGTGATTATAAGCCGCGCGCGGCAGGCTGCTTGAGGATGCTCGAGGGCGTCTGGTCGGTGTCGCGAAGGTGCGCGATCGCGTTGGCATAGTAGGCGAGCACCGACAGCTCCGCCGGATTGGCGCGGTAGCGACCCTCGCTCTCCAGCACGATGTGGCGCAGGCGCAGCATGCGCAGGCCGACATCCACCGCGTAGTCATCGCTCTGGCGTGGCAGGTACACCTGCGCATTACGGCTCATCAGTTCACCCTGCAGGCCCTGGGCACGGCTGCGGATGTCCTCGACGCTGAACTCGGCATCAGGGTTTTCGTGAAACAGCGTGGCGATCAGGCTCACCGGCAGCACCGGCATGAGCGTGCCGACCTCACCCATCAGGTACTCGGCGAGTTCGACCAGTCTGGCCGAACGATCCGGTGCGCAAAGATCGCGGGGGTCCCAGTCTCGCTTCGCGGCGTACGCCCGCAGCGATACCGGCCGACCGAAATTCGCACAGGCATAACCGAACCGGTACCAGCGCTTGCGCAGACCCAGGCGCAGGTTCTGCAGCAGAAAGCCCAGTGTCTCGCGGATAGCCGCCATGCCACTGCGGCGGGGTGCCTCGGGGTCGAGCTCTGCGAGCAGGGTCCGGTCCTCGAGCACGCGGTCGTAGTTGATGGCGATCGGCAGGAACACGATATCGCGGGTTCCGCGCAGGTCGAAATCGCGCAGCATGTAATCAAGCAAGCCCACGCGTGGCTGGCGCAGGCGGCCATCGCGGCTCAAACCGCCCTCAGGGAACACCACCTGGGTGACGCCGCCTTCCACGGCCATCTGTACATAGCGTTCAAGCACACGACGATAAAGCGGATTGCCCGAGCCGCGCCGCACGAAGTAGGCGCCCACAGAGCGAATCAGCTGTTGCAGCGGCCAGACCCGCGCCCATTCACCCACGGCATACGAGAGCACCGTGCGCGTCATTGCCAGGTGGGCGACCAGGACGTAGTCCATGTTGCTGCGGTGATTGACGACAAACACCAGGCTTGCGTTGTCGTCGAGACCGGAGAGGGCCTGTTCATCGAGAAAGCCGAGCCGGACGCGATACAGCGTGCGCACCAGTTTTCGCGCCAGCCAGCTGCCGACCCGGAAGTACACGTAGGCGTTGAAGGCCGGCACGATCTCCCGGGCGTAGCGTGCGACCCGATCCATCGCCACCTTGCGCGGCTCGCCGGTGGCCTCGCAGTGCTCGGCCACGGTGCGCGCGATTCGCGGGTCGTAGACCAGTCGGTCGATGAGCACCTGCCGCCTGGTCAGTGTCAGCGGAGGAATCTTCAGGTTCAGACTGCGGTTGACGCCATCGATGAGCAGGTTGGCACGGCGGCGAAAATACCACCGAACGGTCGGCAACAGCAGGCGCGAGATCAGCAGCCACAGGGCGATGCCCGCAAACACCAGCGCAAGCCACAATGGAATTTCGACCGAGTCGGTCACCCGCGCGCTACCCCTTTTCGCAGTGCAGCCCAAGCTGCAGAACGCCTGAGGCTACCCTACTACCAGCGCGTGGTGCCGCCCAGCACTTTGGCAAGCGTGGGTCCCTCCCAGGCATCGAACCAGCTGCGGATCAGGCGGTGGGAGATGGACAGCCCCGGCGGTACGCGAATGCGTCCCTCGATGATGTCGCTGCGCTGAAACCAGCCGGCATCGGCGAGTTCGGCGTCGTTCAGGCGGATCTCGGTGCTTTTCGCCTGTGCTGTAAATCCAAGCATCAGCGAAGAGGGAAAGGGCCAGGGCTGCGAGCTGTGGTAGCGAACCTCACCCACCTGAATATTGGTCTCTTCGGCGACCTCGCGCGCGACCGCATCCTCGAGGCTCTCGCCGGGCTCGACGAAGCCCGCAATCGTCGAATAACGCTGCTCCGGCCAGGCGGCCTGGCGACCGAGCAGACAGCGCTCACCCGCCGTGACAAGCACGATGATCGCCGGATCGACGCGAGGAAAGAGTTTTCTTCCATCGGGCGCCGCCAGCACATGACCACCACTGTCAACCGCAAGGGGTTCACCGGTCATGCTGCAGAATCGGTGATGCGTGCGCCAACCGATCATCGCCTTGGCGTAGGCCAAAATGGCGGCTTCGGCAGGGGCGAGTCGCTGACCGACCTGCCACAGGTCGACGAATTCCCCGTCCAGGCTCTCGGGCGGTGCGTCCAGGGGCAGGGCGAATACGGCGCGATCCTCGTAGAGGCCGAGGAACACGGCGTTGTGCGCGGCCGGTTCGCAGCCCAGTGCGGCAAGCTGCGCCTGCTGCACGAAGCGTGCCCTTGGCGCTTCCAGGCTCGCCACCAGGCATTGCTCGGCATGCACCGGCACGAACACACTGCGCGGGTCCCGTAGTGCCGCGCCCAGCCAGGCCGCATCCTGGCGCAGCCGGCTGGCGCGATCCAGATATCCGCCGGCAAAATGGTTGACAGCCTCCGGGTCCTGCGCCATGTCAGCTCACGAGCTTGCGTTCGCACAGCACGATGCCATCGGCGTCGGCGTACAACCAGTGCCCCGGCGTGAACATCGCCTGGCCAAGGCGCAGCGGCACATCCGCCTGACCCTGACCCTGCTTGCGGCCCCGGGCGGGCACTGCGGCCAGCGCCATGATCCCGATCGACATTCCGGCCAGAAGCTCGGTGTCACGCACGCAGCCGTGCACGACGATGCCTGACCACTCGTTGTCGATCGCAAGCGCGGCGAGCTGGTCGCCGACCAGGGCCACGCGCAGCGAGCCGATGCCATCGACCACCAGCACGTTGCCGTGCCCGGGCGTTCCCAGCACCGCCCGCACCATCGAGTTGTCTTCATGAGTGGAGACGGTGCGCAACGGGCCGCAAAAATGTCTCGATCCCCCGAAGTGGCGAAACAGGGGTTCGACGACCTGCAGCTCATCGGCATGGTCGTCGAACAGGTCAGCGGTTTTGAAAGCAGGTATACCGGCGCGGGGCATGAGCGTTCCTGAACTGGTAGGCAGGCGCCAAGGGTATGACAAAACGCCGGGCAGGGCAGTGAGTTGGCCTGCGAGCGGCCCCGCGCAGCGCTTTCGGCGAGCTAGGCAGGTAGCGTTTCTGCAGCGGGGTTCGCGAAGTGCGCAGCGGGCAGCATCAGGCAACTCGGACACTGCTCTTCGTCCAGGGCGAGCAGGTCGCGCACGTAGTGAGCTGCGCAATGCGGGCAGGCTTCGAGCGCCAGCTCGTCGCCCGCCCGGAGGCTCGCCAGGAGGTTGGAGGCCCACTCTATCGACAGCAGCGGCGCCTGCTGCTGACCGTGCAGGTGCAGATAGCGCTCATAAGCGCGACACAGGCGCCGCCCGGTGTCCAGGCTGCCGATCTGAGCGGCGCCGGGGCCATCGAGCAGCCCACCACCCAAGAACGCTGCCGCCAGCGACGCGGCGTGCAGGCGGTGCAGAGGGGTCTTGACGAACAGCGCCACCTGCGAGGGCGTGCGTCCGCGGCGTCGCCGCACTTCGTTGCCCGGACTGTGCTTGAAATAGCTGCCATAGAGCCGGCGGATCCGGTCGTCCGACAGCCCGGTGAACTGGCGGATGGTACCCGTGCGGGCCTCGTGGCCGATCAGGCGCAGGGCGAGATCATGACGTGCGCGCTCGCCGCGATAACGATCATCGGTGGTCCTCATGGGCGCCTGCTCCTGGAGATTTCTACAAGTGGCCGATTTGCAGAATTACAGTACTGGATGCCATATATGGGCAAGAATAACCATATATGGTAATTCTGGACAAAAATAACCACACAGCGGACAGGAAATCATCATGCAGATCCCCCTCGCAGAGACCTCTCCCCTGGCCCAGATCGCCGAGCTCAATCGGCTGTTCCTGAGTCTGCTCGCAGCGCTTGAGACCACGCCCGAGCAGCCGGCCGATCGCCTCAGCCTGGGGCTCGACGAACACCAGTGCGCCGCCCTGCTGGCCTTGTCACCCGAATGCCTCGATGCGCTCACCAATGCGCCGGTTGCGCTTTTCTGCCTGCCGCTGAGCCGACCGCAGCCGGGTGAGCACGCCGGCTGTGAAGTATGGCTGTCGGTGCGCGCTCATCACGCGCGCCTGGCATTTGCCACCGCGGCGCTGTCGATCATGTGGCACATGTTGCGCAGCGCGCCGGACTGGGCACGGCTGGGCTTCGGCCTGGACAGCCGGCAGCTGCAGTGGCTCAACAACGTGCCGATTTCGTCTCTACCGCAACTCGCTGTGCCCGCCGCGGAGGGCTTGCGCGTGCGCTTTACCCGGCAAGGGGTGTTCTGGCCGCGGGTGCTGCTGTTCGCGGCGCGCGAGGATTGCGAGAAGCTGCAGCTGGCCGTGGCGGCCTCCGTGCACCTGGCCAGTGCACAGCAGCGCAGCTGAGTGCATTCGGCGCCGGGCTTGCGGTCAATGTAAAGTAACTCCGCAGGGTTCAGGCAGCCTCGCTGGCACTGAAACTTGCGACCAGAGTTTTGAGATGCTCGATGACCGCACGCGAGCCGCGTCCGATCGGGCGCTGCTTGGTTACGTGAACACTCAGATGCGCCTGGATACGTGGCTCCGCAATGGCGCGAAAGTGATAGCTGTCATCAATCGCCAGCGCAGCCAGCGCCAGCCGGGGCATGATGCTGAAGGCCTGACCGGCAGCAACGAGCCCCAAAATCGTGGAAAAGGCGTCTACCTCATGTTGTATATGGAGCGTCACACGATGCAGCCGCGCCATGGCATCGAGATGCCGACGCAGGCCGCTGGTTCGGGTCGGCAGCGCCAGCGGCAGCCCGCTGAGCGCAGAAAACGCGATAGCGCAGTCCGGCCCATCTGCATCGCCGTGGCTCACCAAGCACAGGGGCTCAGCGAAGAGTGCCTCGCTGGTGGCGATATCGCGCAATTGCGCCGGCGGAATGTAGGCGACGGCCAGGTCCGCCTGCCCGCTTGACAGCCAGTTGACGATGGCCGCCGTGTTGCCTTCCAGCACCTGCACTTCAAGACGCGGATGGGCAGCTGCGACCGCCGAAAGCAGCCGGCCGGTGACCGCCTGACCCACCATCGGCGTAACTGCCAGTGCCACCCGGCCTGCCGCCGGGCCACCATGGCTGGCCAGCGCTTCTCGCGCCTGCGCGGCAGTCTCCACGAGCGTTTGCGCGTAGCCCAGGAACGTCTCGCCGGCTGCGGTGAGGTTCACGCCGCGCCCCGTGCGGTGAAACAGCCGCGTGCCCAGATCTGCCTCCAGATCTCTGAGCATGCGACTGGCGGCTGGTTGGCTACTGCCCATGGCCGCCGCCCCTCGCGTCAAGCTCCCATGCCCGGCGAGCGCCAGAAAGAGCTGCACCTGTCGCTGGTTCATCGCCTGAGCTGCCTCCCGGGCATGCCGGACAGGGCCAAACTATAACATTCCCGTCATATCTGAAATAGGGTTTGGGCGGCTTCCCTGTGCCTCTCACCATGCGCAAGCTCCGTAGAAGCTGGCCAGCCAGGGCCATCTGCCAACCAGGGAGTCTGAACAATGCAGATCCAGCCGCTCGACATACCTTGCGTTCTGCTCGCGGGGGCCAGCCTTCTTGCGCTGCCTTTGCCGTCAAGCTCAGCCCTTGCGCAGGACGGTGAGGTGGCGATGATGGATGAAATCATTGTGACTACGCGATTGCGCGCCGAGAATGTGCTCGAAGTACCGGTATCGATCACGGCGCTGACCGCCGAAACGCTGGCGCGCGCCGAAATAAATGATCTTCAGGATCTCACCTTTCTCGTACCGGGGCTTGTCTCCTCGAGCCCGTTCGGACGAATCAACGCCTCGCCCTCCATCCGGGGTATCGTCAATGCCGGCCTGGGCCAGGAACAGCCGGTCGCGTTCTTCGTCGACGGTGTCTACATATCTGGCCGCACCGGGCTGAACGGCACATTTCTTGGCCTGGAGCGTATCGAGGGCGCCAAAGGGCCGCAATCCGCTCTGTTCGGTCGCAACGCGTTTTCCGGTGCGGTCAACCTGATCACCCGCCGGCCAGGCGACCGGGTGGAAGGCGAGGCTGAAGGCACCCTCGGCACAGACGACCTGTATGAGTTGCGGGGCTACATCTCCGGCCCGCTGGTACCGGGCGTACTGGCCGTCGGTCTGCACGGCCTCCGCAGGGACTTCGGCGGCTATTTTCAAAACAATGTGCCGGGCGGACCGTCGGTCGGCAGCAACGAGACCACCGGGGGCATGCTGAACGCGGTCTGGACACCGAGCGACGACATCGAGGCCTATTTCAAAGTGCTCTATACCGATGAGGCTGACGGTGCGCCACCCCACTATCTGGCGCCTGCCAACAGCCAGCCGGACAGCCGCAATGGGTTTCCGCGCTATTTCACCGGCACCCTGCCGGACAACACGGTCGGCTATTTCACCAACCCCGAGCATCAGGGTGTGGAGCGCAAGACCCTGCGCACCTCGCTCAATCTCGACATCGTCCTGGCAAACGACCTCCTTCTGCAGTCGCTTACTGGCTACAACACCGAAGAGGGCTTTTATGACTTCGACGCTGACTACACCGCGCTCTATTTCAACCGCACGTTTGAAGAATTCGAGAAATTCGACATCTCACAGGATGTGAGGCTGTCCGGGACGTCGGATACGATAGACTGGCTGCTCGGCGCTTCGTACTACTATTTCGACGATGATCTGCTGGGTCGCAGTCATCTGCCGGGTTTCGGCCAACCCCTGCCTGCCGGGGCGCTGACTGAGCAGACCACCGATACCTACAGTGTCTACGGCTCGATCGAAGTGCGTCCGACCGAGCTGTGGAGCGTCGTTGCGGAAGCGCGCTGGCAGAGAGAGAAGAAGACCTACCGAAGCGATGTTCCGAGCGAGAGCGGCGATGCGCTTGATTTGCAAGACAGGTGGAACGTCTTCCTGCCGCGTCTGACCTTCTCGGCTTTCCTGCGGGACGACACCATGGTCTATGCCAGCATCGCCAAGGGCTTCAAGACGGGTGGCTTCAATACTTTCGCCAGCCTTTTCGACGCCGAGCGCACATATGAGCCGGAGAACAACTGGACCTACGAACTCGGCGCCAAGTCCGCGTTCCTCAATCGCCGGGCGAATGTCTCCCTGGCCGCCTTCTGGATCGACTGGTCGAACCAGCACGTCATCGGCCTCTCAGAGCGAGCGCCGTCGAACAACCAGTTCACCACGAATGCGGCGAAATCCCGCTCGACGGGTATTGAACTGGAAGCCAACTACAACGACAACGGGTGGACTTTCAATCTCGGCTATGCGCTTACTGATGCCAAGTTCCGGGACTACAACGATCTCGACCTGCTGTTCGTGCCGCTCGACACAGATGTGTCCGGCAACCGCATAAACCGCACCTCCAGGCACCAAGTCAACCTGACCGGCCAGTATGAGGCACCGTTGATCCGCTGGGACAACCTTCACTGGTTCATTCGCGCGGACTTCGCGTATCAATCCAGCCAGTTCTCCGTGCCTGCCAATCTGGCGCGTACGGGGGGAGTCTCCACTGTCAATGCCCGCGTGGGGCTGGAGGGTGATCGCTTCGGCGCCGCCATCTGGGCCAAGAACCTGCTGAACGACGAGACACCCCTTGTCGGCGTGCGCTGGTTCGACGCCACCGGCACCTACACCGGCCTGCCGCCGTTCCAGCGCGCCTGGCTCATCACCGCGCGCGAAGGCGCTACCTTCGGCCTGTCGTTGACTTACAAGTTCGGCAGCTAGCGCAGAGGTGTCGCGCATCGGCGGAGACACTTAGCATGCCCGCGCCAGCCGGGAGTAGCGATCGACCCCAGGTCAATCGGCAGTGGCGCCTGGCGAGGCGGCCGAAGGATGTCATCGATGCCCACACCTTCCGGCTGGTACAGACGCCGGTGCCGGAACCACAGGAAGGCGAATTTCTCGTCCGCGTCGTCTACCTGTCCCTTGCCCCGGTGCAACGAGCCTATATCATCGACGGCGGCGTTATCGAGAAGCCGCTTCGGCTCGGGGATATCATGCGCGGGCGCGGCGTCGGCTATGTCGTGGCGTCGCGCCACCCCGACTACGCCGAAGGGGACGTGGTGCATGGGCCGTTCGGCTGGCAGGATTACGCGGTTTCGGATGGCTCGGGCCTGACGATCAAAATGCGGATCTGGGCGCAATCCATCTCCACAGGCATTGGCGTCCTCGGTGTCACAGGTTTCACCGCCTATTTCGGCCTGTTCGACATTGCCCAGATTCGCGCAGGCGAGACCGTCCTGGTGTCGGGCGCAGTCGGCGGTGTGGGCTCGGTGGCCGGCCAGCTGGCGGCAATCGCCGGCTGCCAGGTATTCGGTATCGCAGGATCGGACGAAAAGTGTCGCCTGGCCGTCAGCACGCTGGGTTACACGGCGGCGATCAACTACCGGGAAGACGACTTGCCCGCACGCATCCGAGCCACCTGCGAGGGCGGTATAGATGTGTATTTTGACAATGTCGGCGGAGAGATTCTCGAGGCGGCCATCGACCATATTGCGCAGCATGGGCGCATCGTGTTGTGTGGATCTATCAGTCAGTATCTCAGCAACGAGGAAAAGCGCGGCCCGCGCAACTATTTCGACCTTGTTTACCGCAACGCGCGCATGCACGGCTTTCACATCTATTCCTTCGCCAGCCGCTTTGCCGAGGCGGAAGCGCGTATGGCTCGCTGGTTGACCGATGGTCGGCTGGTGTTCGCCGAAGATCGGCTGCAGGGCCTTGAACAGATGCCCGCGGCGCTTGATCGGCTGTTCAATAGCGCCAATACGGGCAAGCAGGTGGTACAGATCGCGGATGACCCGATTTCCGCGAAGTTCTAGCCCCGGCAATTGCCCGCTGTGGCGATCGCCGCACAGTTCAAGCGCAACTGCGTCACGGGGGGATACAATGGAGTGCTTCGCCGGCCTGCCAGGACGGCACCGCCAGTATCGGGACCCCTGGGTGACATGGACGCACTGCGGCTGGAAAACCTGCGTAAGACCTACCCTAATGGCGTCGAGGCGCTCAAGGGCATCGACCTCACAGTCGAAGAGGGCGACTTCTTTGCGCTGCTCGGCCCCAACGGGGCGGGTAAGACCACCTCGATCGGCATCGTCACCTCGCTGGTCAATAAGACCTCCGGCCGTGTGGTCGTTTTCGGGCACGACATGGACCGCGCCCGCGACGCCGCCAAGGCCTGCATCGGCGTGGTGCCGCAGGAAGTCAATCTGTCCATGTTCGAAAAGCTTACTGACATTGTGATAAATCAGGCAGGCTACTACGGTGTGCGGCCACGCCTGGCCCGGCAGCGCGCGGAAAAATACCTTAAGGCCCTGCATCTGTGGGACAGGCGTACCGATATTGCACGCAATCTTTCGGGCGGCATGAAACGTCGGCTGATGATCGCCCGCGCGCTGATCCACGAGCCGCGATTGCTGATTCTTGATGAGCCGACCGCCGGCGTGGACATCGAGATTCGCCGTTCCATGTGGCAGTTCATGCGCGCGATCAATGAGGCGGGCGTCACGATCATCCTCACCACCCATTACCTCGAGGAGGCCGAGAGTCTGTGCCGTAATGTCGCGATCATCGACCAGGGGCGCATCGTGGAAAACGACCGGATGACACGGGTGCTGCGCAAGCTCCACCACGAGACCTTCGTGCTCTCGCTCGATGAACCCCTCTATGCCGTGCCGGATCTCGGCAGTTTCACGGTCCGCCTGCGCAACGAGCAGGAGCTCGAGGTGGAGGTCACGCGCAACCAGAGTATCAACCAGCTGTTCGGCATGCTGAGCGAGCGGAATCTGACGGTGCACAGCATGCGCAACAAGGCCAATCGGCTGGAGGAGCTGTTTCTTCGGCTGGTGGAGAACAAGCCGGGCGCATCGGGTCAGGGACAGCAGGCATGAGCCGGGAGGCTTCCGGGAATCCGGCGCGCGCCACGGACTTCGCCCGCGAGTCCGGCCAGGCGCGAAGCGAAAGCCTGCTGGCGGTCAACCTCGTGGGCCTGCGCACGATCATGCGCAAGGAAGTCAAGCGTGTAAGCCGTATCTGGGTCCAGACCATCGTCCCCCCGGCGATCACGATGTCGCTGTATTTCGTGATCTTCGGCAGCCTGATCGGTCGGCGCATCGGTGAAATGGAGGGCATGCCCTACATCGCCTACATCGCGCCGGGGTTGATCATGATGGCCGTGATCACCAACTCGTTTTCCAACGTGGTATCGTCGTTTTTCGGCGCCAAGCTGCAGCTCTATCTCGAGGAGATGCTGGTCTCACCGCTGTCGACGGCGACCATCGTCGTGGGCTACATGATCGGCGGCATATTCCGTGGGCTGGCGGTGGGTGTGCTGGTGACCGTGGTCGCGTTGATGTTTACCCGGCTGACCATCGTCCATCCCTGGATCACCCTGTCGGTGGTGGTGCTGGTGGCAGCGGTGTTTTCCATGGCGGGTTTGCTCAACGCCATTTTCGCCAAGACCTTCGATGACATTTCGATCGTGCCCACTTTCGTACTCACTCCGCTGACTTACCTCGGCGGCGTGTTTTTCTCGATCTCGCTGCTGTCGCCGACCTGGCAGGCCGTAGCCATGGCCAATCCGATTCTCTACATGGTGAACGCATTTCGATATGGCGTGCTCGGCATTTCGGACATCCCCATCGCGCTGGCCTATGCCCTGATCATCGGGCTTTTCGTCGCCCTTTTCTCGTTGAACATGTGGCTGCTGTCCAGAGGGCGCGGGATTCGCAGCTGACGTGAATCGGCAACGCGGCGGCCTTGCGTCCAGGACCGCCGCGCGCTCTCCGTGATGTTCAGCCTTGGGCTGTGGTCGGATCTAGCATCCCTGTCACTTTGTGGACATGCGTCGCCGGGAAGCCGCTGCGCTCGGCGTGCTCCTTGATCTGCCCTTCGTTCTCGGCGAGGTAAACGCAGAAAATCCTGTCGGGGGCAACGTAGGATTCCAGCCACTGGATGCCCTTGCCCATCTGCTCGAGGACTTCGTTGGACTTGCCGGCGCCCTCGCAGTACTCCTTGGGTGAGAGCTTTTCGATGCCAGGGATGTGACGTTCAATAATGAATTTGTGCATGTCGCTTCACTCCTGATGGTTTGTGAGCACGACCTTAGCGCCGTATTGAACAGCTAGAGTCTGCGCTCATCATCCCGCAGGGATCAAGAGGGAATCGGCCATGAGTGCAGCGGCCTGACGCCTACCCGGGTGTGACTGCGTGCGGCGATCGCGCTGATGTGACAGCCGACGACTACGCGCTCTTCATCGCAGGGGGCTGAAAGCTCATTACAGCATTGGCTTTCCGCCGTGCCTGGACCACACTGGGGGTGGCTGCACACCGGGAAGTGCCATGGTTTCATCGTTCCATCGGATACTGCTCTGCACCGTCATGATGATCGGGATGCCCGGCGCGTCCGCGCAGGCGCCCGAAGACGAAGTGTCCGGGGCGGAGACGATCGATCCCCAAGCCCTCGAACTGGTCCGCCAGGCTGACCGTGAACTGCGCGAGCGTCTGGCGGCACGACTCGGTGTCATTCCCGGACTGGAAAAGGCGCGGATACAGGTTGTCGGTGGCCTCGTCACCCTGCGTGGGGAGGCCACCGACGATGAGCGGCGGCAGCTTGCCACCGCGCTGGCCGAGCAGGCGCAAGGGGTGGTGGCAGTCGACAACCAGCTCGGCATCGACACCAACCTCGTGACCCGAAGTCAGCCGGTGCTGGAGCATCTGCGGGAGAAGTTGCAGCAGCTGGTTGCCGCCCTGCCGCTGCTGCTGGTCGCTGCGCTGCTGGTGTTCGCCGCAGACCGGCTC
>JBGTIC010000019.1:0-12522 GCA_041745895.1 Gammaproteobacteria bacterium
GTGATTCTCGCGGTGGTCATCGTCAATGCGCTGATCGGGGTCATCCAGGAGGGCAAGGCCGAGCGCGCGCTCGATTCCATCCGCGCGATGCTCTCGCCAAGGGCCACCGTGCTGCGCGATGGGGAGCAGACGAGCGTCCCCGCCACCGAGGTCGTTCCCGGCGATATCGTGCTGCTCAAGGCCGGCGACCGCGTACCTGCAGATCTGCGCCTGCTGGCGCAACAGGGCCTGCGCATCGATGAAGCGGTATTGACGGGCGAATCAGTTCCTGTCGACAAGGAAACCGAAGCCGTGGCCCCGAATGCTGGCCTGGGGGACCGGCGGTGCATGGCATTCTCAGGCACGCTGGTGACCTATGGTCGCGGCCGGGGCGTAGTCGTAGCGACAGCCGCGGCCACCGAGATCGGCCAGGTCAGCGAGATGCTCTCCAACGTGCAGAAGGTGACGACCCCACTGCTGCGGCAGATGGCTGAGTTCGGCCGCTGGCTCAGCGCCGCGATCGTCTTTATCGCCGCTGCCACCTTCGCCTTCGGACTATGGGTACGCGACTACGCACCCCTGGACATGTTCATGGCGGCCGTCAGCCTGGCGGTTGCCGCAATCCCGGAAGGTCTGCCGGCCATCATGACCATCACGCTGGCAATCGGGGTGCAGCGAATGGCCCAGCGCAACGCCATCATCCGACGCCTGCCGGCCGTCGAGACCCTTGGCGCGGTGACGATCATCTGCTCGGACAAGACCGGCACGCTGACCAGAAACGAGATGACGGTGCAAAGCGTGCTCACCGCTCAGAATCGCTACGAGGTCGAGGGCGTCGGCTATTCGCCGGAAGGCGACATCCGCTGCGACGGCATGCGGATCTCGCCACAAGACGACCATCCCGTGCTCGACGAACTGCTGCGTGCCTGCATGCTGTGCAACGAGGCTGCAGTGGTGCACAAGGAAGGCCAGTGGCAGCTTGTTGGCGAACCCACCGAAGGCGCACTGATCGCGCTTGCGATGAAAGGCGGCAGGCACAAGAAGTCCGATGACGAGCGCTATGCGCGAGTGGCCAGCGTGCCGTTCGATTCAGCGCACAAGTACATGGCCACCCTGCACGCCGAGGGCGATGAGCGTTTCATCATCATGAAAGGCGCGCCCGAGGCAGTGCTGGATGCCAGCGTGAGCGTGCGCCGTCGAGATGGCGACGCGTTCCTCGACCGCGCGCGCTGGGACGACGCGATGCACGAGATCGCCATGAAAGGTCAGCGCGTGCTCGCGCTGGCCACCCGAGGCGCTGCATCAGACACCGATACGCTCGAAGCAGGCGAACTTGCCGAGGGGCTAGTGCTGCTGGGGGTCGTCGGCATCATCGATCCGCCCCGTCGCGAAGCCATAGAGGCCGCCGCAACCTGTCGCCAGGCCGGCATCCGCGTCAAGATGATTACCGGCGATCATTGCGCCACTGCGCGCGCGATCGGACTCGAACTTGGGATCGGCGATGGCGAAACCGCGCTGACCGGCAGCGAGATCGAGGACATCGCCGACAGCGAGCTGGGTGCCCGGGCCACGGAGGTGGACGTGTTTGCGCGCACGACTCCGGAGCACAAGCTCAGGCTGGTTCGCGCGCTGCAGGCCTGTGGCAACGTCGTGGCCATGACCGGCGACGGCGTCAACGATGCCCCGGCCCTCAAGCGCGCCGATGTCGGGATCGCCATGGGCATCAAGGGCACGGAAGCCTGCAAGGAAGCCTCGGCAATGGTGCTGGCGGATGACAATTTCGCATCGATCGCCCGCGCCGTCGAGGAAGGCCGAACCGTCTACGACAACCTGAAGAAGGCGATCCTGTTCATCCTTCCGACCAACGGCGGTCAGGGGCTGACGATCGTCGCGGCAATTCTGCTCGGACTGGCCCTGCCGCTGACGCCCGTGCAGGTGCTGTGGGTGAACATGGTCACTGCCGTTACGCTCGCGCTGGCGCTGGCGTTCGAACCCCCGGAGCCTGGCCTGATGGATCGTCCCCCGCGCAACCCCAGCACGCCATTGCTCACACCGCTGCTGATCTGGCGCATCGTGTTCGTTTCGGCGCTTCTGGTGGCGGGCACCTTCGGCCACTACCTGTGGCTGACCGCAGACCCGCAGACAAGCCATGAAGTCGCGCGCACGGCGGCAATCAACACGCTGGTCATCGGCCAGGTGTTCTACCTGTTCAACAGCCGCTACATTCTGGCGCCGACGACCAACCGCGAGGGCCTGCTGGGCAGTCGCCCGGTGCTGATCGCGGTGGCGGTGCTGCTGACGCTGCAACTGCTGTTCACCTATGCGCCGGCAATGCAGACGCTGTTTTCCACCACAGCGATCGGCGCGAGCGAATGGCTGCGGATCCTCGCCTTCGGCGTGCTGCTGTATGCGCTGGTTGAGACAGAAAAGGCCGTGCTGCGAAAGCACCTGGGTAGCGGCGGGGCGAACGTCTGATGGCGCGAGCTTGCCCGTGGCCTGTTCTACCCGCTGGCTACACGTTGAAGCGGAAATGCATGACATCACCTTCACGCACGAGATACTCCTTGCCCTCGAGACGTAACCGGCCAACTTCCTTGGCACCCTGTTCGCCGCGGTGCGCGATGTAGTCGTCGTAGGCGATCACCTCGGCGCGGATGAAGCCTTTCTGAAAATCCGTGTGGATCTCGCCGGCCGCCTGCGGGGCGGTGGCGCCCAGGTGGGTGGTCCAGGCGCGCACCTCCTTTTCGCCGGCGGTGAAGAAGGTCTGCAGGCCCAGCAGCCGGTAGGCGGTGCGGATCACGCGATTCAGGCCTGGCTCGTCCTGGCCGAGTTCGGCGAGAAACTCTGCCTTGTCGGCGTCCTCCAGCAAAGCGATTTCCGCCTCGATCGCAGCGCACACGGCGACCACCTCGGCACCCTCTCCCTGCGCCATGGCATGCAGGCGCTGCAGGTAGGCATTATTCTCGAAGCCATCTTCATTGACGTTGGCGACATACATCACAGGCTTGGCGGTCAACAGGTGCAGCTCGCGCAGCCAACCACGCTCAGCGTCCTGCGTATCGAAGCTTCGCGCCGGATGACCCTCACCCAGGTGAGCGTACAGGCGCTGCAGATAGTCGCGCTTGAGCAAAGCATCCTTCTGCCCGGTCTTGGCCACCTTCTCCGCGCGCTGCAGATTGCGCTCGACAGTGTCGAGATCCGCCAGCGCAAGCTCCGTGTTGATCACCTCCGCATCGCTGAGCGGATCCACGCGACCGTCGACGTGGATGACATCATCGTTGTCGAAGCAGCGCACCACATGCGCGATCGCATCGGTCTCGCGGATATTCGCAAGAAACTGGTTTCCAAGCCCTTCCCCGCGCGAGGCGCCTTTCACCAGCCCCGCGATATCCACGAACTCCACGGTGGTGGGCAGGATGCGCTGCGGACGCACGATCTCGGCGAGTGCAGCCAGGCGCGGGTCGGGCACCGGCACAACCCCCACATTCGGGTCGATAGTGCAGAACGGATAGTTCTCGGCGGCGATTTCTGCCGACGTGAGCGCATTGAACAAGGTGGACTTGCCGACGTTGGGCAGCCCGACGATGCCGCATTTGATGGCCATGATTCTGCCTGGGTTTGGGAGGGCCGCGCCGCTTCCGGGGCACTCGGCGGCCGCCAAGATTACCGACAACCCATGCTCGATTGCAATGCGTGGCGACCACGCAACGCCGCGCCAGCGCGGCCCAGTGCGCGGCACCGAAAACCCGTGTTTTTTTACCTCACAACGGGTAACCTTGCAGCCACACTATGAACGATGCGGCTCGATCAGGAGAACAACACCGGTCGCAGCGTGCTGCGGCAGGTCGCAACTCGAAGTGAAGTCCACCGACACACAGCATCCAGACTGGTTTCACCGGGTCGTGGACTGCCAATGGGCCTGCCCTGCCCACACGGATGTGCCCGAGTACATCCGCCTGATCGCCCAGGGCAGGTTTACCGACGCCTATATGGTCAACCGCGAGTCCAACGTGTTTCCGGGCATCCTCGGGCGCGTCTGTGATCGCCCCTGTGAACCGGCCTGCAGACGCGGGCGTGTCGAGGACAAGCCGGTCGCCATCTGCCGCCTCAAGCGCGTCGCCGCTGACCACAAGGGCGAAGTCGTACACCGCCTGCCGCAGGCGCCGGCGCAGTCCAACGCTCGGCGCATAGCATGCATAGGGGCGGGCCCGGCGTCGCTGACGGTCGCCAACGACCTGCGGCCACTGGGCTACGAGGTCACCATCTTCGAGGCCCACGGCAAGCCCGGGGGCCTGATGCGCTCCAACATCCCCTCCTTCCGCCTGCCGGCCGAGACCCTGGACGAGGAAATCGGCTTCATCACCAACATGGGTGTCGAAATCCGGCTCGGCCAGCGCATCGCGAGCATGAAAGCCCTGCTGGCCGAGGGTTGGGATGCAGTATTTGTCGGCAGCGGTGCGCCCCGCGGCAAGAATCTGCAACTGCCCGGCCGAGATGAGGCCGCAGCGAATATCCATATCGGCATCGACTGGCTGGAATCGGTGGCCTTCGAGCACACCAAGCGCATTGGCCGGCGGGTGCTGATCATCGGCGTCGGCAACACAGCCATGGACTGCTGCAGAAGCGCACTGCGGCTCGGAGCGAAAGACGTCAAAGTCATGGCGCGCAAGCCGCGCAACTTCTTCAAGGCCTCCGACTGGGAACTAGAGGACGCCGAATCGGAGAACGTGGAGATCGTTGTCAATCACGCGCCCAAGGCTTTCGTCGTCGAGAACGGCAAGCTCAGCGGTATGCTCTTCGAGGAAATTGCCTACGAGTTCGACGAGCGCGGCACGATCACCGCGCAACGCGTCACGGGCGAGCGCTTTTATCCGGCCGATGACGTGGTGCTGGCCATCGGCCAGGAAAACGCTTTTCCCTGGATCGAGCGCGACCTGGGAATCGACTTCGACAAGTGGGACGTACCGGTGGTGGACGCCGCCACGCACGCCGCAACCCGCCCGGGCGTGTTCTTCGGTGGCGATTCGGCCTTCGGTCCGAAGAACATTATCTGGGCGGTCGCGCACGGCCATGCGGCTGCCGTGTCGATTCACCTGCATTGCGAGGGCCGGGATCTGGCTGCCCGGCGGCCGCGCACGCTTGCGATGGAGCCGCGCAAGATGGGCCTGCACGAGTGGGCGTACTCCAACGACTTCGATCCGCTCGAGCGCCGGCTCGTCCCCCATGTCGAGCTCAAGAAGCGCTTCCGCCGGCTGGATATCGAGGTGGAACTGGGCTTTGCTGCCGAGCACGCGGCCCAGGAAGTGCAGCGCTGCCTGAACTGCGACGTACAGACCGTGTTCACGGCCAGCCTGTGCATCGAGTGCGATGCCTGCATCGACATCTGTCCCGTGGACTGCCTGGGCATTCTGCAAAACGGCGATGAGCCCTCGCTGCGCCAGGGCCTTAAATCCCCGGCGAACAACCTCGACCAGCCGTTTTTCGTCTCCGAGCCGCTGAAACAGACTCAGCGCGTGATGGTCAAAGACGAAAATCTGTGCGTGCACTGCGGGCTGTGCGCCGAGCGTTGCCCCACCGATGCCTGGGACATGCAGAAAAGCCGCGTGCGGCTTTCCTATGCCGCGGATGAGGAACAGCGATGCCCCGACAAGCAACGCCAGAGCGCGTAAACGACTTCACACTGAAGCTCGCGAACGTCAACGGCACCGGCTCGGCCAGTGCCAATGGTCTGCTGATGAAGAGCTTTTTCCGCATGGGCATTCCAGTAGCCGGGAAAAACTACTTCCCGTCGAACATCCAGGGTCTGCCGACCTGGTATGAAATCCGCCTAAGCCACGAAGGCCATCGCGCACGTGCTGGTGCCATCGACCTGATGGTGGCGATGAACGCGCAGACCTATGCGCAGGATCTGCTGGAGCTCGCCCCCGGCGGCTATTTGCTCTACGACTCCACCTGGCCGAGGCCGCACGTGCTCTCGCGCGATGACATCACGGTGATGGGAATTCCCTTCGCGCAGATGTGCAATGAACACTTCGATGGCGCGCGCACGCGCATCCTGATGAAGAATATGGTGTACGTCGGATCGCTGGCCGCGTTGCTGGACATCGACATGGCCGTCATCGAACAGCTGGCGCAGGACAACTTCGGCAAGCGACCCGGGCTGGTTGAGGCCAACATGCAGGCCATCCGCATGGGTTGGGATTACGCCCGCGCGCACTTCCAGTGTCCCCTGCCCTTGCGTGTGGCGCCCATGCAGGCCACCGAGGGCATGATCATGATCGATGGCAACACCACCGCCGGTCTGGGCTGCGTGTACGCAGGCGCCACGGTCGGTGCCTGGTATCCGATCACGCCGTCTACCTCCCTGATGGATGCCTACCGTTCATTCTGCGCACGCTTTCGCGCCGACCCCGAGACCAGCGAGCGTCGTTACTGCGTGATCCAGGCGGAAGATGAGCTCGCGGCTATCGGCATGGTGCTCGGGGCCGGCTGGGCCGGCGCGCGCGCGTTCACTCCGACCAGCGGTCCGGGGATCTCGCTGATGTCGGAGTTCATCGGTTACGGCTACTTCACCGAGATTCCGGCCGTGATTTTCGATGTACAGCGTGTCGGGCCGTCCACCGGTCTGCCCACGCGCACACAGCAGGGCGATATCACCCTGGCCGCTTATGCCTCGCATGGCGATACGCGCCACCCGGTGCTGTTCCCGGCCGACCCGACCGAATGTTTCGAAATGGCCGTTCAGGCTTTCGACCTGGCCGAACGGCTGCAGACACCGGTGTTCGTGCTTTCGGATCTGGACATCGGCATGAACGACTGGATGTGTCGGGCGCCCCAGTGGGACGATGCCTATGTGCCGGATCGAGGCAAGGTGCTATCGGCCGTCGAACTCGAGC
The DNA here is from genome assembly GCA_041745895.1 of Gammaproteobacteria bacterium. Lineage (GTDB taxonomy): Bacteria > Pseudomonadota > Gammaproteobacteria > Steroidobacterales > PWYM01 > PWYM01. Next base: position 6,876 of record JBGTIC010000019.1, read on the forward strand.
GTATCGAGAAATTCCGCCGCTACGCTGATGTCGACGGCGACGGCATCCCCTGGCGCAGCCTGCCTGGCACACATCCCAAGGGAGCCTACTTCACGCGCGGCTCCGGCCACACCGAGGCGGCCGGCTATACGGAGGATGCAGGCGAGTATGAGCGGCTGATGCAGCGCCTGGCACGCAAATTCGCCACGGCCTCCAGGCTCGTGCCACCCGCGGTGCTGCACCGGGCCGCGCACAAGACCCGACTGGGACTGATCTCGATCGGCAGCTGCGATGATGCGGTGTCCGAGGCGCGCGGCAAGCTCACCGCCGAGGGCATTCACAGCGACTATCTTCGTATCCGCGCGTTTCCTTTCGGCGCCGAGGTCCAGGCGTTCCTGGACAGCCACGAGCGCCTGTTCGTCATCGAGCAGAACCGCGATGGGCAACTTCGCACACTGCTGATCAACGAGTGTGACGTCGATGGTCGCAGACTCGAATCCATCCGGCACTTCGACGGTCTGCCCATGGCCGCCCCGCCGCTGGTCGCCGCAGTGCGCGAACGCCTGCGCAAGGGAGCCGCAGCATGACCTACATTGCCAAGCCGCGTGTCGATCATCCTGGACTCACGCGCAACGCGCTGGGCATGACGCGACGCGACTATGAAGGGGCGCTCTCAACGCTGTGCGCCGGCTGCGGCCACGATTCGGTCACCGCCGCGATCGTGCGCGCCTGCTGGGAGATGGCATTGCCGCCGCACCGCGTCGTCAAGCTCTCAGGCATTGGCTGCTCATCGAAAACCCCGGCCTATTTTTTGAGCCAGTCACATGGCATCAACACCGTGCACGGGCGCATGCCCTCGGTAGCCACGGGTGCCGCGGCCGCCAACCGACAGCTCACCTTCATGGGTGTCTCGGGGGACGGCGACTCGCTGTCGATCGGACTGGGGCAGTTCTGTCATGCCATGCGCCGTAACGTTCGCATGCTGTACATCATCGAGAACAATGGCGTGTACGGCCTGACCAAGGGGCAGTTCTCGGCCTCGGCAGACATCGGCAGCAAGGCCAAGAAGGGCGAGATCAACATGCAGCCGCCCATCGATCCCGTGCTCACGGCCCTGACCGCAGGTGCGACCTTCGTGGCGCGAAGCTTCTCGGGGGACAAGGAGCAGCTCGTGCCGTTGATCAAGGCCGGACTTTCGCATGACGGTTTTGCGCTGATCGATGTGCTCTCACCCTGCGTGACCTTCAACGATCACGAAGACTCGACCAAGAGTTATGCCTTCAGTCGACAGTTCTATCACCCTGCCGTGCATACCGACTTCGTCGCACCGGCCCAGGAAATTCGCGCAGACTACGGCGAAGGTGCGGCCATGGCACTCGAGCTGCATGATGGCAGCCATCTGGCCTTGCGCAAGGTCGATCCGGAATACGACCCCACGGATCGGGATGCCGCTTTCGTCAAGATTCACGAGCGCATCGAGGCCGGCGAATGGCTCACCGGCCTGCTCTACGTGCAGACCGGCCGCGAGGAGATGCACGGACTCAACAACACGGTGCACGACCCGCTAGCCACTCTGCCGTTTTCTGCGCTGTGCCCTGGGGCCCAGGCGCTCGACAGAACGCTCGCCCGATATCGCTGATCGCCGGAGCTCCGGCAGGAAGGGAGGATTACATGATCAGAACACTGACAGTCGCGCTGGCGCTCGCCCCGGCGGTCGCGTCCGCCCAGCAGCTCTGTGATTTCGAAAGAATTGAAGAAATTCGGCTCGACCTGGCGGACGTCTCGACGCTGCACATGAGCGTCGGACCCGACGCGGTCAACATCGAAGGCCGGGATGGGGCACAGGGGGCGCTGCGCGTGCGCATGTGCGCCTCCAGCCAGGAGCGCCTAGATGCCCTGAACGTAACGCAGTTTCGCCCCGACGCCGGGAGGCTGCAGGTGGAACTCGATCATGGGGGTCGAGGCAACAGCTACACGCAGGTGTTTCTGTTTTTCAGGTCCAATGACTACGGTCGCTTCGAGATCGAGGGTCAGGTCCCTGCCACGATGGCCGTAGATCTCACGGTAGGCTCAGGCAGCGGCCGTGTCCGGGGGGTGGCTGAATTGGAAGCCGTGGTCGGCTCGGGTGATCTTGAAGTCCGCGATATCGCAGGGACGTTCTCGGCACTGGTGGGTAGCGGCGACATCGTCGGGCAGCACGTCGGCTCGCTGCAGATCAGCAACATCGGCTCCGGAGACGTCACCGTACGGCAGGTGCAGGGTGATGCGCGCGTGGGCAGCATCGGATCGGGCGATCTGGAGTTGCATGCGGTTCAGGGTTCGGTATCGATCGGGCCGATCGGCTCGGGCGATGCCAGGCTGCGCGACATCGGCGGCAACGTGGAGGTTCGTACCCTGGGTTCCGGCGATATCGATGTGCGCAGCGTTGCCGGTGATCTCTACGTGCGAAGCAAGGGCAGCGGCGGTATTACGCACAATGATGTGGCAGGAGAGGTCAGGCTGCCACGCCGCTGACGACTCAGGCGACTCCCCCAAACCTCTGAACATCCATCCTGCGGGCAACCCCTGCGGTCGCGGACCTGGAATCAAGACGCACTCTGCTAGGCTCGCCACGGGGCAGTCGCTGGCGCGGGCATACGCCTGGGCGCAAATATAAGACCGACATTGGGGAGAACATCATGATACGCACCAAGAACCAGGTCACAGGCTTCGCCGCGTTGGCGATGATCGCAATGCACGCACCCGCGCTGGCGCAGCAGGACGGCCAGGCGGGCGCGCGCGGCACCCTCGAGGAGATCATCGTCACCACTCAACGCCGCGAGGCCTCGCTGCAGGATGTGCCCGTCGCCGTCAGCGCTATCACCGAGATGACGCTGCAGAACCGACAGGTCACCGAGTCACGGGACCTTGCCCGCTTCGTGCCCAGCCTGAAGATGTCCAACAATATCACCTCACCCACCAACCTGTCGCCTTCGCTGCGCGGCTCATTGCAGCAGGACGCCTCGCTGGTGGTTGCAGAGTCGCCGTTCGGCATCTATGTGGACGACGTCTACGTCGCGCGCCTGAATGGCAACAACGTCACTCTCGCCGACATCGAACGAATCGAGGTTCTGCGCGGACCCCAGGGGACGCTGTACGGTCGAAACACGCTGGCCGGTGCCATCAAGTATGTCTCGCGTACACCTGACCAGGACCCCTGGGCGATCGTCACCGCAGGCGTGGGCAATTGGGACCAGTACCGCTTGAGCGCGAGTGTGGGCGGCCCGCTTGCCGACGACTGGGCGGGCTCGCTGGCCGGCCAGATCAACAACAAGGACAATCAGTTCACCAACGTCGCCACAGGCGAGCGTACCGGCCAGGAGCGCAACATCGCCACGCGAGGCAAGCTGCGCTACATGGGCAGCGATGTATTCGATGCGGTGCTCTCGATGTCTTACTCACGCAGCGAGAACGATTCGTTGCAGCTGGTGCCGCGCGCGACGCCCGACGTGCCCTCGGACTGCACCGGTCTGCCCGCCGATACGCGTTGCCAGTTCACCTCGAACGATCTCGTCGCCCCCACTGGGCTGCCATTCCGCGGAGTGGCCACTCCCAGCGGGCTCAACAACCCTGCACCGATCACAGAAGACCCGAGCGGCGAAACCAAGCAGACAATTCTGTCGCTGAACATGTCATACGACCTTGGACCTGCGACGCTGCGATCGATCACCGGCTACGTGAAGGTTGATGATTTCTTCAGCACCGATTTCAGCGGGGCCGGGGTCATCGTCGGCGCCTCGCAGATCGACAATGACCACTGGTCGCAGGAACTCCAGATCCAGGGTCTGGCGTTTGACGACCGGCTGAACTACATCGCCGGCGCCTACTATTTCCGGGAGACCGGCGACCAGGCCTTCGGCTGGCGCGTCGTCTTCCCTACCTCGACCTCGCAGATCCAGGCCAAGACCACCTCGGTGGCCCTGTTCGCACAGGCCGATTACCAGTTCACCCCCGCCTTGAAGGGCACGCTGGGTCTGCGCTGGGTCGAGGACGACAAAGACTTCGGTATCCAGTTCCAGCGCCTGCCGACATCGCTGGTGCCCGGAGCGCCCACCGACGAAGTCGCACTGGAGAACAGCTACAGCGAAATCACGCCGCGGTTCGGCCTGGATTACACTATCGAACCCACCGCTGCCATCGATACGATGCTGCTGTATGTCTCGGCAGCACGGGGCTTCAAGTCCGGCGGCTACAACGGCATCGCGCTGTTCGGGCTTGGAGATGCGCGCACTGCTTATGGACCCGAATCGAACTGGACCTACGAGGCCGGCATCAAGACTGATCTGTTCGAGCGCAGGCTGCGCGTCAACGCGAACTACTTTCTGGCCAAAGTCTCAGACCTTGCCCTTAACGCGACGGTGGAAATTGCACCGGGTCTGTTGAGCTTCCCGGTTCAGAACGCCGGCGACGCCACCATACAGGGGCTGGAATTCGAGATCACCGCTGTTCCGTTCGACGGTCTTTCACTGTTCCTCAACGGTGCGCTCACCGATGCCAAATACGATCGCGTCGACCCGACGAGCGCCCCGGCCGTGGCGGTCACGCAGTACAACGTGCCCAATCCGGAGCCGCCGCAGAATCCGGACTACACCGTCACGATCGGTTTCGACTATGGAGTGGATGTGATGATCGGCGGCCACAGCAGCCGCTTCAAGATCGGCGGAGATCACTTTCGCACGGATCGCTACGTCACCAGCGCGACCACCGACTTCCTGACCAGTGCCTATCACCGCACCAGCGCCTACACTGGACTGGAGATAGGCAACCACTGGGAAGTGCGCTTCGATGTGCGCAACTTGACCGGTGAAGAGACGATCGCCACGGGTGGGCGTGCACTCGGTGGCTTCGTCACCCTGGCCCCGCGTGAGTATATGTTGTCGGCGACCTACCGGCTCTGAGGAGCGCAGCGCCGATGCGCATCAGGGAAAAAGCCCGGGCGATGTCCCGGGCTTTTTTTCGTCCGCGAGGGCTGTCCCGGTGGGCCCGCCAGGATTACTGCGACCCCACAGTGGCCGGTGCCATGCAGCCGGCCAGTTCGTAGCGGCGAGGCAACTACCCGGTTCTTGACACGGTTCACGTCAGTGCGGCCGGCAGTGTGGGAGGCTGAACATCTGACAATGGTCCGGCTCCCGGGTCGGGCAAGGGAGTGGACGGTCTCGCCGATGCAGTCGACTGTACAGCACAATCTCGTCAAGGTCGCCGCAACCGATCTGCGCGTGGGCATGTACGTCAGCAACCTTGACCGGCCGTGGCTGGACACCCCCTTCCTGTTCCAGGGTTTTCGCATCGCCGATGACGATGATCTGGCGACGTTGCGCCAGCATTGTTTGTGGGCGCTGGTACCGGCTTCCGACCTGCCGCCCGGCATGAAGCCGTACTGCGAGCCGGCCGCGGCACCTCTCGACTCTCCTGCATCCGTCACAGCAAACAGCGGGCTTTTTCTGGTCGCCGCGCCACCGCGGCAGCCGGAACTCAGCGTCGAGGATGAACTCGGGGCGGCGCAGCCTGCGCACGGACGTCTGCGCGGCGCACTGACGCAGACCTGGGAGGCACTGGCCGCCGGCGGCGTCATGGCACTGGAGCCGCTTCGCGAGGCGGTGCTGCCGGTGGTCGAGAGCATCGGCCGCAA
>JBGTIC010000020.1:0-3574 GCA_041745895.1 Gammaproteobacteria bacterium
GATCCGGTGTTCGAGTTGCCCGGGCTGGGTCTCACCGCCGCCGAATTGTCCCGGGAGCGCAAGAATGCGATCAGCCATCGCGGCCAGGCGCTCGCTGGGCTTGGCCGACTGCTGGACCGGCGATGAACGCAGCGTGTGAGCGCCCGGCCGCCGGGCATGTCCCGCCACTGTCGCTGTACGTTCATCTTCCCTGGTGCGTGTCGAAATGCCCGTACTGTGACTTCAACTCGCACAGCCTGCGCGGGGAGTTGCCCGAACAGGCATATATCAAGGCGCTGCTCGAGGATGCTGCCGAAGATGCGCTGTGGGTGACTGGACGGGCAATCGAGACGGTCTTCATCGGTGGCGGCACGCCCAGCCTGTTCAGTGCCCGGGCCATCAGCGATCTGCTCGATGGTCTGGCCGCGAGCCTGCCGCTGCGCACGGATAGTGAAATCACGCTGGAGGTCAATCCCGGCACCGTGGAGCGCGGCCGACTCGCCGACTATCGTCGTGCGGGCGTCAACCGGCTTTCCATAGGGGCGCAGAGTTTCGATGCCGGGCTGCTGCGTGCGCTGGGCAGGATCCACGGTCCGGCGGAGATCGTCGCGGCGGTGGAGGAAGCCGTGGCCGGTGGTTTCGAGAATTTCAATCTGGACCTGATGTACGCATTGCCGCAGCAAAGCCTCGCGCAGGCCTGCGCCGACGTGCGCACGGCGATATCACTGGAACCCTCGCACCTGTCGTATTACCAGCTCACGCTGGAGCCCAACACGCCGTTCCACCATACCCCGCCGCCGCTGCCCGATGAAGATTCGATCAGTGAGATCGAGCTTCAGTGCCGGGCGTTGCTCAATGAGGCGGGCTTCAGGCGCTATGAGGTTTCAGCCTGGTCGCGGCCCGGCGCCGAATGCCGGCACAATCTCAACTATTGGCGTTTCGGCGATTACGTCGGTCTGGGGGCGGGGGCGCACGGCAAGCTCACGACGCAGCACGGTGTGCTGAGGACGCGACGTGTGGCCCACCCGAAAGCCTATCTGGAGACGCCAGCGCCGCGGCTGGCAGAGACCTTGTGGCCGAAGCCTGCCGATCTGGAGTTCGAATTTCTGCTCAACGCGCTGCGTCTTCGGGAAGGCTTCACCGAACAGGCGCTGGCGCAGGCGACCGTGAGGTCCCCGCGTGCTCTGCTGGAAGCCATGGCACAGGCTCGGGATCGTGGTCTGCTGGAGTGTGCCGACGGCCACTGGCGCGCCACCGAACTGGGTTATGTTCACCTCGATGGCGTGCTGGCCGGGTTTCTGCCCGACGGCAGATGACCGGACAAAGTTGCCCGCCGGCCATGCGCGCGCGCGTCGTTATACACAGGACGGTCGTATCCCTGTAAATCAGCCATAAACTGGCGTCCTGTTAACTTCAGGACTTCGATTACCGCCGTAACATATTGTTTCCAAAACTGATAGCACTATTGAGCAAATTTTCGCCAATCTTGCAGATTCGTAATGCTTATGCGCCCTTGAGCGGTTCGTGGCTGCTTTGTGCACAGAGTTATCCACAGGATCTGTGTATATGTTGCGTAACGAACATAGTGGACGCTGAGCGTCGAGCGCAGCGCGAGGACAGGCCCCTTCGGTGACAGGGCCGACCAGTTGCCAGCAGGCAGGCCCGCTGTGTATCATGGCCGGCCCGTCAAGTGCGATGAAACCGCCGCGGGCAACGGGCGGATATCCGCTAGCTCAGGGACCCCCAGGGATTTTCTTTATTCACCGGAACCGCCCAGGGCGGTTCCCAAGCCAGGCAGCGGGCCATGAAAGCCGAGATCCATCCCGAGTACACAGACATCACCGTGACCTGCAGTTGCGGCCACGTGTTCCAGACCCGCTCTACAATGGGGCGTGACCTGCAGGTCGAGGTCTGCTCACAGTGCCATCCGTTTTACACGGGCAAGCAGAAGATTGTGGATACCGGTGGCCGCGTCGACAAGTTCCGTCGCAAGTACGGCATGGGCGGCTGACGTTCCGCCCGCCGCTGAAAACTTCAACCCGCCGTGCTGTAGAGCCCGGCGGGTTTGTTTTGTCCGCAACACGCACGCTCGGGCTGTGTCCGACCTGCCGGCGCGTTTTGGCGGCCGTCGGCCGGCAAGCATATAATCTGGCGCTCCTCGCAGCGGCCAGCTTCCCGGTAGCGCGATCGATTCGGGCAGTGGTCCGGCGGACCGGCTGCGACAACACCACGGGCAGGATGAGTGCATGACCAACAAGACCTACCAGCTGTTGAATCCGGAAACTGGCGACAAGGCGGCTCTGCCGGTACGCGTGCCGACGCTGGGCCCCTCGGTCGTGGATATCGGTGCGCTGTACGCCGATCAGGGCATTTTTACCTACGATCCGGGATTCGCCGCCACGGCCGCCTGCGAGAGCAAGATCACCTACATCGATGGCGACGAGGGTGTGCTGCTGTATCGCGGCTATCCCGTCGAGCAGCTGGCCCAGCAGTCGAGTTTTGTCGAGGTCGCCTACCTGCTGCTCTACGGTTCGCTGCCTACTGCCGATGAGCTGAGCACTTTCGAGCGCTCGCTGCGCATGCACACGATGCTGCATGAGAGCCTGCTGCGCTTTTTCAACGGCTTCCATTACAACGCCCATCCCATGGCCATGGTCTCGGGTGTCGTCGCGTCGATGTCGGCCTTCTATCACGACACGATGAATCTCAAGAATCCGAAACACATCGACATATTCGCGCATCGCATCATCGCAAAGCTGCCGACCATCGCCGCCGCCGCCTACAAGCATTCGCTGGGCCAGCCGTTCATGTACCCGCAGAATCATCTCGATTACTGCAGCAACATGCTGCATATGTTCTTTGCCGTACCGGCTGAGGAATACGAGATCAATCCGGTGGCCGCCCGCGCCCTGGACCTGCTGTTCATCCTGCATGCCGATCACGAGCAGAATTGCTCGACCTCGACGGTCCGTCTGGCGGGCAGTTCCGGTACCAACCCCTATTCGGCGATCGCGGCGGGCATCTCGGCGCTGTGGGGGCCCGCACACGGCGGCGCGAATGAAGCCGTACTGACCATGCTCAACCAGATCGGCAACATCGACAACATCGAGAAGTTTGTCGCCAAGGCCAAGGACAAGAATGACCCGTTCCGCCTGATGGGCTTCGGGCATCGCGTCTACAAGAACTTCGATCCGCGCGCCAAGCTGATCCGCAAGATGTGCCACGAGGTGCTCGCGGAACTGGGCGACCAGAGCGACCCGATGTTCGAGCTGGCCCTGCGTCTGGAAGAAGTCGCGCTCAAGGACGACTACTTCGTCGAGAAGAAGCTCTATCCGAATGTGGATTTCTACTCCGGCATCATCTACCGGGCGCTGGGCATTCCGGTGTCGATGTTCACGGTCATGTTCGCCATCGCGCGCACCGTCGGCTGGGTGGCGCACTGGAGCGAGATGAACGCCGACCCGGGCGGGCGCATCGGCCGGCCCCGCCAGCTTTATACCGGTCCGGGCTTGCGGGACTACCAGCCCGTGGACAGGCGCTGAAGCCGCCGGGCGGTCAAGGCGAGGGCGTCTGAGGGCTGAGCAGCGCGAGCACG
>JBGTIC010000021.1:0-5449 GCA_041745895.1 Gammaproteobacteria bacterium
CAAAGCGTGAGGACAGCCAGCCCGAGGCCACCGGTCGGCCCTCGGGCTGCGCTCTGGCGCGCAGATTGCGGTTGAGCATCAGGTCCTCGAGAACGGCCAGCTGGGTGCGCCGATCGGCGAGCTGGCCGTCGAGTTCTTTCATCATGCGCAGCACGTCGGCGAGTTCGTTGCTCTCGCCGTTGCTCGAACTCAGCAGGTCTTCGGGGCCACCCAGGCCAGGCGCGCGGCTGAAATCGAACTCGCCGTCGTCGAGTTCGGCCATGGCCGTCAGACGCTGGCCCAGCGCATCGAGACGGATGACATGCGCATTCATCTGGCCCACGCGCAGGGCGAGCGCATCGAGGTTCTCATGGGTGAGCGCGCGCAGTGCCTCGAGCTCGCGGGTCTGTTGCTGCAATCCGTTCTTCCAGGCAATCGCGGCGGCGTCAGGGCGCGCGTCGCTGATCATCAAACCGGCCTTGATACCGCCTGCGAACAGGCCGGCGAATACAGCCAGCCCTGCGAACAGGCAAATAACGAGAGTGCGACGGGCATGCAGGTCGATCTGGCGGACCTGGCGACGCGTGGCGGAATAGAACAGCAGCTTGATCATGCCGGACACCCGGCAGACATCGGCTGGGTCCGGTGGGGTGCGGCGCGGTGGCCGGTGCAGGAAACTGGCTTCATGTGTTCGGCAACCCCGCTGTCATAGGCCGCTGTGACCCGTAGACCGGAAGCTTTGCGTCGCCACCTTTCGGTGACTTTGCCATTGTCGTTACCGGCAATATGCCGAAGAATGCTTGCGGGAGCCGCGACGCGGTTCTCGTTTGCAGCAAGTCAGTCATGCTTCACAGGTCCTTCGCGTGCGCCAAAAGCAGCTGTCATCCCTGAAAACCGTAATCGCCGCCGGCGAAGGCCGACTTGCGGATATTGCCCGCGAAGCCGCCCGCCGCACGGGTCTCACCCGGCGTATCACCCCCCGCTTACCCGCGGATCTCCAGCCTCACGTGCAGCACGTCAGCGTGTCTGCCGCGGGGCAGGCGACGGTGACCGTAGACAGCGCCGCCTGGGCGACGCGGCTGCGTTACGAACAACAGCAGCTCCTCGACGCGCTGGCCGCCGAAGACCTTCCGGCGACACGTATCGCGATCAAGGTGCTGCCGCGAAAATGATCCGGCCGGTACGAGACCGGCCGGAGTGTTCGTTTTTCGTGATCAGCGGGCCAGTGCGCCCTGCGGGCGGTAGGCCATCGGCGCGCGTCGCGCGTCGTTGAAAACCACTTCTTCCCAGGTGTCGGGCTGCGCGTGCAGCGCCCGCAGCAGCTGGTTGTTGAGTTCGTGGCCGGACTTGAAGCCGGTGTACTCGCCCAGCAGGCTGGGACCGAACAGGTATAAGTCGCCAATCGCATCGAGGATCTTGTGGCGCACGAACTCGTCGTTGTAGCGCAGGCCTTCCTCGTTGAGCACGCGATAGTCATCGAGCACGATGGCGTTGTCCATGCTCCCGCCCAGCGTCAGGTTGCGTGCCCTGAGCAGCTCGATGTCGCGCATGAAGCCGAACGTCCGCGCACGGCTGACCTCGCGCAGGAAGGTGGTGGTCGAAAACTCGACGCTGGCCTTCTGCGGATGACGGCGGAACACCGGGTGCTGGAAGTCGATCTCGAAATTGATGCGGTAGCCGTTGTAGGGTGCCAGGCGCGCCCACTTGTCGCCTTCACGGACCTCGACAGGCTTCCTGATACGCACGAAACGCCGCGGAGCGTTCTGCTCCTCGATGCCGGCGGACTGGATCAGGAAGACGAAGGGTGCGGCACTGCCATCCATGATGGGCACCTCGGCGGCGCCCAGGTCGATGAACAGATTGTCGATACGCATGCCGGCCAGTGCCGACATCAGATGCTCGACGGTGGCCACGCGCGCACCACCGCTGATCAGCGTGGTGCCAAGCATGGTCTCGGCAACCAGGCGTGCGTCGGCAGGCACATCGACGGGTTCGTCCAGATCGACACGACGAAACACGATACCGGTGTTGGCCGGTGCCGGACGCAGCGTCATATAGACCTTCTGACCGCCGTGCAGGCCTACGCCCGTCGCGCGGATTGCGGTCTTGAGTGTTCTTTGTTTCAGCATGACCAACCCTTTGGCTACTGTTTTACATAACAGCAGACATACCAGCGACCCAAGGTAGCACAGGGCCACCGCCAGCAGCAACACGACCGTGTCGCAAAAACGACAGTCGGACGCCGCGCCACGGAGGGCACGGCAACGCGGTGTCCGCCTGTCGGCCGTACCGCGCTCAGTCCGCCTGGCGACGCAGGAACGCCGGAATGTCCAGCAAATCCTCGCTGGCCTCCTCGGGGGGCGCGAAGCTCTCGCCCACCGCGCGCTTGCGCTGGAAGGTCGGCTGCTCGAGCACCTTGTAGTTGGGCTCGGCTGAGGCCGACCGGCGCACCATGCGCACCGGCTGCTGCTGGCTGACCGGCCGTGGCTGCGACTGTGCCGAGGGCTGACCCAGCCCGGTGGCCACCACGGTGACCCGGATGCTGTTGTCCATCTCCGGATCGATCACGGTGCCCAGCACCACGGTGGCATCCTCGGAGGCGAACTCGCGGATCACTTCGCCGACTTCCTGGAACTCGCCGATCGACAGGTCCATCCCCGCCGTGACATTGACCAGGATGCCATTGGCGCCCGCCAGGTTGATGTCCTCAAGCAGCGGGCTGGAGGTCGCGGCCTCCGCGGCCTCGCGCGCCCGGCCCTCACCGCTGGCCGTGCCCGAACCCATCATCGCCATGCCCATCTCCGACATCACCGTGCGCACATCGGCAAAGTCGACGTTGATCAGCCCGGGCCGGGTGATCAGCTCGGCGATGCCCTGCACGGCGCCCTGGAGCACGTGGTTGGCTGCCCTGAAGGCATCCAGCAGCGTGGTGTCGCTGCCCAGCACCATCAGCAGCTTCTCGTTGGGGATAGTGATCAGCGAGTCGACGTACTTGCCGAGCTCGGCGATGCCCTGATTGGCGATGTTCGAGCGCTTGCTGCCCTCCATACCGAACGGCTTGGTGACCACGGCCACGGTGAGAATGCCCATCTCGCGAGCCAGCTGGGCAATCACGGGGGCTGCACCCGTACCGGTGCCACCACCCATGCCTGCGGTGATGAACAGCATGTCCGCGCCCTCGATCACCTCCTGGATACGATCGCGATCCTCCATGGCCGCCTGACGACCCACGTCCGGGTTGGCGCCAGCGCCCAGGCCCTTGGTGATGTTGCAGCCGATCTGCAGGGCCGTCTTGACCTGCGCGCAGCGCAGGGCCTGGGCATCGGTATTGGCGCAGATGAAATCCACGCCTTCGATGCCTGAGTTCATCATGTGTGCCACGGCGTTGCCGCCACCTCCGCCTATGCCGATGACCTTGATCACGGCGTTCTGGCTGTATGCATCCATCAGTTCGAACATGGTGTTGCCCTCCTTCAGCTCTTTCGAGACTTCAAATCAAACGTTCAACGCGTATTTCAGAAATTTCCCTGGAACCAGGACTTCATTCGTTCCCAGACATTGCGCAGCCCTGCACCGCTCTGGGCAGCTTCCTGCTGCCGGTGCATGTTTGCCTTGCCATAGATCAGCAGGCCGACGCCGGTGGCGTGGATCGGATTGCGCACCACATCCGACAGGCCGCTGACCCACTGCGGTACGCCCAGGCGCACCGGCATGTGAAAAACCTCCTCGGCCAGCTCCACGGCGCCTTCCATCTTCGAGCTGCCACCGGTGAGCACGATGCCCGCGGCGATCATCTCCTCGAAGCCCGAGCGGCGAAGTTCATCGCGCACGAGACAGAACAGCTCCTCGTAACGCGGCTCGACGATCTCGGCGAGCGTCTGGCGCGCAAGCCTGCGCGGTGGGCGATCACCGACGCTGGGCACCTCGATGGTCTCGTCGGGGTTGGCCAGTTGCGAGAGCGCGCAGGCGTACTTGATCTTGATGTCCTCGGCGTACTGCGTGGGTGTACGCATCGACACCGCGATGTCGTTGGTCACCTGGTCGCCGGCGATCGGTATCACCGAGGTATGCCGGATCGCGCCACCACAGAACACTGCCATGTCGGTCGTACCGCCACCGATATCGACGATGCACACGCCGAGTTCCTTTTCGTCCTCGGTCAGCACCGCGTAGGCCGAGGCCAGCTGCTCGAGCACGATGTCATCCACGCGCAGGCCACAACGCTCGACGCACTTGACGATGTTCTGCGCCGCGCTCTCCGCACCGGTGACCATGTGCACCTTGGCCTCGAGACGCACCCCCGACATCCCGATCGGCTCGCGGATGCCCTCCTGGCTGTCGATGATGAATTCCTGGGGCAGGATGTGCAGGATCTTCTGGTCGGCCGGAATCGCCACCGCGCGCGCGGCATCGATGACGCGCTCGACATCACCTGCGACGACTTCCTTGTCGCGGATCGCGACGATGCCGTGCGAGTTGAGGCTGCGCACATGACTGCCGGCAATGCCTGCATACACCGAGTTGATCTCGCAGCCGGCCATCAGCTCGGCCTCCTCCACGGCGCGCTGGATCGACTGCACCGTCGATTCGATGTTCACGACCACGCCCTTCTTCAGGCCACGCGAGGGATGCGAGCCGATACCGATGACCTCGAGACTGCCGTCGTCGCCGAGTTCACCGACGATGGCCACCACTTTCGAGGTGCCGATGTCGAGCCCGACGATCAGCTTCTGATCCTGGCGTTTAGTACGCATGCTTCCTGCTATCCATTGCCTTCTCCCTGCTCCGGCGACCGCGCCTGCGTCGTGGCAGACCAGCCGACCGAGAATCCGTTGCTGTAGCGCATGTCGAGATAGCTGATTTCAGGCAATCGCCCGACCAGCACGCCCCCTGCGGCAAGCAGGAAGCGTTCGATACGCTCGTCGACATCGCGTCTGCCCAGCCGCACCTCGATACCGTTGGAAAGTTCCAGCCGCCACGCGCCGCGCGCATCCATCTCCACGGCGGCCACCTGCATGCCCAGCTCGGCGAGCTGCTCGCGCAATCGCAGATAGCGCTCGGCCACCTGCACCTGGGCGCCCTCGGGACCCGACAGACGCGGCAACTCGGCGGGCACATGACGGGCGGCGTCCATAAACAGCTCGCCGCGCACATTCAACAGCCCCGCCTCGCCCCAGCGTGCTGCCGCCACCTGCTCGGCAATGCTGACCCGCAGCGTGTCCGGCCAGCTACGGCGGATGTGCGCGGTATCCACCCAGGCCAGACCGGACAAGCGCTGGCGCATCGCGCGCAGGTCGGCGGAAAAGAAACCCCGACCGATGTCCTGGGCGAGTTGCGCCTCGACCTCCAGTGCGCTGACGCGATGGAAGCTGCCCTCGATCTCGATCGCGCGGATGGGCTGATCGAGCGCCAGGACCGCGAGCTGGAAACTCACCCACCCGACCGCCGCGATGCCCAGCGCCCAGGCGGG
>JBGTIC010000022.1:0-23715 GCA_041745895.1 Gammaproteobacteria bacterium
GCGTCCAGGCCAGCCCGCGCGTCACCCGACCCGGTGGCACCAGCTCATCGGCGTCAGCATAACGCGGCCCGGCGCGCAGCGCGGCCAGCATCGGGATCAGCGTCAAGGCCACCAGCAGCGAGAACAGCAGCGCAAAGGTCACGGTGAGTGCCTGGTCACGAAACAGCTGCCCTGCGACACCGCTGATGAACACCATCGGAAAGAACACCGCGATCGTCGTAAGTGTGGCAGCGGTCACTGCGCCTGCGACTTCACTGGTGCCGCGTCGCGCAGCGCTGAGCACGTCCTGACCCTGCTCTCGATGACGCACGACGTTCTCGAGTACCACGATGGAATTGTCGACGAGCAGCCCGACAGCCAGCGCGATGCCGCCCAGCGACATGATGTTGAGCGTGATGTCGCTGGCAAACATCAGCAGGAATGCACCGATGACCGATACCGGAATCGCAAGGCCGATGATCACGGTGGCGCGGAGATTGTGCAGAAATCCGTAGAGAACGAGCACGGCGAGCAGTCCACCGACGAGCGCTGCGCTGCGCACCTGTTCGATCGCGGCGGTAATGAACACCGACTGATCGTTGATGACCTCCAGATGAAGGTTCTCCGGCAGCCCCGAGCGCAGCGTGTCTATATGTTTGCGGATATTGCCTGCGATCCTGACCGTGTTGGCGTCGCCTTCGCGGTACAGGCCGATCTCGATGCTCTCGGCGCCATTGAGTCGGGTGATGGCCTCGCGTTCACGAAAGCCCCGCTCGACCTGTGCCACGTCGCGCAGAAACACCGGTTGTCCGTTGCTGTTGGCGACGATGCTGTCGGCCATCTCCTGCACACTGCGAAACTCGTTGATGGTGCGCACCAGATAGCGCTCAAGTCCCTGTTCCAGGCGGCCCCCCGAGAGATTGACGTTCTCTGCGCGGATGCGTGAGGCGACCTGCTCGATGCCGATCCCGAGCTGGGCGAGGCGGTCCTGATCGACCAGGACCTGGATTTCCTCTTCCAGTCCGCCGCTGACCTTGACCGCCGCCACGCCTTCGATGGCTTCGAGCCCGGTACGCAGTTCGTCATCGGCCAGACGCCGAAGCTGCCGCAGGCGATCGTTCTCGTCGGCAAAGTTCAGCGCTGCAGGCCGCGACCGGCCAGCCGTTGGGGCGGGGCGGACTGACTGCTCTACTGACGCATCAGCCTGCACCAGCGCCAGGCGTACGATGGGATCGCTGCCCGGGTCGAAGCGCAGCAGTTGCGGCCGTTGCGCAGTCAGCGGCAGCTGCAGCAGATCGAGCTTCTCACGCACCTCGACCGACGCGATGTCCATGGCCGTGCCCCAGGCGAACTCGAGCGTCACATCGGACTGGCCGGCGCGTGACACCGAGCGTACCTTGCGCACCCCCCGTATGACGCCAACGCCCTCCTCGATGGGCCGCGACAACAGGGTCTCGACTTCCTGCGGAGCGGCACCGGTGAGTTCCGTTCGCACCGTCAGGGTGGGGTAGGACAGGTCCGGCAGGAGCGTCACGTTCAGACGCGCCAGGGCGACCAGCCCGAACACCACGATGGCAATCGTGAACATTGCGATGGTAACGCGGCGGTCCGTGGCGATTTCGACGAGCTGCATGCTGATATCCCCGTCGGTCAGCTGGTTTCGCCATCTTCGACGACGACGATACCGGTACCGTCGCGCAGTGCGTTGTGTCCCATGACGACGACCCGATCGCCGTCGCTCAGTCCGCTGGTGATCTCGATACGCCCATTTGCCGCATGTCCGGTCGTGACCTGCTGGCGTCGGGCTACGCCATCGTTGACGATGAACACCGAGTCGCCGCCGTCACTGTCGAGCACCGCCACGCGCGGGATCAGCAGCGCATCGGCGCGGTTTTCGTAGATCACGCTGAAGCGGCCAAACATGCCCGGGCGCAGGCGATGTTCCGGATCAGGGATCTCGATGGTCACCTTGAAGGTGCCGCTGGCCGGGTCGATGACCGGACTGATGCGCTGCACCCTTGCTGGCAGGCGCAGACCGCCCAGTGCATCCACGCGGACCTCGGCGCTCTGACCCGGCGCCAGCCGCGCGAACTCGCGCTCCGGCACATGCAGATAGGCCAGCAGTGGCTCGCGGCTGGTAATGCGAAACACCGGGTTGCCCACTGCGATGGTATTGCCGGCGCGCACGTGACGCTCCGCGACAATGCCGGCGATGGGTGCCCGGATCGTCGTGTACTCGTACTCCAGGGCACGACGTTCGTAGATGGCCTGCATGGCAGCGAGTTCGAAACCCAGGACCTCGTGCGCCTCGGCGCTGATGAGCCCGCGGCGGTGCATTTCCACGTTGCGCTCATGATCGCGGGCCAGACGGCGCATGTTGGCTTCTGCCTCGCGCATCTCCAGGCGCAGCCGATCGCCATCCAGGCGGGCCAACACCTGGCCGGCGCGGACTTCGTCGCCTTCCTCGACCAGCAGTTCGACAAGCTCGCCGGCAACCTTTGCCACGACGGTCGCTTCCTCGTCGACTTCGATGGAAGCCGTTCCCGTCCAGGTGGCCGTGACCATGCCGCGGTCGGTCATGGCGACCTCCACCGGCACTGGCGCCACGGTGGTCTCATCGCCGTTCTCGTCATTGGCAGTGCCCTGGCTGCAGCCCGCCAGCAGGGCGGCCAGCAGCAACGTTGCCAGCACCGGGGAAGGGGAGGCGTCAGTGGCGAAGTTCGGTTTCATGTGCGGGTCGCCTGGTAGGTAGTGTTGTAGTTAAGTATAACACTAAATAATGGCTGTGCAACAAGGCCAATGAAAAGGGCCGGCAGCCCGAAGGGTGCCGGCCCTGGCGCCGCTCTTGGGTACTGACAGTCCTAGTGCAACGCTGCCGCGGCGCGCTCCAGCTCATCAGCCGGCAGTGTCTTCAAGCGAACCATGTCGGCCACTATGCCAGCCGCCTGGTCGAGGATGACGTCGGGCGCCTCGGCCTCGTTGAATTCTTCCAGATCGTCGAGCTGTGGCAGTCCCCGGGCCTGTCGTCTCGCGTTCTCGCGTGCCAGGCGCGCCTGCTCCAGCTCGTCGCGGTCCTGGCGTCGCAGCTCCAGATTCAGCGAGACCTCCTCGCGGTTGCGCATATCTCTGAACGCGGCGATGTCCTGCAGCAGGAAATCGAAGTCCGGGTCGCCGGAGGCCCGGCGCTCCTGGTAGTGCGTCAACAAAGAGATGGCCGGAGAAGACAGCGACGGGCGGCTGCGGAAGCGTGTGGGTGCGATCTGATCCCATGGCAAGGCGGTGTCCCGGGCGCTTTCTCCTACCAGGTCATTGTCCACAGGGGAGGGCAGCAGGATGTCAGGCTCCACACCGCGATGCTGGGTGCTGCCGCCGGTGACCCGATAGTATTTGCCGATGGTCAGGGTGAGCTGGCCGAAGCCTTCGCCCTGCATGAAGCGATCGAGGCTGTAGAGGTTCTGTACGGAACCTTTGCCGAAGGTCTGCTGGCCGATGACAATACCGCGTCCGTAGTCCTGGATGGCGGCGGCAAAAATCTCCGAGGCGGAAGCCGAGTAGCGGTTGACGAGCACCGCCAGCGGGCCGTCATAGATCGGTGGGCCGTTCAGGTCATCGAGAACCTCGACCTGGCCACGACTGTTGCGAAGCTGCACCACCGGCCCCTGGTCGATGAACAGACCGGCCAGTGAAGTCGCCTCGGTAAGGTGGCCTCCGCCGTTGCCGCGCAGGTCCATGACGATGCCGTCGACGCCGTCTGCCTTGAGCTCTGCCACCAGCCTCTGAACGTCCCGGGTGGTGCTTGTGTAGTCCTCGTCACCGCTCGCCCGCGCCGCATAATCCTGGTAGAAACTGGGCACCTGAATGACGCCGACACGAAGCTTCTCGCCATCGTGTTCGATGTCGCGGATCTCCTTGCTGGCGGCCTGTGCCTCCAGGCGGACCTTGTCACGCACCAGCGCAATGACGGTTTCCGAGCTGCCAGGGGGTGTACCGGCGGGCAGCACCCGCAGGCGTACCGTGCTGCCGCCCGGGCCACGAATCAGTTGCACCACGTCGTCGAGGCGCCAGCCAACGACGTCCTCGAAGTCACCTTCGGCACCCTGGGCGACCCCGGTGATACGGTCGCGTGGCTTGAGCGAACCGTCGCCGGCTGCAGGCCCGCCCGGGATGATGTCCATGACGATCACCAGATCGTCCTCGATCTGCAGCGAGGCGCCGATGCCGTCGTAGGACAGGCTCATCTGGATGCGATACTCCTCCGAGTTGCGCGGTGACAGATAGCTCGTATGCGGATCCATGGTCTGCGCAAACGCGTTCATGAATGCTTCGAACACGTCATCACTGTTGACCTGGTCGAGTCGAGTGAGCATGCGCTGGTACCGCGTACGCAACGTGTCTGCCGCCTCGTCCCATTCACGGTCGGCCAGAACCAGCGAAAGCGCGTCGTTCTTCACCCGCTGGCGCCACACCTCGTCGAGTTCGGCGCGTGTGGAGGCCCATGGAAGTTCACTGCGGTCAAAGCGGAATCGCTCATCCAAGGTGAAATCCATTGGCTCATCGAGCAGTGCGATGGCGTGGCGCAGCCGCTCGCGTGAACGCTCCCGATAGAGCAGGAACATGTCGAACACGGGCTCCAGATCACCTGTACGGACGCGATTGTCCAACTCGAAACGATACTGGTTGAAGGTCGCGACATCCGAGGCCAGCAGGTAGAGACGCTGACCGTCGAGGTTGTCGAGGTAGCGGTCGAGGATCGCTGAGGAAAGCGCGTTGTCGACCCTGGCGCGCCGGTAATGGAAGCGCTCCATGAATTCCGTCACCTTGCGGCTGACCTGCCGGTGACGATCGGTAAGTTCGAGGGCGGAGGGCTCGATTGCCTTGCTGGTGGCGGGTGGCGACCATGCGTGCGCTGCCAGCAGCATGATCAGCGCGAAGGCCACGATGACGGGGTTTATAATCTTCATAAGCGAGATTCACTTGGCCTCGTGCGTTGAAGAAACGGCCCGCGGGCCGGCGTGGCTTCCCTGACAACTGGCCCTAGGCTAGACCGCGGCGGGAAGCCGATCAAGCAGCAAATCGGTAATCTGGGAACGGCGCCACAGCGCTTGGAGGATTATGCAACCGCTGAGCGTACTGATCGGAATCATCCTGGGTTCCGCTTTCTCCATTGCCCTGGGCCTCTCCGTGGTCCTGCTGCTGCTTTCGGTGGTCGGACAGGACTCCCCGCAGGTTGCCGCCGAGCGTGAGGGCCTGGTCGGCAGCATTGCCATCTTCTGGAGTTTGACCGTAATCGCCGCCGCCAGTTTCATCGGTCAGCTCAGGTACCTCTGGTGGCGCTGGCCGGTACAGTTTCTGCTGTGGGCTGGGCTGGCAGTCACAGGCATGTATTACTGGCCCGAGTGACCTCGGTGGATGGATGCGGCGGGGCTGCCGCCTGACTGCTCATGCCAGCAGGCTGCGCAACATCCAGGCATTCTTTTCGTGAATCTGCATGCGCTGCGTCAGCAGATCGGCCGTGGGCTCATCGCTGGCCTCATCGGCAGTGGGGAATACGCTGCGCGCGGTGCGCGCCACGGCCTCCTGACCCTCGACCAGCTGCCGGATCATGTCCTCGGCGGAAGGTATGCCGGTCTCCTCGGGGATCGAAGACAGCGCGGCGAACTGCTGGTAGGAGCCCGGCGCCGGCTCGCCGAGCGCGCGGATGCGCTCGGCAATCTCGTCTACCGCGGTAGCAAGCTCGGTGTATTGGGTCTCGAACAGCGTATGCAGGGTCTGAAACATCGGACCGGTGACGTTCCAGTGAAAGTTATGTGTCTTGAGGTACAGGGTGTAGCTGTCGGCGAGCAGGCGTGACAGGCCTGCGGCGATGTCCCGGCGCTGATCGTTGGAAAGCCCGATGTTGATGTCCATGTTCTGCTCCTCTGAGCGGTTTGAGCCTTGACTGTGGATGCCACATTCTCAGACTAAGGTCGCGAGAGGCAGTTGGCCAATGAATTGTTTGAGTCCGCACGATAGCGCTTCTCTATGGAAGCGTATCGCCGCATGCAAGCCATGCAAAAGGCCGCCACGGCGTCCGGAGCGGCCTTTTGCAGCGAAAGTGGGCGGCGTGGGGCAGGCACGCCGCGTCGCGAGCCTAGTCTTCTCGCTCCCGGTGGCGCTTCTCCCAGAGCTCCGAGGCGGAAAAGCGGCCGGTATCATAGGGATCGAACCCATTCTCGGAGGGCTGCTCGAGAGAAATGCCATCGATCTCGAAATCGATCTCACGGGCTTTCTCGGCCGCCGACTCTGGCAGGCGGGGATTCGCAGTTCCGGAACGCACGGCACGAAGCACAGGCGCCGGCGCGGGATTGGCGCGCGTGCGTGTCAGAACATCATTGACGTTGGTGATGTTTGCGACCTGCGGCCCACGCTCAACCCGTGTGCGGCGTCCGAACAGTGCGTCGAAAAATCGTTTCATTCCCTGGTATCCGAAATCTTCAAGCCGTTGGCGAGCACGATCATTTTCAGGGCTCCCGACCAGACACGTCAGCACAACGTAACATAAGCCTGTCAAAGATTATGACAATATCATGATTTCAGTAGGAATTTGAGAGTCAGTTCACGTTTCTTCGGCATCGCCCGGCGGGCCGCCGCGACGCGCTCGCAGCAACCACAGGCTCATGCGAAGCATCAGCACCACGCCAAGCGGCGAGAGCACAAGCAGCCAGGCGGCACCATCGCGTTGACCCAGCGAGGTGAGCAGCGCACCCAGAAAGCTGCCCAGGCCGCCGCTGCCCGCCTCGTAAGGGCCGAACAGCACACCGCCGAGTTGAAACACGACAATCGGCAGCACGAGCACCCCGAGCAGCAGCAGCACAACCGCGATCAGCAACTCTCTGAGCACGCGCCGCTGAATGCCGCCGCTTGGATGTTCTCTTGCATGCGTTTCCACGAAACCCTCGATCCCGGGGTTGTGCACCGGCCTTGGTCGCTCGGTTCAAGCCGGGCTGGCTTGTCCGGCCGGCAGTATGCCACGCCTTTAGTCTGACGACGAAGGCTTGCCGCTGCGCTCAAGGTAGGCAAAACTGCCGTGATGGAATCGATTCGTAACTGGTTGCAGCGCTACCTTGGTGACCCGCAGGTCGTGGGCATGCTCCTTGTGCTCGTGGCACTGACACTCATTGTCTTCCTGCTCGGCCGTCAACTCGCGCCTGTCTTCGCCTCGATCATCATTGCCTATCTGCTGGGCGGGGTCGTACGGCGTCTGCGCAGGCTCGGTGTGCCCCATCTGCCGGCGGTCGTCGTGGTGTTTCTGGTGTTCATGGCGCTGCTGTTGCTGACCATGTTCTGGCTGGTGCCGCTGTTCATACGCCAGCTCACCCAGCTGGTGCAGCAGTTGCCGGCCATTCTGAGCGACGCCCAGGGCCTGCTGCTCAGACTTCCCGAGCAGTTTCCGGGCGTGATCATGGAACAGCAGGTGACCCAGCTGGTCTCCTCGCTCGGCACCGAACTGATGAGCTCGGGGCAGCGCCTTCTGGCCTACTCCGTGAGTTCGGTGTTTCTCGTCATCACCGTGATCGTCTACCTGATCCTGGTGCCCTTGATGGTGTTCTTCATGGTGCGCGATCAGCAGCGCATCCTCGACTGGTTGGCGGGTTTCCTGCCTCGGGACCGTCAGCTGACCGACATCGTACTCGCCGAGATCAATGTGCAGATCGGCAATTATGTGCGCGGCAAGGTCTGGGAGATCCTGATCGTGGGCAGCGTGACCTATGCGACGTTCACGCTGCTGGGTGTGCAATACACGTTGCTGCTGGCGGTGGCGACGGGTCTGTCGGTGCTCATCCCGTTTGTCGGCGTGGCTGTGGTGACGCTGCCGGTCGCGGCAGTGGCGTACTTCCAGTTCGGCATCTCCGCGGACTTCTACTACGTACTCATCGCCTACGGCGTGATCCAGCTGCTTGATGGCAACCTGCTTGCGCCCTTGTTGTTCAGCGAAGTCGTCAACCTGCACCCGATCGCGATCATCGTCGCCATCCTTGTTTTTGGCGGGCTGTGGGGGTTCTGGGGTGTCTTCTTCGCCATCCCGCTGGCCACCGTGGTCAATGCGATTCTGCGTGCCTGGCCCAGACCGGAGCTGCTGGCGGTGAAAACCGGTCAGATGACGCTGCGGGCGGGCGATTGAGCCGCCACCATCCAGGCTGGCTGCTTAACCGCCGGCAGCTGCTGGCGGCCTCAGCCACCTTGGCAATCGGGGCGTCCGCCAGTCCGGCACAGGCTGCGCTGCCCGGCCCCGGCATAGGCACATCGAAAGTGCCTGGCGGCTATCCGGCAATCGACCTGCATCGGGGCACGGTGAGCGTCGCTGTTGCCCAGACCCGCATCGGCGAGGTCTCGCACCATAACCCGCCGGCCGATCGCCTCGCCAACGCGGCGCACATGTGTGCATGGATCGATCGGATGTTCGCCAACGGTCGTCGCGCAGATCTTGTGGTGTTCCACGCCTGGGCGCTGGTGCCATCCGCCGCCGGGCGTTCGCGCGATCAGTTGCTGAGGATGGCACTGGAACTGCCGGGGGAAGAATGCGAACGCCTCGCCGCGAAAGCCCGCGAGTATGGCTGTCACATCGCATTTTCTGCCTGGCAGCGCGATGGCGACTGGCCAGGTGAAGTGCTCGCGGTCAACGTGTTGCTCGACGAATGCGGCGAGCGGATCGCAACGCACTGGCAGACCTGTCATGTACAAGGCCCGGGCGCCCAGCGCCTCGAGGCGGGCCTGACTACCGTCGAGGATGTCCTGGAGGCGTACGTGGAGCGCTACGGAGTCGAGGCGGTACTGCCGGTGATCCGCACCCGCGTCGGCAATCTGGCGCTGCACACGGTCGCACACGAGCCCGAGTTGGTGCGCGTACTGGCGGCCAAAGGCTGCGAAGTCCTGGTACGCAGCGCGCCAGGTGGTTATGCCCGCACGGACATGGCGGCAGGTTCGCTGTACAGCGGCATTTATACCGCGGTTGCCGGTCGTGCCTGGCCGTGGAGCGGGGCGTCGGTGGATGCCACGGCGTCGGATTGGCGCAGCATGGTGATAGGTCCGCGCGGCGAGACGCTCAACCAGACCGACTGCGGCGCAGAACAGATGCTGATCACGCGCCTCCCGCTGGCAGCGTATCGTGAACGCCACGCAGCAGCACAGCCGGTGTTGCGATTGTTGCACGCGCTGGGTTAGAGCGTACGGCCCAGCGGGTCCTCCTGAGCAGTTTCCTCGTAGCGCATACTGGTGCGCCCCAGAACGATCTCGTCGCCATCGCGCAGCCGATGCCTGCGAACGAGCTCGCCATTGACCAGGATGCCGTTGCGGCTGCCCAGGTCCTCCAGCGTGCAGCCAGCGACACTGGTGTTGAGCATTGCATGCTGTCTGCTGATGTATTGCGTGCTGAGCTGGATATCGTTGGCCGCCGTGCGCCCGATGGTGACCACACCTGTGTCTATCGGATAGCGCATGCGATTTCGTCCCATGATCACGACCAGTGAACGGCGAGGCGCTGTCGCCGGCGCAGCAGCGCTTAAGACCTGTGTCTCATGAGATGCGATCGCGCGCGGACCTTCACGCAGCCGCTGGATTTCGGCATCGGCGGCCTGCAGCCGGCTGCGGTAATCAACGTGCTGACGCTCGCGCTGCGCCAGCTCGCGCGTGAGCTCATCGAGGCGCTCCTGCTGCTGGGCAAGGCGTTGCTGCATGGCGCGCCAGGTCTCACCGCGGGCATTGACATAGGCCCGAAGGTCCTGAAGATTCTCGGCCAGCGCCTGGTCGTCGCTACCTGAACCGGTCGCTTCGTGTTCGCGCTGTGCGTCCAGCGCCTCCCGGGCCTCAGTGAGCTGACTGCGAAGCGCCTGAACGTCGTTGCGATGCTCATCTGCTTCAGTGCGGAGCCGCTGCGTTTCGGCGACCATCTGCGCGCGCTCGCGGGAAAGTGCGCGTTGTTCATGAGCCAGCTGTTCGCTTTTCGCGCGCAACGCCGGGATTTCCCCCCGCAGCTGCTCGTGCGCCGCGCGCTGCGCCTGCAGTGCCTGCTGCGCATGCTGCGTCGCGGTGCGCTCATCACGCAGTTCGACGCGCAGGGCAGCAATGCTCATGTCCCGATCCGCCAGGTTCTCCAGCGCCTCCTCAAGTGCGCTGGTAGTCTCCTCCAGGGACGCCTGAAGCCGCGCCGTTGCACCGCTGTCGAGGCTGCGCAATGTGGCCATCTGATCCGGGTGGAAAACAGTCGTCTGCTCGAAGGGGTCCGGCGACTCGGCGACTGTCGCTACCGGCGGCGGTACCGGACTGGCCTCTGCGGCGGCCGACTCCTCGTGCTCAACGTCAATGAGCCGGAACACGTGGGTACCGGTGTCGTCGGCGTCCACGCTTGCCCGGTCGGTCAGCGCAGGCAGTCGATCGGTGGCGTCCAGGTCCTTCTTATCGGTGGACGTTCGGAAGGCAGACATGACAAGCCCGTGCGCAGGTTCAGCAGATTGGAACATGATAAGGGCTTATGTCAGGCCCTGCATCGAATGGTGTCACAGTCAGTCCGCGGGAACCGTACGTTCGCGGGCCCAGGCGCGAAGGGCTGAGATGCGCTCGGCCATGACCACCGACAGCGGCCTGGTGCGGCGCATTTCGGCAAGGATGTGCCCGGGTCCGAGCGCCTGTTGCAGCGCATTGGCGGCGTACAGCGCGGAGACCACGGCCTGTTCGAGCTCCGCTCCGGAGAAGCCCTCGCACGCGGCGGCCAGACGTGCGGTGTCGAAGCGGTCGGGTTCCAGACCGCGGCGACGAAGGTGAATATCGAGGATGTCGCGACGCACCTGGGCGCCGGGCAGGTCCACGAAGAACAGTTCATCGAACCGGCCCTTGCGCACGAGTTCCGGGGGCAGGGCGCTGATGTCGTTGGCGGTGGCCACGACCATCACGGCGGATCGCCGCTCGGCCAGCCAGGTCAGGAAGCTGCCGAGGATGCGCTGAGAGGTGCCGCTGGAATCCCCCGATCCTGTCGCCAGCCCCTTCTCGATCTCGTCGATCCACAGCACGCAGGGTGCCATGAGTTCTGCCATGCGCAGTGACTCGCGCAGCCTTCGTTCAGACTCTCCATGATACTTGTCGTAGATCGCGCCGAAGTCCAGCGCCAGCAGTGGCGCGCCGAGCATACCGGCCGTGGCCTTCGCTGCGAGGCTCTTGCCGCAGCCCTGGACGCCGACCAGCATGACGCCACGCGGTGGCTCGAGGCCGCGGGCACCGGTCTCGCCCAGAAATGCCGCACGACGCTGCTGCAGCCAGCTCTTGAACCGCGTCAGGCCGCCGACATCGGCAAAGCGCGCGGTGTCATATTCGTAGCTCAGTACACCATCGCGATTGAGCAGTTCGTACTTGGCTTGCATGACCTGCGGCAGATCAGACGCCGCGATCGCCCCGTCCAGTGTAATTGCGTTGCGTGCCAGGCGTTCGGTGTCGGCCGTGCTCAGGCCCGCGAGATTTCGCACCAGCAGATCGAACGCCTGCGCATCGATGTCTACGCCTCGTCCGGTTTCCTGCGCCCAGTCTTCGGCAATGCGCTGCACGATGCGCGCCCGCTCGGCCTCCCCGGGCAGGCTAAGCTCGAAACGTACAGCCAGGCGCTCGAGTTCCGGCGGCAGCTTCAGTGCGTGACTGACCAGCAGCACGGTCTGGCGCCGCCGACGGGCGGCCAGCGCGATGTCCTTCAGGAGCCGGACATGCAAGGGTTCATTCAGGTAGGGATGGAAGTCCAGCAGGGCATAGACCCCCGGCTTGTCGACCGCGCGGATATGCCGCAGTGCGTCTCGCGGATCGGCGGTGGTGGGCTGGGCATCGAGGGCGAGATCCAGGCGCTGCAGTCCCTCGGTGACAGCCCAGCGAAACAGCGGGCGATAGTCATCGCGCGCAACCTCGGTGCAGATCTGCCGCAGCATCTCCAGGAAGCCGGGTTCGTCGTGGGTCTCCACGACCACGATCGGGTTGCCGCCGCGCAGCACCAGTGCCAGGTCGTTGCGATCGGGCATGTCCCCATCCTGCGTATACGGGGCCCTGTCAGCCCCCGCCCGATTCTAATGAGAGCCTGCGCCGGCGCTGTGTCGGAGGTCTCAAAGACGCACCTGCGCTGCTTCGCTCAGCGATCAGTGAGTGCCGGCTCCGCGGCTGTTGCCGGCATGTCGATGATCTCGGTGTGCGTGAAACCATAATCGGCCAGTGCAGGCGACAGCGCCTGGATATCGGCACTCGCGCGGGTGAAGATGGCGACATCGGCAAGGGCCTGGTGGTGCTCTGCACCCGCCGCGCTGTCGGTGGCGAGTGCACCCATCAGCTCGCCTGCGCGTCGGGCGATCGCATCGGAGGAGTCGATCCAATCGACCGGTGACTGCCAGGCCTGGGCCAGTTCGTCGCGCAGCAGTGGAAAATGGGTACAACCCAGCACCATGGTGTCGATTCGTGCAGCGTGAGGCGCGGCTTTCAGAGGTGCGAGGATCGCCTCCATGGTGGCGGCTGGCACGGGCTTGCCGCGGAGCTTGTGTTCCGCTGCGTCCACCAGCTCACTGCTGCCCAGGCGAAGCACTTCGCAGTGACTCGCAAAATCCTCTATCAGCTGCAGGGTATAGGCTCTGGTCACCGTCGCCGGTGTCGCCAGCAACGCGATGCAGTGTGTGCGACTTCGCTGGGCGGCCGGCTTGATGGCGGGCACGACACCGATGACCGGAACGCTGAACTCGCAGCGCAAGCGGGGCAACGCCACAGTGCTGGCCGTGTTGCAGCCGATCACGACGAGGTCGGGGCTAAAGCGCTTGCGCAGTCGTGCCAGTACGGCGGCGACGCGCCGGGTCACCGACTCCGCGCTGCGGGTGCCATAGGGGTAGGCGGCATTGTCCGAGGCGTAGAGGATGCGCGCGCCGGGAAGAGCAGTCCGCAGCGCCGGCAGCAGGCTCAACGCACCAACGCCGGAATCGAATACGAGGACTGCAATGGCCATACGCGCTCAGGGCCTCCACGTCGGCGGACGCGGAAAACGCAGCATCATGCCGCATGCGGCGTGATGCTGGCTAGCCGATGGGAGCGTCTCCCACGACGAGAAATTCGTGCAGCTGATCGGCCATGCCGCGACAGGCGTTGGCCTGGGTGCGGGCGATGAACGGAATGGGAATCACCACCGCCGGAACCACCGAGCGGCCGGTATAGTCGGTGCTGATGACGCCGGCCTGGTCGAAGGTCTTGAGGTCCCAGATCGCGGCTTCGTACTTGGAGTCGGTCTCCCACCAGCCCAGGCCGAAGCAGCCGCCCCCGGCTGGCGAAATCGCGCAGGCGAGACTGCCGCCGCCGTCGACCCGGTCGGTCGAGCCGTCCATCCAGACCACATAGCGCACGCCCGTCAATGTCAACTGTTCCGCCACGCCAGGCCTGGCAAGCAGCGCCGGCAGTTCCTCCGCGGTCAGCGGCGCGGTGGCGGGTTCGAACCATGGGTACAGGCCATTGATGAAATCCTCGCGCGAGGCCATCTCCAGCCCGCGACCGCCGCTCTGCAGGGCGTTGCCGACACACTGCATGAAGCCATTCTCGGCCTCGTGACTGTTGTGATGCTGGCGGGCCAGGATCACGATGCGTTCGCCACGCTCGATACCGGTGGACGAGTGGCGCACCTGCTCGATCTCGGCGGTGACGCATCCGCTGCTCAACAGTGCAGCACCCACGATGAAAGTGAGTGCGAGAAGCATGCGGTAATGAACCATGCTGACACCCGGAAAGTGGCGGTCAGCTTCCTGCGTTGACGATGGTCTTGGCATTGCTCTTCTCCTGCAGCCAGTCACGTACGTCCGGCTGAGAGGCGAAACGGATGGATATGGTGGCACCGGCTTCCCGCATCGCGCGAACGGTGGCATCGTGCAACGAATCGCGTGGCATCGACCCCGATGCCTGACTCTTGCCATAACCGGTCACCGGCCACTCGGCGATCGGCGTACCATCGGGCGTGTACACGTACAAGCGGTACTGCAACCACACCTCAACAAACTTGATGTCGCGGTTGCGCGGAATATCGAACTCGAAGCGCTCAAGTTGAGGGGCCACGATCAGGTCGAGGTTGGCAGCCTGGTCACCGGCCGGCAGCTGTTCGAGTACGATCACCTGGTCGAACAACGCGCTGAACACGGGGTTGAACAGCTCGACACTGGCCTTGCCGAGTTCGAATTGCCATTGGGAGTGCTGCGGAATGGTCTCGCTGTGCGTAAAGGCGCGAAGTTCTTCCGGAAAAAACACCCCTGCGCGCAGCGGCAGAGATTCGACCAGCGGGGCGGGGAAACTGCTGTCCACGTCGACCAGACCGGTGCTCGAACAGCCTGCTGTGAGTACCAGAACGATCAGCATGGCGGCCTTGCCGCTGCGCCCGCGAGGGGAGCCGGCATCTGCACCGCACTGACACGCCAACTGGGTCACGTCTACTCTCCGGACTCCCTGCGCGAGGACTTCGGCGGCATCGTAGTCGAAGGCCTCGATGAGTCTAAGGCTCAACATAATTAGCGGTCGAAAAAAATGCAAACGATAGTTGTCGGCGTGACCATTTCCGCCAGTCGCAGCCGGTGCGGTCCAAAGGCCTGATTCAGGCGCGCGCTGCCGGTGTCAACCCGCCCGACACGACTGCGCGTCAGGACATCTGGCCATCGGCGCAGCCGCGCCGCTGACCCGGCCGCGACGAACCCTGGTCGGCAGCGCAAAACGCCGCCCTATGACCCTTGAAAAAAACGGCGGCATCCCCAGATAGACAGGCATGGCAGAGTGGTTCTGCCCTAACAAGCTTCTCGGAGGTGAGTCACCATGGGTATTGTGCGTTACGAGCCGTTCGATGTGATGAACGACCTGCAGGAGCGCCTGCAACGCGTGTTTGAAGGCCTGCCGCGCCAGGACCGCGACGAGAGCAGTGCGGCAACCGCAGATTGGGTTCCTGCCGTGGACATCCAGGAATTCGCCGATCGCTTCGTGCTGTTTGTCGACCTGCCCGGCGTGAATCCGGAGTCCGTCGACCTGACGCTCGACCAGGGCGTGCTGACCCTCAGTGGACAGCGCGAAAAGCAGGCGCTCGGCGATGAGCTGGTGCGCGAGCGCCGCGAGCGCGGGCTGGGGCGGTTCCATCGCCGCTTCATCCTGCCCGACACCGCTGATGCCGACGGCGTCAAGGCCAACGGCCGGCAGGGCGTGCTGGAAATCCAGATCCCCAAGCAGGCCAAGGCGCAGCCCCGCCGCATCCAGGTCGCCTGACGGCAACCGCGATCAGTCCGGCACCACCGACGGGGCCCTTGCGGCCCCGTTTTTTATTTTCCGCCGCACCCGGCGCGATGAGGGCCGCCAGCGCTTGGGGTATAGTGCCGATGGTCTGCCGGCGGGGCACTGCTGACGCGGGGACGGCGGACCACAAGGATGCTTAGGTACAACCCCAAGATGGAGCGAGTATGAGCTACACCCCGCCGATCAAGGACATGCAGTTTGTCATCAACGAACTGGCCGGATTGCCGGAAATCAATCAGCTGTCCGACTTCGACATGGCCACGCCAGATCTGGTGGATGCGATTCTGGAGGAGGCTGGCCGCCTCGCCGCCGAGGTCATCGCCCCGACCAACTGGGTGGGTGATCGCACAGGCACCCGCGTGGAAAACGACGCCGTGGTCGTGCCCGAGGAATTCCACGACGCGTATCGCCAGTTCATCGACGGTGGATGGCCGGCCTTGCCGTGCAATCCGCAGTTCGGTGGCCAGGGGCTGCCACACGTCGTGGCCACCGCCGTCATGGAGATGTGGAAAAGCGCGAACCTTGCTTTCTCGCTGTGTCCGATGCTCACCCATGGCGCCATCGAGGCACTGGAGGCCCATGGCACCGACGCACTCAGGCGGACCTATCTGCCAAAACTGATCAGCGGTGAGTGGACCGGCACGATGAACCTGACCGAACCCCAGGCGGGCTCGGATCTTGCCGCCATCACCACCAAGGCGGTGCCCGATGGCGACCATCACCTCATCAGCGGCCGCAAGATCTTCATTACATGGGGCGACCACGACCTCACCGACAATGTCGTGCACCTCGTGCTTGCGCGTATCGAGGGCGCGCCAGCGGGCGTGCGGGGCATCTCGCTGTTTCTGGTGCCGAAGTTCCTGCCAGGTGAAGACGGCTCAGCCGGGAGGCGCAACGATGTGTATCCGGTCTCGGTGGAGCATAAGCTCGGCATTCACGGCAGCCCGACCTGCGTCATGAGTTTCGGCGACAAGGGCGGGGCGATCGGTTACCTCGTTGGTGAGGAAAACCAAGGTCTGGCGTGCATGTTCACGATGATGAACCATGCCCGCCTCGCCGTCGGGGTCGAAGGGCTCTCGGTCTCCGAGGCGGCCTATCAGCGCGCGCTCGCCTACGCGCGAGATCGCGTGCAGGGCAGTGTGCCTGGCAGGGACGGCCGCGCGGCGATCATTGGCCATGCCGACGTGCGGCGCATGCTGCTGACAATGAAGGCGAACATCGAGGCCATGCGCGCACTGGCCTACGTGGCATCGGCCTCGCTTGACTACTCGCATCATGCCGACGACGCGCAGACCAAGGCAAGACACCAGGCGCGTATCGATCTGCTCACGCCGGTCGTCAAGGGCTGGTGCACCGAGTTGGGCCAGGAGATGACATCGCTGGCTGTGCAGGTACACGGCGGAATGGGTTACGTCGAGGAAACAGGCGTCGCCCAGTTCATGCGCGATGCGCGCATCACCACGATTTACGAGGGAACGACCGGCATCCAGGCCAACGACCTGGCGGGCCGAAAGGTGCTGCGAGACGGCGGCCGCGCGATGGGCGAGCTTGTCGGTGACATGCGCGCCACCGTCCCGGGCCTTGAGCAGGCCGGCGGTGACCACGCTGTCATGGCCGCCGCGCTGGCGCAAGGCATCGACTCGCTCGAGCAGGCCACGACCTGGCTGCTCGAGCATGGCAACAGCGATCCGCATGCGATGGGCTCGGCAGGGGTCTACCTGATGACGCTCACCGGCACTGTGGTGGGGGGCTGGTTACTGGCCCGTGGGGCGCTTGCGGCGCGCGCAAGGCTCGAGGCCGGCGACACCGACCGCGATTTTCTCGAGGCCAGGCAGGTCACCGCAAGATTTTACGCCGAGCACCTGATGCCAAAAGCCGGCGCCTGCCTCCAGGCGATTCTCGCAGGCACCGACACGCTGATGGCATTGCGTGACGAGCAGTTCTAGTCGTGGGGTCTTCCAAGCTCGATAAGCGGCGCGGTGGCGTCTAGCTCGAGTGATTCGCGCCCGCCGGCGCGATCGATGTCTACGGCAATCACGCCGATGGCAGAAAAGCTCGTGAAAATCTGAACTGCGATCTGCTCCAGCGCATCGGCGCGGTTGCACCGGTACCGATAACCGGCGTGAATGCTTCCATCCGCTGCGCGAGCACCCGATTCCACGTCGCGTGTCGCCACTGAAGGCGCCGGTGCCGGTCGGCCGCCGAGCGGTATGTCGCGCTCGCGCAGTCTTTCCAGCGCCTCGCCTGGTGCGTACGTGCCGGCCTCACCGAGGACCTCGAGAATCTCTCCTGTGAGCCTGACTTCCACGATGCGACACGCTGCCGCGGAGGAGAGTCGGAACATCGTACCGGCATCTCGCAACAGCGCAGCACCACTGATCACCAACGCGCGCTGCTGATCGTCCTCGGGCAGGCCATCAAAGCCGAAGAAGCTCTCTGATGGCCCATGCAATACCAGTTCAAGGTCGTTGCCGGCATGGCGGATCAGCAGGCTGCCGGCCTGCTGTGCCCGATCCACGGTGCCGCCGGCCTGAACGGCTCCGGTCACTGCGCCCAGTGCCAGCAGCAGCGCTCGATTGGCGAACCTGCGCATTCAGCCCAGGCGCGCCCGGCCGACGTTGGTGAGGAATTCGGCGCGCGTGCGGGCATCTTCGCGGAAGGCGCCAAGCATCTGGCTGGTGACCATCGACACGCCCGTCTTGTGAATTCCGCGCGTGGTCATGCACTGATGGGCAGCCTCGATCACTACGCCAACACCCTTGGGCTTGAGCACGTCCTGGATACACGTGGCGATCTGCGCGGTAAGCTTCTCCTGGACCTGGAAGCGCCGCGCGAATGCATCCACCACACGTGCGAGTTTGCTGATACCCACGACCTTGTTGCTAGGGAGATATCCCACGTGGGCGTGACCGATAATTGGCGCCATGTGGTGTTCGCAGTGAGACTCGAACGTGATGTCACGCAGCACGATCATCTCATCATAGCCTTCGACTTCCTCGAAGGTACGCGTCAGAAAATCCACCGGATCCTGCTCGTAGCCGCCGAACCAGTCGCCATAGGCCCGGACCACGCGGTCCGGGGTGTCCAGCAGACCTTCGCGCTGCGGGTCATCGCCTGCCCAGCGCAGCAGCGTACGAACGGCCTCGCGTGCTTCATCCTCGGTCGGTTTGTCGCCATTCACTTCGACTGTCCAGCTCTTTGCCACGGCACGCACTCCCTTGCCTATGCCCATCAGTTTCGACTGCCCTGTCGAAGGCAGTCAACAGTGCCAGCCGCAACCCGGGGCGTCAACGACGCGCGCAGCGCCAGGCGCGTGGCAACGGTGATTACGTGATCTGCCGACTGGTGGATTCACCCAACCGCCCCGGCGACGGGATCCGTGGCAGAATGCGCAGCCACGGACCGGGAGGCACGCATGGGGATGATGATTGACTGGGCAGAACGCGGGCTGATTCCCGATCCGCTGCTGCGTCTGGCGATGCGCCGACTGATGGCCGCACGCCTGAACAGCGAGGCGCTCGACAGCGTGGAGGCGCGTCATCAGCAGTTTCAGGATCGCCTTGCCGACCTGCGTGAGGGTCCGCTGGCCCTGCATACCGATGCTGCCAACCAGCAGCACTACGAAGTGCCCGCCGAGTTTTTCCACCGGGTGCTGGGCAGACATCTGAAATA
Source organism: Gammaproteobacteria bacterium (assembly GCA_041745895.1). GTDB lineage: Bacteria > Pseudomonadota > Gammaproteobacteria > Steroidobacterales > PWYM01 > PWYM01. Next base: position 18,946 of record JBGTIC010000022.1, read on the forward strand.
CAGCTGCTGCCTGTGGCGCCCCGGGGTGGAGTCGCTCGATGAGGCGGAGGCTGCAATGCTGGCCTTGAGTTGCGAGCGCGCAGGGCTCAGCGACGGACAGGACATCCTCGAACTGGGCTGCGGTTGGGGATCGGTATCCCTGTGGATGGCCGGACAGTACCCGCGCAGCCGCATCACGGCAGTCTCGAACTCGGCCAGCCAGCGCGAGTTCATTCTCGCTCAGGCCCGCGAGCGCGGGCTTGCCAATCTTCAGGTGATCACCGCCGACATGAATGACTTCACGACCGAGCAGCAGTTCGACCGCGTCGTGTCCGTGGAGATGTTCGAACACATGCGCAACTACCGTGAACTGCTTCGCCGCATCCGTGGCTGGCTGAGGCCCGGCGGTCAGCTGTTCGTGCACATCTTCTGCCATCGCGAGTATCTGTATCCGTTCGAGACACAGGGACAATACGACTGGATGGCGCAGCATTTTTTCACCGGGGGCGTGATGCCGGCCGAATCGATGCTCGCCTACTTCCAGGACGACCTGTCGCTGTTGCGGCAGTGGCGCGTGGATGGCCGTCACTACGAGCGCACCTCGAATGCCTGGTTGCTGCGGCTGGACGCCGCGCGCGATGAGTTGCTGGGAGTTTTTGTCGACGTGTACGGAGAAGCCGAGGCGGCACGCTGGCTGCAGCGATGGCGGATGTTCTTTCTCGCCGTTGCGGAACTCTTTGGTTATTCTGGCGGGCGCGAGTGGTTCGTTGCGCACTATCTGTTTCAGCGGCGCGAAGACCACTGACGCCACAAAAAGCCAGGGGCCGGAATGACCGGCCCCTGTGATTGCTGCCCGAACAGCCTGGGCGCGGGTCCAGCGCCTGCTGCGTCTAGCTCTTGGGCACCCAGGCGCTGCACCAGCCGTCGTTGGCGACGACCTTGCCCGGGAAAATAGCGCACGGCCGCCAGCTCTCGGCAGCATCGCCCGAAATCAGGTTGCAGTTGCTGCAAACCTGACCTTCCTCATAGCGGGGGAAGCGGCTGGTATCGACGTTCGCGACGTCGTGTACATAGCCCAGCGCGACGGCAGCAGGATCCTCGAGACTCAGACGGGGCAGTTCATTGGCCGCAGCTGGCGCGCTGCGCACCAGTACACCGCCTGCAGGAATGACGGCGGCCCCGACGGCAGCTGCCTTGAGAAATTCACGACGTGTCTTCATGGTTCAAGCTCCGTTGCGTTATTGCCGTACCAGTGATCGCCACTGAATTCGGCCAGTATATCTGGATGGATTCGCAGGGGCATCCCCAGACGCCGCGGCGCGGATCGAGGGGCATTTCACATGGCGGGTTCAGCGGGCGTTCAGCTTGCTCGCTGTACTGACCAGTACGCATGCAGGGCGACAGCGGACTGCGCGATCATATCGAGCCCCTCGTTGGTCCAGAACAGCTCGGTGGGCCCGCTGACCTCGGCTTCGAACTGGTCCTGCTCAACGGCGTGGGCGAGGATTGGCAGCACCAGCAAGGCGTCCTCGCGCGAATCGAACAACGGTTGCCAGCCGTCCCGGTCAAGCAGGGTGCCGCGGATGAAGCCTTCACACCAGAACTCCGGCAGGACCACGTCCTCGTCATCCTCTTCGGCGGCCGCATGGATTGGCTCGAACCCGGCCGGATCCTCTGCGAGTTGCAGCGCAATTGAATTGAGCAGCCGAAAAACCAGGTTCATGATCCGCTGCGCCTGGGCTTCGGAGTCAAACAGCGAGACATCTGCTGCCACATCGCCCCAGATTCGCTCCAGCCATTGTTCTGCCGTTGGCTGTGAAGGTCCCACGACGATCGCAGTCAGGAACCCATGCAATGTCGACAGAGGCATGGTGTCCTCGGGCAGGGACTCGGAGTTCAGATAGTTCTCGAGCTCGTCGAGTTCGTCTTCATCCAGCGGCAAGGCAAGGTCGGGCGGATGGCTGCTCATGGCGCGCTCGTGATCGTCGTCCTGGGAGTTCGCGAACGGTAGCACGCCGGGCAACGGCTGTCTTTTCCATCTGCATTCACAGGTGGTCTCGCCTGCCGTCACATGGTCGGATTCATCGACTACAATACGTACGTCAACACGCGCGATCTCAATGGAACCACTGGCCATGCATGACAACCCGGGCAGTACGAACAGCCGCCAATGGTGGTTGCCGCAGCGGGTCCCCGTGGGCCATACCCTGAGCTGCCAACTGGGCTCGTTGACGCTGGCCGTGCATCATGCCGTCGGTGAATGGCAGCTGGTCAGCAGACATGTAGACGAAGCGGCCGCGCCCGGGATCCCGGAGTTGCTGCTGCGCGCAGGCGCCCTGGAGGATGAGACGTTCGAGCGCTTCCTTTATGCCGGGGCCAGCGATGGACTTGGGTTCACACCGCTGCTGGCGGATCGCTCCGTGGTGATCCGTCCGCGCCAGCCGGTCTTCCTGCCATCCGGTCAGGAAACCACGATGTACCTGTCCACACCGGTCACGCTGCGCATCCATCTGGATGACCCGGAACTGACACTCAGGGAAGTGCCGATGCTGGCGCTGTCGGACACCTGGTTCGGTCCTTCCACGCGAGAGGGCGAACTGTGCTATTCAGGCAAGACCCACGCCCGACACGAACTCGCCGACGTGCCGCGGCGCGTACATCGGGCGATCACGCCGCTGACCATCCGCAATGCGGCGCCGACGGTACTGCCACTGGACAAGGTCAACCTGCCGGTGCCGCTGCTTTCCGTTTACGGCGCCGCCGATGGCAGGTTATGGACCCAGGGCGTGTCGCTGCAGCGCGGCAGTGACTCGGATATGGCAGCACTGAAGATCGATGCTGCGCCACCTGCTGACGCCGGCAAGGTGAGCCTGCTCTCCGGGCCCCGTCAGGCGCAGTCCCGCGCCGGGCTGGTGCGCGCCTTCAGCCTGCTGTTTGGAGTCTAGCCATGCTCGACATGTTGCCCGGTATCTTCACTGGTGAACGTGCCGTCGATCTGTTTCGAGCCAGCGTGCTGCTGGTGCTGGGTGTGCTCTTCGCCGCACTCGCCTCACGGCTCGTGCTGCGCGTGGCAGGCAAGCGCCTGTCCCAGCATCATCTGCAGCTGTTCCGGCGTCTGGCCTTCTACATCGTTCTCGCGCTGTTCGTCGCCTCTGCACTGCGGGAACTGGGTTTCAGCCTGGCTGTGCTGATGGGAGCGGCCGGCGTGCTGACGGTGGCCATCGGCTTCGCCTCGCAGACCTCGGCATCCAATCTCATCAGCGGACTGTTCCTTATCGGTGAACGGCCGTTCTCCGTGGGCGACATCATAAAGATCGGCAATACCACCGGTGAGGTGCTGTCCATCGACGCGCTGTCGGTGAAGCTTCGCACGTTCGATAACCTCTTCGTGCGCATTCCCAACGAAACGCTGATCAAGAGCGAGGTCACCACACTGACGCGCTTTGCGATCCGACGGCTGGATCTGGTCCTGGGCGTGGCCTACAAGGAAGATATCAACGCCGTGCGTGAGGTGCTGATGGCGGTGGCCGAGACAAACACGCTGTGCCTGGATGAGCCGGCACCGCTGTTCATTTTCACTGGATTTGGCGACTCGTCGCTGGATATCCAGTTCTCGGTCTGGGCCAAGCGCGATAGCTTCCTGCCGCTGCGCAATTCCATTACTGCCGAGATCAAGCAGGCGTTTGATGCGGCCGGCATCGAGATCCCGTTTCCTCACCGCTCGCTGTATACCGGCGAGGCCACGCGTCCGTTTCCGATCACGATCATCGCGCAGGACTCGCGGGAGGATTGAGGCGGCGTGCTATCGCAATGTCGCGACGATCTCGCGCAGCCGCTCGATGCCCTGGAGCAGGCGCGGACCCGGTCGACCCAGCCAGGCCTCGCTGACGGCGAAGATGCGGTTTTCGCGGATCGCTGGTACATCTTCCCAGCCCTCCCGCCGGCGCACGATGTGCGGCCGGTACTTGTCCTGTGTAACGCCGCACCAGCTCATGATCACCGCTTCTGGCGCGGCTTCCCGCACCTGCGACGTCGTGGCTTCCAGACTCTCGGTATCATGCCGGGCCCATGGGTTGCAGCCGCCGGCCAGGCGCAGCATCTCGTTGACCCAGGAGCGTCCGCCCGGGACGATCACCGGCTTGGGCCACCATTCGACCAGGATCGGCACCGCCGTGCCCGGCGGGGACGGTGCCGCGAGCAGCCGATCGAATTCCCGGGCCAGCGCCGTGGCTGCGGTGTTTGCGTCGATGGCCTCACCGATGCGGCGGATATCGGCGGCAACATCGGCAAGACGCGTTGGCTGGGTGACAATGTAGGGCAGCCCGGCGGCGGCGATGCGTTCGAGACAACGTTCATGGCCGGGCACCGTCAGTGAGGTGATGACGAGATCCGGTTCAAGGGCACGAATGCGCTCGACATCCACGTCGAGATCGGCACCGATGCGCGGCAGACCTGCCAGCTCAGCCACGGGATAGTCCGAATGATCATCCACGCCGACCAGCCAGTCGCCTCGGCCAAGGGCGCAGACGATCTCGGTGTTGGAGCACGTGTGTGCCACGATGCGCATCTTCGAAATGATGCCACAGTGGCTAGTGCACGCGATCAGCCGCGGCGAAAGATCGCTGTCCGGCGGTGATCAGCGCATCGATACGCTCGGCCTCACCGCCTATCTCCTCTACCAGTTGCGCTCGCACGCGTGGTCCGACTGCGCGCCACGCACGCATCTGCGCGTCATCGGGTGTATGCACCTCGACGCGTCCGCCCGCGACCGCGGCGTTCATGAGCGCGTCG
>JBGTIC010000023.1:0-2871 GCA_041745895.1 Gammaproteobacteria bacterium
GATCCTGGCGCACCATCTCGCGCTGCAGCGAGCGCAGCGCGATGGCGAAGGGCTCGGCGCGCGCTGCCGAGGAAATGCTGATCAGGCCCCGGCTGCAGCCGGGGTGGCTGATCAGCAGCGCCAGCGCACTCATGCCGCCCATCGAGGGACCCACCACCGTATGCAGCTGGCGAATACCCAGCGAGCGCACGACCTGCCATGCCGATTCGGCGACATCCTCGAGTGACAGCACCGGAAACTCGAGCCCCCACGCACGCCCGGTCCCGGGGTTGATCGAGGCAGGTCCGGTGCTGCCAAAACAGCTGCCCAGCGAATTGACGCAGATGACGAAGTAGCGCTGCGTGTCGATGGGTTTGCCCGGACCGATCATCTCCTCCCACCAGCCGGGCGCGGGATCGTCCGGTGAGGAGGCCGCATGCGCCGACGGCGACATGCCGGTGAACACCAGCACAGCGTTGTCGCGACGACGGTCGAGTCGACCCCAGGTTTCGAAGGCCATCACGGGCGAATGCAGACTTCCGCCGCGATGCAGCGCGAATTGGCCGTCGAGCGTCAGGGTCTTGCGGGCAGTCATGCAGGGATTCTACGCAAGCAACGCTCGGGCAAACCAAACAAGCGGTTAGGGCACCATAGCGTTCGGGCATGTACCCCGACAACTCGAAAACCGCCGCGCAGTCGATCAGTCGCTGCGGCCCTTCATGCGTTTGATCATGCGCTCGCGCTTGTGTTGCTGGCGGGGGGTCAGGGTATTGCGCCTGCCGGCGAAGGGGTTGTCGCTGGAGCGGAACTCCAGGCGGATGGGCGCCCCGTGCAGACGGAAGGCCTCGCGGAAGCGGTTCACCAGAAAGCGGCGGTAGGATTTGGGCACGCTGTCGGTCTGGTTGCCATGGATCACGATGACCGGCGGGTTGCGTCCGCCCTGGTGGGCGTAGCGCAGGCGGATGCGCCGGCCGCGCACCAGCGGCGGCGGATGCTGCTCCACCGCTGCGCGCAGCACACGCGTGAGCTCTGGCGTGGCAAGGTCGGCGGTGGCGGCGCGATGCGCGCGACGCACACTGCCCATCAGTTCGCCGACGCCGGTGCCATGCAGCGCGGAGACGAAATGCAGCGGCGCGAAATCGATGAACGGCAGCTTCACGTCGATCTGGCGCCGAACGGTGTCGCGCTGTTCCACCGGCAGGCCGTCCCACTTGTTGACGCCGAGCACCAGTGCACGGCCGCGTTCAAGTACCAGACCGAGCAGCGATGCATCCTGATCAGTGATGCCCTCGCTGGCGTCGAGCATCGCGATTACGACGCTGGCGGCATCCACCGCCTGCAGCGCCTTGATGATCGAGAATTTCTCGATGCCCTCCTCTACCCGCGAGCGCCGTCGGATGCCTGCGGTGTCGATCAGGGTGTAGTGCTGACCGTCGCGCTCGAAGGGTACGCGAATACTGTCGCGGGTCGTACCCGGCTGGTCGAAGGCCACCACCCGCTCCTCGCCCACCAGTCGGTTGACCAGCGTCGACTTGCCGACGTTCGGCCGACCGATCACCGCCACGGTTATGCCCTGATCGGCAACGGGTTGATCGGCGCCCTCGTCGGCCCCGGGATCGGTGACGAAGCGCTCGAGCACCTCGTCCATCATGTGCGCCACCCGGTCGCCATGGGCCGAGGAGATCGCGATGGCCTCGCCCAGACCCAGCGCGTGAAACTCTGCACAGGCAACATCGGGATCCAGGCCCTCGGCCTTGTTGACCGCAACGATCACGCGCATGCTGCGGCGGCGCAGTTCGCTTGCGATACGCTCATCGCCTGCGGTGCGTCCGCCACGGGCGTCGACCAGCAGGATGACCGCATCGGCCTCATCGAGTGCCCGCCAGGTCTGCCCGGCCATGAGCCCCGAGAGATCATCATCGGTTTCACCGACCCCGCCGGTATCCACCAGCACGTAGGGCACGGGACCGATTCGGCCAAAGCCATACTGACGATCGCGTGTCAGCCCGGGGAAGTCGGCGACGAGCGCGTCGCGGGTGCCGGTCAACCGGTTGAACAGCGTCGACTTGCCGACATTCGGCCGACCGGCAAGTGCTACGACTGGCAGCATGGCGGGACTCCGCGGTGCGCAGGGCGCACCGCCCTTGTGTTCTAGTTCTCGGCGCGCACGCGGTAGGCGGCCAGGCGACCGTCCTCGAGCTGGGCGACGACCAGGTCACTGACACTCAACAGGCCCAGTACCCGACTGGATCCCGCGCGTTCGCGCGCCTGAAAGCGACCATCGTCAACCGCCAGCCAGTGCAGGTAGCCATCGAGATCACCCACCACCACCTCCGCACCGGCAGGCACCGGTGCGGTGAGATCGCGCATGCGCAGCTCGTTGTTGATCCACAGGCTGTTGCCGTTGCTGCGCGCCGCGGCCAGCACTTCGCTGTTGGCGTCGGCGATATACAGTCGGCTCAGGTCCGCCCCCACGCCAGCATAGCTGGAAAAATCCCGCGCCCAGAGGACCTGCCCCGACTCCAGCGCGAGACTTGCCAGACGCCCCTGGAAACCCACCACATACAGGTCGCGTCCGAGCACGATGGGCCGCGCGTTGATATCCACGAGCCGCTCGAGTTCGGTGCGGCCTGCGGGCGGGGCAAGCTGCTGTTCCCAGAGCGTCTCACCGTTTGCCAGCGAATACGCGCCGATCCGGCCGCTGTCAAACGCGGCCAGCACGGTGCTCCCACTGATCACCGGCGGAGAATTGCCGCGCAGCGTCAGGCGCGGCACGCTGTGATCGCTGGCCCAGAGTCTGCGCCCGTCGAGCGGCGCCAGCGCGATCAACCGACCATCCACTGTGCGTACGACGATCGCGCGCGGCGAGGCTGCGGGTGCCGCCAGCACCTC
>JBGTIC010000024.1:0-13554 GCA_041745895.1 Gammaproteobacteria bacterium
CTCCGAGGAGAATTTCAAGATAATCTTCGACTTCGCCGACAAGCTTGGCGCCGCGGTCGGCGCCTCGCGCGCGGCTGTCGATGCCGGCTATGTCCCCAACGAGCTGCAGGTCGGCCAGACCGGCAAGATCATCGCCCCCGAGCTCTACATCGCCATCGGCATCAGCGGCGCGATCCAGCACCTGACCGGGATCAAGGACGCCGGCACCATCGTGGCGATCAACAAGGATCCGGACTCGGCGATCTTCGAGGTCGCGGATATCGGGCTGGTTGGGGATCTATTCAAGCTGCTGCCGGAGCTGGAAACCGCCCTTGGCCGGTGAAGGCGGCCAAACAGGCCCACGCGCTCTGCGAAGCCCACACTTTCCAGCGCGGGTCACGCACGGCCCCCGGGATGTCTGCCTGTTGATGCAAGGGCCGTCCGCTGCTCGTGCAGTGGATCACGTTCGTGCGCACCTGGTTCCTGGTCGGCCAGCCTGGGACGAAGAGTATATCGGGGACCAGTTACGTGCCCGGGACGTCGGATCCGACCTTGCTGGCAGGGTGCAGGGAGAAGGACCAGCGCATCGCCGCTGCCGCCAGGCGCCGCCTGAACGGAGCGCGCATCTTGCGGAACACTCCCACGGTGTCGCCCCAGTGACTGCTCCCAGGATCGGCATGGGGCTCCCAGTCGGTGTGAACCTCCAGCATCTCGCAACCACCTAATTCCGCCAGCGCACGGAATCCATCCGGATAAAAGCGCCAGCAATCCTGCGGGTATTTGTGCTCCGGCCCCCGCGAGGGCGCGATCAGAAACAGCAGGGCGCCTGGGCGCGCGACCCGCAACATCTCCAGCCAGGTCTGCCAGAAGAACTTTACGTGCTCGAAGGCCTGCCCCGAGATCACCAGGTCGACGGAACCCGTCGCGACCGGGATTCGATAGGGACTCACCAGCACGATATCCACGCCCGGGCCATCACTCAGATCGACGCCGAAGTACCGCCAACCCGGCTGTTTGAAGAGGGTCCGGTACGAACCGTTCACGTCATACGAACCGAGGTCCATGATGGACAGCGGCTGGGTGGGGTCGAGGTACTCCTCGACCAGTCTCTGCATATGTTCGTAAGAGCTTGCGTGCACGGTCTACACCATTCCTGAAAGGCTAGGTCGCTTTTCTGCGCAGGAACCCCCTTGGGTTCCAAGTGATCACGAACGACTCCATCTCGCGGTCGTCGAAGAATCGGTCATCCTCGGCAAGGAACTCCTCGATCGCCTCGAAGGCTCCGGGGGATGGGCCCGTGTCCAGGCCATGGTGGCAGATGGAATCCTCGACCACGAAGTACCCACCCGGCTTGATAAGCTCGCAGTAGCCGCGCAGCACGTTCAGTGTGTTTTCGTAGGTATGGGAACTGTCCTCGATGACAAGCACGGTCTCATCGTCACCTATCATCTCTCTGACACGCTTGGAGAGCGCAGTGGCATCCCCTTCGAGAAACTCGATTCGACTATGCGTTGCGGCAGCGGGATGGATGTTCCCGTGATCGATATCGATTGCAATGATCCGACCCGTCCCCAGTAGATCCTGGAGGTGGGCCAGCGCGAGCGTGCTGCCTCCAAACTTGTTTCCGATCTCGACAATGACGTCAGGCCGCGTAGCGGTGATCAGTTCCTGGTAGACCCAGAAATCAAGCGGATTCTTCTGTGTCCGGACTCCAAAGTAGGAAGTGCTGGTTACGATGCGTTCTTGCATCGCGGCAACCACTGCGGCAAGGGGGACCGACTGGCTTTGTTCAATGTGCATGGGTAATACCATTTGTCGTTACGGCTCGATCTGTCAATGAACGCCGACGGCACGTGAGGTCCTTGCCGCGGCCGCCGCGGCCACAGGCCATCCCATCGCAAGGGCCGCGCTCCGTGCGCAGCCGTCTCGACTGGCTTGACAATGGGATTGGTGCGCCGGGCTGCAAGGCGGTTGGTGTACTTGCCTTCCGCCTCGACACCCGTCGCAGGGATGTGCAGGCGCAACTGATATCGCGCGACCGTGGGAGAGGATTTTACTGCGCGACGGCTGGGTCCGGCTCCGGCAGGGGCCTGGGATCCTCGGAGATGGCGTTGAATTCCTCGCTGGTGATGTAGATCACGTCTTCGGCTCGATAACCATTGGGCTCAAGCCATTCTGCATCGGTGATCCAACGCCGCTTGCCGTCCTTTACCAGAAACCAACCGTCGTCCTTGCCTCGGCCGGCATCGGGCTGATGGACGATCATGCCATCGTACTTCCCAGCTGGATCGGCTGGCTCCTCGCTGGCAGGCACATTGGCCGCGGGGGCCGACACGTCCATACTGCCCGCGGCAACATCCGCGTCGCTCTTCTGACAGCTTCCCGCGGCAAGGCAGACCGTGGCAAGCGCAATAATCGAGGCAACTCTGATACGGCAATACATGGGCGAACTCCGGGAGATGTTGGGGGGGGTGGACCTGGCCTCGGGCCATATTGCTGGTAGTACTCGAAGGATCATTCGGTGGCGATCTGAAGCTCGACGATGAACTCGCAAGCGCCTTGCTTGGTGTCTTCTACGGCGAGTATCTCCAGGCGTGGAACGTAAAACTTCCTGACATGCTCGAGAAGCGCTCTCATGCTGGTTGGCGTGAAGACGAAGCAATGCACGTCCGCGTTCCCGAGGTCGGCATTGTCCGCGATCCGGGTGGCCTCCTCGATCGTGCGCGCGGGCGACGGCCGGTAGCTACCGTTCCACAGAGCGGCGGCTTCCGCCTGAAAGTCGGAGTTTGCATGCGCATCGATGAACATTTCCCTGGTGGGGCTTCGCAATCGCGCCGAGTGCGCAGCTTCCACGTCCGTGACCTCCGACACCTTCCTCAGGACATCGAAGGTATAGCGCTTGTCGGGCACATACATCACAATCTGACCCCCCGGCTTCAGCACCCTGGATGCGGATATGAAGAACTGAATGAAGTCCGGCACGTGCTCGATGACGTGGCTCGAAACGATATACGCAAGGCTGTTGTGCTCCAGCACCTCGTCGATCAACCTGTCACCAAGCACCAGATCGACCTGCAGGGGTGTGCCGGTCAGGTAGGTTTCGGCAAGAGTATGGTCCGTCTTGTCGAGGTACAGGACATTGAAGCGGGGCTTGTCCAGCAAAGGATGCGAACCTGGAGAGAGTTCGATCCCACGCTCACCACGGACTCCGGACAGCCTCCTGGCGATCTCTTGCTTGCGATCGACTACAGGCATGCCTATCGGATCATCCAGGAATCCTTCTTCGCGGTCGGTGATCTCCAATAGCGTGTAGTCACGCCTGTCAAGCCCCATCTCACCAAGCGTATCCGGAGATGTCACCCATCGCAGCTTCGCGTCTTGGGCCACGAAGATCTTGCCCCGATGTTCCCGCGACAACGCATGGGTGGCACACCCTTCCAGCCCTTCAAGGGCGACACCGTAGACGAGACTCCTGAGATCCTTGCGCAGCTCCATCAGCCGCTGCAGGCGGGGGCTGGCACCCCTACCCCCCTTGCTGAAGCGGAAGACGCCCCTGTGCTCGCTGCCGTTTGCGAAGCCGTCATGGACGTGGAGCGCCTCGACCCCCAGGCCCAGCATCGCGGCTGCCGTGTCCACCACGAAGCGCATCGTGTCGACGTTGAACGTGTGCCAGTGTAGGTCGTTGCTCTCGCTTTGGAGTGCCGCGGCGACGAGTCCTGAAGCCTCCAGCTTGGTCTTTCCCGCAAGCCCCCCCACGTCGATCCAGCTCCACAGGAAGCTGCAGACATGTTCCCGGCTTTCGAAATCATCCTCCGTGGTCCCATGAACGTAATCGAGCAGGAAGTGGGTCGGGGGCGTTAGCAGCCTCAGGTTGTCGGGGGTTTGGTGCCGGTTGGGCAGGCTGATGAAAAGAATGCCCTCGTTGCGGAGCATCGACACCCACTGGACCAGGGTTTCGATGACGTTCGCACTGTGTTCCAGAACATGGTGCGCGATCAGGAAGTCGAACTGCTCATCCTGGAGCGACGCGATATCCTCGACCTGGATCGCGTCGTCTCTGCCGAAGTACCGGCGCAGTTCCGCGTCATTCCGCTTGTCCGCGTACCGCACGGACGAACGTGAATGTGTGGCAGTAGGAACGGTACCGGCGCCGATCTCCAATCCCTGGCCTCGACAAAAGATGACGCCCAGCGTGTCGCGGGAAGCATCTGACGGGAGGTCGGTTTCAACCTCATGAGCTTTCATGGTCGTGGCCGGCTCTCAGCAGCAGTTGGGGGATGCATCATGCAGCTAATCCTGAAGTCTCGTGCCGAGCGGCTGCGGGCGACTGCCGGGACCGATCCTGCCGGATCGAGCTTTGCCACGATAACAGGACCAATATGGTCCACAGCCACAGGGACTGCTCCTTGCGACCAGAGAAGTGGTCCTCGAAATCCTTCTCGAGTGCCCGATAGTCCAAATACTCCGAGAGGATCCCGCTTCTGGCCGAAATCAGGTCTGAGAGGCGGTCCTTCATCTGCTCCAGGAGCTGGGCGACAGGCACGGAGAATCCCATCTTCCTGCGATCCAGGATCGACGGGGGCAGCTTGTCCTTGAAGGCTTTCTTCAGTACCAGTTTTCCCGCCTCCTGACCGAGCTTCAAGGAGTCGGGCAACGTGGCGGCGAACTCCAACAGCGGCACCGAAAGGAAGGGGAACCGCCCTTCGAGCGAATGCGACATCAGGATCTTGTCGGCCTTTGCCATCAGGTTTTCGGGCAGCCAGGTCTTAAGGTCGAAGGCAAGCATGCCGCTCAAGGTCGCGCGCTCGTCGAAATAGATCTTCTGCAGGCGGACTCGGGCCGGATCCACGCCCTGGCGCAGCGGCAGGGGCCGATCGCCGAAGTACCAGCTGGCAGACATGAACTGGCGGAACCTTGCGTCGGAGCCGCCGGGATCGCCCATCACGAGCGGGTACTGCGGATAGCCGGCGAACATTTCGTCGCTGCCTTCGCCCGACAGCACGACCGTCACTTCGCTCTTGATCGACTCGCAAAGGATGTGCAGCGGAAAGCATGCCGGATCCGCGATCGGCTCGTCCATGGCTGACACCACCCGGTCGAAGCGGCTGACGATCTCGTCCGGCGTGGTTTCCACCGCGACATGCCTCAGGCCAAACTTGTCGGCGACTTCGCGAGCATATCCAAACTCGTTCAAATCCGGAAATCCTATGCTGAAGGAAGTCATGGACACGCCGATATCCGCACAAAGCGACGCTATGGCGCTTGAGTCAAGGCCTCCGCTGAGCAGCAAGCCGACGGGCACGTCCGACATCTGTTGCCTGGCAACCGAATCGCGGAGCAACCGGACGAGGTCTTCGGCCGCTTCATCCATGCTCATTGGATTCAGTCCGGTTTCCACCGGGAGATCCCAATAACGCCACCTGGTCGCCAGCCCGTCCTTGATCCTGACGTAGGTACCCGCCTCGATCCTCCTGATCCTGCTGAAGAAGGTCCGTGGCGCAATCGTGTATCGATAGGTCAGGTAGGAAGAAATGCCGATCGGGTCGACCGAAAGGTCGAGACCATCGATGGTCAGCAGCGGCATCAGTTCACTCGAGAACGCAAACTTTTCCTCATCTTCGTAAAGATAGAGCGGCTTGATGCCGAGATGGTCCCGGACGAGGTAGTACTCGCCCACGTCCGACTGTCGGCAATCCCAGATGAACGCCGTGAACATCCCGTCCAGGCGATTGAAACACTCCACTCCATCGCGCTGGAACATGGCGAGCAATACTTCCGTATCGCAATCCGTGCGGAATTCGTAGCCATTCTTCTCCAGGCCACTCCTCAGGGACTTGAAATTGTAGATTTCGCCATTGTACGCGACCCCGAGCTTGCCTTTCGCCGTGGCCATCGGTTGCTGCCCATGGATCACGTCGATGATCGACAGCCGCCTGTGCACGACGGCGAACTCTCCTCCGACGTGCACGCCCCCGTCGTCGGGGCCGCGATGGAGGATCAGGTTGCCGAGCCCCGCGAGCGATTCCACGGCCCGGGCGGCCACCGGTCCACGCTTGTAAACATACCCTGCGAATCCGCACATCAGTTGGTCACCGTCAATTCGTTACGCGCGCGAGCAGGGAGTTCCACTGGGAAAGGTAGCGATCCTGGTTGAAGATGTCCCTGGCCGTGGCCAGCGACGCTTTCGCCATATCGGCCCGCTTGGCCGCGCTGTTCTTCAGCCAACGCAGTTGCTCCCCGAGTTCCTCGGCCGTATCTCCGACGAATCCATTGATTCCGTTCTTAATGAACAAGTCGACGTCGTGGTTTCGCAGGGACACGCTCACCGCCCCCGTCAACATCGCCTCGGCCCGCGACCGGGGCATCGGGGACCTCACGCTCGTGTTCAGGTAGGTGTGGTGCCGCCCAATCTCGCGCACATAGTTCTGGTACTTGGCGCGAGCCCACTCGCGCATCCCCAATTCCCGATCGAACTTTGGAACAGGCGTCGAAAGGCAGTCAATCCTGACCTCGCCTTCAACCAGTCGCTTGACTGCCTCGAATACGGACAGGCCGTTGTAGTGGGGCCGGTTCGTCAAGGCACGGTACTGCATCGCAAGCACTTCAAGGTCATGCTTGCCGGGAGGAAACTCGCATGGAGCGAATCCGTGCCATATCACCTGGCTCGTCGCGAAGCCCCACTCGTGCTTCGCCTGATGACTGTTGCACACCACCGGAACGTCACGCATGAAATCCACAAGCTCGATCCGGCTCTGTTCAATCACCTCGCCCAAGTCGGGGCCCGCATACGAACCGTCGTACTGGCCCTTGAACTGGGGCGTTCCGTGACAGATGGCAACCTTGGGCAGGTCGCCATTTCCCATGATCCATGACAGCGTGCTCCCCCAGTCCAGTGGCACCAGGCCATGGCAGAGCTCTGGGTGAAGCACGTTCTCGTCGAAATGCAGAATCGCTACATCGTAGTCGGAGAGATCTATCTCCGACCGATGCAGCATCCTGCAGTTACCCGGCATGGGTCGCATGTCCCAATCCCACTCGTCGCAAAGCCCGGTCCCCGCTCCCGTAACCAGAGTGAAGTCATGGCCACTCTTGTAAAGCTCGTACTGATGCGGCACGTGCCAGCGATGAGTCAGCACGCGCAGCTTGCGATGCCTCTTCACGAAGGGCGGCGACTGCTGAAAGCGAGAAAAACGCCTCTGGAGCCACTGATAGTCGGGGTTTTCCCCGAGTCCTACGCCCACGGATTCTGCCCAGCCGACAATCGCCTCGAAGGTATCGACGCTCCACTGCCGCGAGGCCGAAATGATCTCCGGATGTTTCTCGAACAAACGTCTGAAGTTCCTCAACGAGCGCAGGGGCTTATCCTTCTCGTCGGCGGAGGATGGATGGCTAACGTGTATCGAACACGTGTCGGGCAGGTAGCTTATTCGTGCGCCGGCCTTGTACAGGCGATACCCCATCTCCACGTCTTCCCAGCCAAAGCCGGAGCTGGGGTCGGATGAGTAGGCGAAATCTTCGTCGAAAAGCCGCTCCCCCAACCGTTCTTCGATGAAGTCCTTGCGGACGGAAAAATTGCGCGTTATGCAGTTGACGAAGGATTCCTGGTTGAGGGGATCCTGCGGCTGGCCCTGCTCCTCCGCGAGATAGGGGGCCGCTTCGTGCCTGCCCAGCATCGAAAGTGGAGGCTCTCCGTTGGTCTCTATGTTGATGGGCCCAATGACGACGTCGCTGCCCAACGAGGCATGGGCGTCGTAGTGCGCCGCCAGGAAATCCCTGTTGAACATGCAGTCGGCATCGACAACCACGACAACCTCGCCGCGCGCCTGTTCGATGCCCTTATTCCTGCTGCCGCAGTTGCCGAGGTTCTCATCGTTCACGATGATGCGCAGATCGACCTTGCGCCGACACTCTGCACTAATCCATCTCTCGAAACCCAGTACTTTCGCGACTGAATCGTCCGGAGTTGCATCGTCGACAAGCAAGATCTCGAAGCGCTTGTCGAACCGCTGTCGATACAGGGCCTCGAGGAAATAGCGGACCTCTTCGGCCTTCTTGTACAGCACGGACACTACCGTAATGGCGGGTTCGCACCCGGCAGTGGGACCTGCGTCGGCAGTTGCTCGCAGTGGCCTGAGCTCATGGCGCACTGCCGCGCTATAGATGGTCTTCGCCTCCAGGACAGTGGTTTCGATGTTGAACCGCGGCGCAATCTCCGCGCGCGCGGCCGTGCCGATCGACCTTCGCCGCTCTGGGTCGTCCAGCAGGGATGCCAGGCACTGGTACCACTCATCCGAATCGCCCGCGAGCATGCCGTTCCGGCCATGCGTGATCACGGCGCGGAATGGTCCCGTGGGCGAAGCCACGGTCGGGACACTGTACATTGCGGCTTCGAACACCTTCAGCTCGCTCTTGCACTCGGTAAAGGCATTCCCGGTTTCAAGCGGCGCCAGATTGATGTCGACCTCAGCGAGCACTGCGAGCATCTGCTCGTGCGGCATAAGGGGGAGGACGCGGACCCTGCCCGCGTATGCCGCAAGGTTCGCAGGCAAGTCCAGATGTCCGACGACGAGGAGTTCAGCCTGGGGATACTCCCCGAGCAGCCTCTCCAGGGCAGCCGCACAGGCGGCGAAATCCCTCGCATGGGTCTTTGTACCGCTGAAGTAACCGATGCGAACAACATCCGCAGAGGATCGATCACGCCGCCCGCTGGTGCGCTCATCAGCAAGCCGAAACTGGACGGCGTCGATGCAGTTGGGAACGACGAACGCCGGCATGCCCAGCTGTTCGACCTCGACCTTGAGGGCCGGAGTAGACACCGTGACGGCGTCGCAGAGCAGCATTGTCTTGCGGATACCTTCCAGGAACGACGTCATTTGCTGGCGAAAGTCTGCACCGGTGGACTCCACGAACCTGAGGAGGTCCACCCTTGAGGGGTCGAAAACCAGATCGTCGATGTCAAACAGCACCACTGAGCCGTGCGCTCGGAACCGCTCGATCAACGATTCTATCCGGGGGCTCCAGACGACCCTGTTCAGAATCAGGATGTCTGCATGCGGTAGGTCGTCGAGACGCAGCTCTGGGTCGCGATAGATGGTGGAGTCGAATCCGTGTCGCGCCAGTGCCTCGGCATACGTGAATACGCGATACTGTTGCGTCATCAGATCATGGCTGTTGACGACGTACGCGAGCGTCAGCGCGGCTTCACCGACGGCTTGGTGACGCTGCACCACCTCACCGGGAGACGCCGCCGCTTGCACCATCCGTGGCTCGTTGACGAACCGCCTGAACTCCAGAGATTTTTTCAGCACGGACACGGGGCCGCCTTTGCGGTACGCCCTGCGTACGCGCCCGAGGAAGCCTCTCAACCCCCATTCCCGAACTGCGGAAACCACCCCGATTGCCCCGAAGGCCAAGGCCTGGGCGCCTTTTCTTGCGCGTGCGAGCTTCACGCGGAGGGACGATCCAGGCTGCCTGGCTGGGTAACGCCGCTCGTACTCGGCCACCTGATTCCGCAGCCGTACGGCCTCATCCATGCCTGATGCCAAGGAAGCCTCGAGCGCATCAATTCGCACGGTGGACGCTCGCTCGCTGGCCTGGGCGAGGCTCAGCATGTCGGCCAGCGTGCGCATTGCCTCCGTATTCGCTCCATGCGATAGCAGCAATGCGGACAAGCGCTCCTCCGTCTGCCGTGCCGATTCGACCGCCGCAGCGACCTTGCCGTCGAGATCCGCACGCGTCCGCTTGAAATCCGCATTGGTTGAGACCAGCTCCCGCGTTGTTTCCGCTAGCTGCTGGTTTGCGGCGGCCAGTTCCCGCTCGACCGCAGAGAATTGTTGCTTTGCCGAAGCATGCTCCGCCTCGGCCGCGGCAAGCGCCTGCTTCAATGCGACAAGCTGCTGGTCAGCCGCAGCAAGGGCTTCCCCCCCTTGGCTCTCCGCGGCTTCTAGCTTGCGCGTGATCTCCTGGCACTCGAATCTGCTTGCTACCAGGGAGGCCGCCAGCGCACTCCGCTCCTGCTCCTGTGTATTTGCAGTCTGAGACAGCTCCGCGACCCTTGCCTCAATCGCGGAAGCCTGTGATGTCAGCTGCTCGATCTGCTGCCGCTTCTGGCCGAGGCTGCCAGTCAGCGCCGCGACTTCATAGGTCTGCATAACCCCCTGGCCGAGCTGCGCAAGCATGCGCTTCACGACTGTTCCGCGCGGGGAGCACCATGCCGCGACGAGCGCTGCGCTCTCTGCCGCCGCCTGCGGGCCTACGAACAGGACCCCGAGTCCATGGGAGTGGGTGAACTCGATGTGGCTGTATCTGGCGCAAAGCTCCTCCCACAGCTTCCAGACCCCGAATCCGCGCTCGCGGACATTGATGTCGTGGAACAGGATGACGCCGCGTTCCGACATTTTTGGCAGCCACGTCTCGTAATCATGGCAGACGGCCTCGTAGGTGTGGAGCCCGTCAATGTGCAGCAGATCTACGGTGCCGTCGGAGAAGTAGGCCAGGGCCTCGTCGAATGTCATGCGCAGCAAGCGCGAGAAGCCGGCGTACTTGCTGTCGTGGTAGCAAGATAGATCGAAAAACACGCTTTCGTCGTAGAGGAAGGAGTGCTCATCGCCCTTCCATGTATCGACCGCAAAGCATTTGGCATCGATGTTGCGCTCGGCGATCACCTGGCAGAAGGCGAGGTACGAATTTCCGGAATGGGTGCCCAGTTCGACCAGCACACGCGGCCTCATGCCTGCGACGATGCTGGCGCCGAAAGGGATATGGCCAGTCCACGCCGACTGCTCCAGCCTGTGGGGCCGGATCAAAGCGGCATCGCCCAACATCTGATCAAGGTTCATGCAAGACTCTCAAGGTGCATCAAGATCCACGCACCGTGGCGCGAAGCTTCTCGAAACGAGATCGTTCCGATAATCACCCGCCCGCTGCTTCAGTGGTTCTGTCGACATGAACCTCGACCCTGTCGAATGGCAGGCCGACCAGGCCATATCGCAGCTTTGGCGACGAAACACGGATGAGCACGGCGTCGTGCAACCAGTGGTGCTGGACGTTCGTCCAGGGGTCACCGTCCGCGATTGAAACCGTCATCGAGTAACTGCCGTCTGGCAACAATGGCAGCGCGAAGCTGAAACGCGCCTCTACCCAATCACCATCGTTGGAGACCAGATTTGGTGAATAGTTGTATGTATGCTCGCCGAAAAGCGATTGCCCGAGCCGGTCCTTGACGAAGAAACCAAGGATCGTGCTTTCCAGTCTGCGATTGACCTCGGCCCGGATGGTCAGCAGCACCCGCTCTCCGCCCGAAAATACCGAGATCGGGTCGCCGTTGGTGGACGCGAGGGAGACACTGGCGATCCGAGCGGCACCCGAACTCCAGCCATCGGAGTTCGCGATGTTGTCGAACAGCTCCAGTGTGGTGTCCGGGTCTACCAGCTCCATCGGCCCGCTATGCCCTTGGCCGGTTTCCTGCAGTTCCACCAGGTCTCCACTTGCCTGTTCTGCCGTGTACTTGAGGTATGCGTTGGCTACGTCGATCGCCGCGCCCTGCCTCCGTACGCAACCTTGGTCCAGCCAGATCGCCTCTTGGCATAGATTGATCACGGAGCCGCTATCATGACTCACGAATATCAGCGTGCCACGACGTCGAAAATCCCTCAAGTAACGCATGCATTTTTGCGAAAAGATAGCGTCTCCGACTGCCAGGGCCTCGTCTATCACGAGGATGTCGGCGTCGACATGGGCGGCAACCGCGAACGCAACGCGGACGTACATCCCGCTGGAGTACATTTTCACCGGCTGATCGATGAAGTCCCCGATATCGGCGAAGGCGATGATCCTGTCCATCCGCGCATCGATCTGCAC
Organism: Gammaproteobacteria bacterium; assembly: GCA_041745895.1. GTDB lineage: Bacteria > Pseudomonadota > Gammaproteobacteria > Steroidobacterales > PWYM01 > PWYM01. Next base: position 11,839 of record JBGTIC010000024.1, read on the forward strand.
ATCGCTGAGTCCAAGCACGGTCGCGTTCATGCGGATGTTCTCGCGTCCGGTGAACTCCGGATTGAACCCAGCTCCGAGCTCTAGCAACGCGGCGACCTTGCCGTGGAGCTCGATATGTCCCGCCGTCGGGGTAAGGGTGCCGCAAATCATCTGGAGCAGGGTCGACTTTCCGGAACCGTTTCGGCCTATGATTCCCAGTGTCTCGCCCCTGCGCACCTCGAAAGAGACACCATTGACGGCCCAGAACTCCCGGAAATACCTCCGGCCGGGCTTGCCGGCCATCCTCTGCACGCGGGGGAAGATCGCCTGCTTCAGGCGGTCCTGCGGCGTCTCGTAGATCTGGTAGCACTTTACCAGATCGGCCACCCGCACGAGGACCTCGTTACCGGTGCGCTCCACGTCGTCCGGCCCCGCTTTGGCGGCGCCCCCACAGTGCGTTGGCTGCAATGCGTCAGAGGACATCCGCGAACGCCCTTCTCGATTTCTGGAACCAGACGAAGCCGAGCCATGCAACCAGCAGGCTCCATGCCATAGCGACGAGCCAATCGGAGAAATCGGGGATGCGGCCGTAAATCAGCGTGTTGCGACCTTCCTCCAGAAAGTATACGAGCGGATTCACCGCCAACCACCACCGCAACTCCGCCGGCATGGCCGAAGCTGGATAGAAAATCGGCGACAGGAACAACAGTATCGTAGTGAGCATGCCGGTCACCTGACTGATGTCGCGCACAAAAACCCCGAGCGCGGATATGAACCATGTCAGCCCGGCCACGCCCAGCAGTAGGGGAAGGAGGATTATGGGGAACAGGACTGCTGTCCAGGGTATGCGATGCGTCACCAGCAGCTCCGCCAGCAACAGGACCGAGATGCTCACCAGCATGTGGAACAGCGCGGATCCGACCGCAACCAGAGGGAGTATATGCAGGGGAAACACCACCTTCTTGACGTAGTTGACGTTGGATATCACGAGGCTCGGCGCTCGGTTTATGCACTCGGCCACGAGGCCGTAGACGATCAGACCGCCGAAGAAAATGATCGCGAAGTCGGTCTTGCTCTGTTCCCCGCCCATGCCTGGCCAGCGCGCCTGGAAGATGACCGAAAACACCAACGTGTATATGCCGAGCATGAGCAACGGGCTGAAGAACGACCACGCGAGCCCCATCAGCGAGCCGCGGTATCGACCGATGACTTCGCGCTTGACCATTTGGGTTATCAGGCCAAAATTTTCCACAACTTCTCTCGCTGCAAAGAGAGGGGAATATGTTCGCCACTGGTTCTTCAAGACTTCTACCTCGTTGATGTCGGGACGCCGCTCAGCAGATCGCACTCTCTATATCTCTTCGCAAGTCGGCAAGGCATTCGATGCCGACGCTCAGACGCACGAGGTTGTCCGCGATCCCCAGCGCTGCCCTCCGCTCCACCGGCACGCTCGCATGCGTCATCACCGCCGGATGGTTGATCAGGCTCTCGACCCCGCCAAGGGACTCCGCGAGGGTGAACAGCCCGGTGCGCTCGCAGAAGCGCTTGGCCGCCTCGAAGCCGCCCTTGAGGCAGACCGAGACGATGCCGCCGAAGCCGTCCATCTGCCGCTTCGCCAGCGCGTGCTGCGGGTGCGACGCGAGCCCGGGGTAGATCACCCTTTCGACCGCGGCGTGGGTTTCGAGGAATTCGGCGATGGCCTGCGCGTTCTCGCAGTGCGCGCGCATGCGCAGGTGC
>JBGTIC010000025.1:0-5250 GCA_041745895.1 Gammaproteobacteria bacterium
GCGGAAATAAAGCGGACCGCAGGGAGCCATTCCGCCCAAGACCTCCCGCAGGCGGCGCCAGCCGCGGCTAAGCGGGTGTCATAAAGCCTACCCGCGATAGGTCTGCAAATGAATGCTGGTCTCGGTGGCCGTGATGCCCCGGATCTTGCGCATCCGCTCCAGCGACTCAGCCAGCGCCTGCAGATTGTCCACCCGCAGCTCGGCAAGCAGATCCCACCGACCATTGGTGTCGTGCAGCGCCTCCACGCCCGGCTCACCCATCAGCGCGCGGATCACCGCCTGCTGATTGCCCTCCACAGCGATGCTGCTCCAGGCGCGAATGTCGTCGCGCTGCGCATCCGGGCGCAGCCGCACCGTGTAGCCGGCGATGACGCCCTCGCGCTCCAGCCGCGCCATGCGGTTGGTGATGGTGCCGCGGGCAACGCCCAGGCTTTGCGACAGCTGCGCGATCGACGCACGCGCGTTGTGGCGCAGCTGCGCGATGAGGGCCTGGTCAAGCGCGTCCATGTGGTAATTATGGCATATGGAGATGACATGTTGATCAGAAAAATGCCATCTTCTGACATATGTTGGCGTTTTATATATCAGTCGCCCTTGGGATACTTAAGTCTCGTGTTCATCCTGGCCTGATCAGTATTCCGCAAGGAGCCCCCCATGACCGCCCTGCTCACCACCGAAGACGTCTCGCGCATCGTCGGGCGCGTCGGCCTGCCCGCGTTTCTGACGCGCATGGTCGACTACCTTGAGGCCGACTTCCGGCGCTGGCAGGACTTCGACAAGTGCGCGCGCGTCGCGTCGCACTCCGAACTCGGCGTGATCGAGCTGATGCCGGTCTCCGATGCCAGCGAATACAGCTTCAAGTACGTCAACGGGCATCCGAAGAACACCCGCCGGGGTCTGCCCACGGTCATGGCCTTCGGCGTGCTCGCCGATGTCGACACGGGCACCCCTACGCTGCTCAGCGAGCTGACGCTGACCACGGCGATGCGTACCGCCGCCACCTCGGTGATGGCGGCACGCCCGCTGGCACGCGCCGATGCGCGCATCATGGCGCTGATCGGCAACGGTGCCCAGAGCGAGTTCCAGGCACTGGCGTTCCATCATCTGCTGGGTATTCATGAACTGCGCCTGTTCGACGTCGACCCGCGCGCCACCGACAAGCTCATGGCCCACCTGGACGGCATGCCTGGATTGCGTGCGATCCGGTGTGCAAGTACAGCAGAGGCCGTAAGGGGTGCTGATATCGTTACCACGGTGACGGCTGACAAGACCAACGCGACGATTCTCACCGCGGAGATGCTCGAACCGGGCATGCACATCAATGGCATCGGCGGCGATTGCCCGGGCAAGACCGAACTGGCCGCCGGCGTGCTCGAGCGCGCACGTGTGTTCGTCGAGTACGAACCGCAGACGCGCATCGAGGGCGACCTGCAGCAGATGCCCGAGAGTTTCGCGGTGACCGAGCTGTGGCAGGTCCTCACCGGCGCGGCCGAGGGCAGGACTTGCGCCGAGGAGATCACCGTGTTTGATTCAGTGGGCTTCGCACTCGAGGACTACTCGGCGCTGCGGCTGATGCGCGACTGCGCCCGCGAGCTCGGACTTGGCGGCGAAGTGGGCTTGATCCCACAGCTCGACGATCCGAGGGATCTCTACGGCCATCTGACCGGCAGCCCAGCCGCCGCACGCAAGGTCGCCTGACGCACGCGCATCAGGCGCGTGCCCAGCGCTAATTCCGGTTCGCGTCGAACCCGATCCCCATCACGTCGAACAGGAACGCCAATTCGCGGGCGGTATCGCGCAGGCGCTGAAAGCGTCCTGACTGTCCGCCGTGGCCGGCGCTCAGGTCGGTGAACAGCAGCAGGCGGTTGGCATCGGTCTTGTGCTCGCGCAGACGGGCCACCCATTTGGCAGGCTCCCAGTACTGCACGGCCGGATCCCACAGGCCGGTGCCGACATAGATGTGCGGGTAGTCTTGTGCGCTGACGTTGTCGTAGGGCGAGTAGTCCAGCATGATCCGGTAGAACTCCGGATCGTTGGGATTGCCCCACTCGTCGTACTCGAAGGTCGTCAGCGGAATGCTGTCATCGAGCATGGTCGTGACCACGTCGACGAAAGGCACACCGGCGATGGCGGCCGTGAACAGGTCGGGTCGCATGTTCAGCACCGCGCCCATCAGCAGTCCGCCGGCGCTGCGCCCCGAGATCGCCACGCGTTCGGCATCGCCCCAGCCCTCGGCGAGCAGGTGTTCGGTGACATCGATGAAGTCGTTGAAGGTGTTGCGCTTGTGCGCAAGCCGACCGTGTTCATACCACTGTCGGCCCATCTCTTCGCCGCCGCGGATATGCGCGATCGCGTAGACGAAGCCGCGATCGACCAGCGACAGGCGGTTGGCGCTGAAGGTGGGATCGATGGAGATGCCGTAGGAACCGTAGCCATAGACGAACAGCGGATTGCTGCCGTCGGGTGATACGCCGCGGCGATACATCAGCGTGACCGGCACCTGTTCGCCGTCTCGTGCAGGCGCATACAGCCGCTCGGTCACGTAGTTGTCCGGATCGAAATCGCCGAGCACCTCGTCGCGCTTGAGCAGCGTACGCGAGCCCGTGACCATGTCGTAGTCATAGACCGTGTAGGGCGTGGCCATCGAGCTGTAGCTGTAGCGCAGCACGGCGGTGTCCATGGACGGATTGACGTCGATTTCCGCTGTATAGGCGCCCTCGTCGCTTTCAATGTAAAACTCATCACGATCGTCATCGGCATCGCCATCGTGCAGCGGCATCACCCGCAGCTTGAGCATGCCGCCCGAGCGTTCTTCCAGCACCAGATGCTCGCGAAACAGCGCGAAGTCCACGATCATCGCCGTGTCGCGATGCGCAATGACCTCTTCCCAGGTGGACTTGTCGGCGATGCTGGCCAGCGGTGCGCGCACCAGCCGGAAGTTTTCGGCCTGCCAGTTGCTGCGGATCCACAGTGTGTCGCCTGCCGGTTCGATGAAATACTCGTGATCGCGCTCGCGCGGCAGCACCACCACCGGGGCGGTATCCGGTGCGCTGGTCGGGATCAGTCGGGCCTCGGACGATACCGTCTGCAGCGAGTACATGACGATGTACTCATCGGAGCGTGAACGCGACAGCACCATGTAGAACTGCGGATCGCCTTCTTCGTAGATCAGCACGTCGTCGCCCGGATCGCTGCCGCGCGTGTGCCGCCACGCCTGATAGGGGATCAGCGTGTCGGCCTGCTGGCGGATGTAAAACAGTGTTTCGTTGTCATCCGCCCAGGCCAGGCTCGTACTGATGTTGTCGATACGCGTGGGCAGTTTTTCGCCGCTGTCGAGATCCTTGATGCGCAGCGTCCACTCGCCGCGACTCACCGTGTCTTCTGCGAATGCAAGCCAGCGGCCGTCGGGACTCACCGACAGCGCACCGATCTGGTAGAAGTCATGCTCTGCCGCAAGCGTGTTGACGTCGAGCATGATCTGCTCGGGGCCTTCGGCGCTGCCGCGCCTGCGCGCATAGATCGGGTGTTCGCGGCCTTCCTCGTAACGGCGGTAGTACCACCACTCGCCGCGCTGGTAGGGCACGCTGGCGTCGTCCTGACGGATGCGTCCGACCAGTTCGTCGAAGAGCTGCTGCTGCATCGGCTCGGTGTGCGCCAGCACCGCCTGTGTATAGGCATTTTCCGCCTCGAGGTGCGCCAGCACCTCCGGGTCCTGCCGGGAGTCGTCACGCAGCCAGTAATAGGGGTCCACGCGGACGTCGCCATGCGCCTCCAGCTCGATGGGACGCTGTTCGGCGCTCGGGGCGATGGGCCCGGCGGTGGCGGGTGCGTCGGGTACAGGCATGGCGTCGTTGTCGGCGTTTGAACAGGCCGTGCACCATGCCATGCTGCAGGCTAGGGCGAAAGTGCGCAGGTTCAGGACAGACATCGGCAGGTCCTCGGCGAAAAGCAGTTTAAGCGGGGCACCCGGGTGAGGGCGTGCAGCATGATAGGCTTGTATCCATGGTTTTTCGAACCACCATCGCGGGCAGCACGCCACGCCGCAGCGAGGTTTGCAAAAGGAGTACCGCATGCAGGGCTTTCCCCATCACTATCATGTCCAGGCCAGCGCACCGCCGAGCGGGGATGTGACCCTCGCCGCCGACGGCCTGCCGGCACTGGCCACCCAGCCTCCGGCCGAGTTCGGCGGTCCGGGTGATCGCTGGTCGCCCGAGACGCTGTTGACTGCCGCCGTGGCAGACTGTTTCGTGCTGAGTTTCCGTGCCATCGCGGTGGCCTCGAAGTTCGAGTACACGCGCCTGGACTGCGACGTGGAGGGTGTGCTCGATCGTGTAGAGCGCGTCATGCGTTTCACAGGCTTCACTGTGCGCGCCCGCCTGCTGTTGCCCGCCGGCGCCGACGAGGCGCGCGCCAGGCGCCTGCTGGAGAAAGCCGAGGAGAGTTGCCTGATCACCAATTCGCTGTCGGCGAAGACCCATCTGGAAGTCGAACTGGTGACCGGCTAGAGCGTCGGGCGGTCTGGACGGCCCTCAGCGGCAACCTGAATCAAACCACCGGCCGTTCACTGGCAGTGCCGGGTTGCGCGAGCGCGCCTGCCAGTATGTCCAGTGCGGCGTCCAGGCGCTGGCGCGTGGGTGGTCCCCCGATGCAGATGCGGATGCCCGAAACATTGCTTGGGTCGATGACGGGCAGTTCCGGGGGCGTCAGTGTGAGGCCGCGCGCCACACAGTCCGCATGAATGCGCCGCGCCTGCCCCATGGGACAGGGGATCCAGTAGTGCAACGACAGCGGCGGACTCTCAGGCGCCAGCCAGGCGCCCAGCCGACCGATGGTCATTCGGCTGCGCTCGCGCACCTCCTCGCGCACGATGGTGGCAAGCCGACCGGCCTGGTCGCCCATGACCATCTGCGCGAACAAACGGTGGCCGATCTGCGGTGAGCCGATGCTGGTGGTCCATATCAGCTCGCGCAGCGCCCCACGGTACTGCGGAGGGCAGCAGATCCAGCCCACGCGCAGCCCGGGCAGCAGGATCTTCGACACGCCGCCGAGGTAGAACGTACGCTCCGGCGCAAGTACCGCAAACGCCGGCAATGGCTGATCGGGCCATGTCAGCGCGCCGTAGATATCGTCTTCAACGATATCCAGCGCCAGCTGCGCGCAGGCCAGCGCGAGGGCCTCGCGCCGCTCTCGCGGGTAGGTGAGCGCGGTGGGGTTCTGCAGCGTCGGTATCAGCACCACGCTGCGCGCGCC
>JBGTIC010000026.1:0-5892 GCA_041745895.1 Gammaproteobacteria bacterium
CCGGTCCGGGCGCTGTCGGCGGTGCTCTACTCGCCCGCACCGAACGATTGGTCCGGTGCGCAGCTCGGCGCGCACATCGATGACCTGCGTCGCCTGCCGACGCGACAGGCGGCACCCGAACCTGACGCCCAGGCAGGACTATGGCCAGGTTGAGCCCTGGGATGCGGCCTTGCCGACCGTGCGAGCAGCCGCGGGGAATCTGCGAGGTCCGTCGCGGCGTATACGGCTTCGTTGAGGCTATAATGTTTTGTCAAACAAGCAAGAAGCTGGCGCGCCCAGATCCGTCGGGAGTAGGTCGGAGATGAAAACACTCAGGGGCAGCGTCGCGCTGCGCGTCGTGCTCGGTGTCGCCCTCGTCGGGCTCGCCGTGGCGTTCAGCCTGTGGCTGAATCGTTCGCAGGACGTCGTCTCGGCCCCGGGCATGCGTGCTGGTGGTGCTGTGGCCGTCATCACCGAGACGGTTCGGGTGCAGAGCATGGCGCGCGAGATCGAAGCACTTGGGACGGCGCAGGCCAGCGAATCGGTGATGGTCACCTCGCGGGTGTCCGGGCGCGTCGAGCGGATCCGTTTCGCCGAGGGCCAGTTCGTCGAGGCCGGCACGGTGATGGTGGAACTCGAGGCCAACGAGCAGCGCGCAGCGCTCGCCGAGGCGAACGCCAATCTGGTCGAGAGCCGCAGCCAGTACGAGCGAGCCGCCTCATTGTTCGATCAGCGCGTCGTGTCCCAGTCCCAGCTCGAGGAGCTCGAATCCCGCATGAAGGCGGATGCCGCCCGGGTGGCGGCGGCTGAAGCGCGTCTGGCCGACTACCGGATCTCCGCACCGTTTGCCGGCCGTGTCGGCCTGCGGCGCATCAGCGTCGGCAGTCTGGTGGGGCCAAACGACCCCATCACCACGCTCGACGACACACGCATCATCAAACTGGATTTTTCAGTGCCGGAGGCGTTTTTGTCCGGTATCGAGATGGGCGCCTCGATCAGTGCTGAAAGTGTGGCGTTTCCGGATCAGCCATTTTCCGGCATCGTGGAAAGCATCGACAGCCGCGTCGATCCGATCACCCGCTCGGTGACGGTGCGCGCCGCGGTCCCGAATGCCGACGGCCGGCTGCGCCCAGGCATGTTCCTGAGCGTGCAGCTTGCCCAGCAGGAGCGTCAGGCTGCAGTCATTCCCGAAGCCGCGCTGGTGCCGGTGCAAAACCGTCAGTTCGTGTTCGTGATCAGCGAAGGCGTCGCCGAGCGACGTGAGGTCATCACCGGGCGTCGCGGTGTGGGTGTGGTCGAGGTCATGCAGGGTCTCGCGGCGGGCGAGGAGATCGTCGTGGAGGGCACGCAGAAAGTGCGCCCCGGCAGCCCCGTGCGCGCGCTGGCCGCGGCCTCGACACCGGGTGACGAGGCGATGGCGCCGTGATCATCTCCGAGCTGTCGATCAAGCGCCCCGTCTTCGCGATGGTGCTGAGTCTTCTGCTCGTGATTCTGGGTGTGATGTCTTTCGACAGACTTGCCGTGCGCGAGTACCCGGATATCGATTCACCCATCGTGTCGATCACCACCAATTACCGCGGCGCTTCTGCGGCGATCATCGAGACCCGCGTGACCCAGGTCATCGAGGATGCGGTGGCGGGTATCGACGGCGTGCGCAGCATCAACTCGACAAGTCGTGACGAGCGCTCGAGTGTCACCATCGAATTCAACATGTCGCGCGATGTCGATGCGGCGACCAACGATATCCGCGATCGCGTAAGCCGTGTCGTGGGCCGGCTGCCCGAGGAGGTGGACGCGCCGCAGATCGCCAAGCAGGACAGCGATGCCGATCCGGTCATGTGGCTGAACCTCTCCAGTGATCGCATGAGTGTGCTCGAGCTGACGGAGTACGCCGAGCGCGTCATCGTCGATCGACTCTCCGTGGTCGACGGCGTCGCCCAGATCAACCTTGGCGGCGCCCGGCGCTATGCGATGCGGGTCTGGCTCAATCGCCGGGCGCTGGCGGCGCGTGGTCTGACGGTCGAGGATATCGAGCAGTCACTTCGCCAGGAAAACGTCGAACTGCCTGCAGGGCGAATCGAGTCTCTGGAGCGCGAGTTTACGCTGCGTACCCGCACAGGCCTGGAATCCGAGCAGGATTTTCGCGCGCTGGTCGTGGGACGCGGACAGGATGGTTTCCTCGTGCGCCTCGGCGAAGTCGCGGAAGTCACGCTGGATGCGGAGGATTTCCGCAGTACCTCGCGCAGCAACGGCGTGGCCGGCATCAGCATGGGGATCATCCAGCAGTCCAAGGCCAACACGGTGGAAATCTCCGCGCGTGTGCGCGAAGTCATGGAGCAGATGCGCCCGACACTGCCCCAGGGCATGATCATCGATGTCAACAACGACAGTGCCATCTTCATCAACGAATCGCGCAAGGAAGTTTTCAAGGCAATTTTCTTCGCGCTGGGTCTGGTGCTGATCGTCATTTATCTGTTCCTGGGCAATTTGCGCGCGGTGCTGATCCCGGCACTGGTCATCCCGGTGTCGCTGATCGCCACCTTCATCGTTATTTATGCGCTGGGTTTTTCGATCAACGTGCTGACGCTGCTCGGCCTGGTGCTTGCCATCGGGCTGGTGGTCGACGACACGATCGTTGTGCTCGAAAACATCTATCGGCGCATCGAGGGCGGGCAGCCGGCCCTGCTTGCCGCACTGGATGGCAGTCGCGAGATCGGCTTCGCGGTGGTCGCAACCACACTGGTGCTGGTGGCTGTGTTCGTGCCGCTGTCGTTCATGGAAGGCAACGTCGGTCGGCTGTTCGGCGAGTTCGGGCTGGCGCTGGCCGCCGCGGTGATATTCTCCAGTCTTGTGGCGCTGACGCTGGTGCCCATGCTGTGTTCGAAACTGTTCTCGCGCAGCCGGGTGCGCAGCGGTTTCACGCACCATGTCGATGCGGCGTTCCGGCGCATGGCGGAGCGCTACAAGCGAGTCCTGCGTCGTGTTGTCGATGCACCGTGGGTTGTAGCCTCAGGGGCGCTGGGCACTGCCATCATCGCGGCTGGCCTGCTGGCGGCCCTGCCTTCTGAATACGCGCCCGATGAAGATCGCGGCATGATGATCCTGCGGCTGGAAGCCCCTGAAGGGGCGAGCTTCGAGTATACGGATGCCTATGCCCGCCGCATGGAAGACATCGTCATGCGCTATGTCGAGGCGGGTGAAGTCCGGCGGATGCTCTCGCGCGTGCCCGCCGGCTGGGGCGGCACCGGCGAAGTCAACAACGCCTTTGCGTGGTTGTTGTTGCAGCACTGGAATGAGCGTGAGCGCAGCGCCCGCGAGATCGCCGACGAGTTGTCAGCCCAGCTCGCGGAGCTGCCAGGCGTTCAGGTGCGCGTATTTACCCCGCAGAGCCTGGGCGTGCGCGGTGCCTCTCGGCCGTTGAGTTTCGTACTCAGCGGTCCCAGTTACGAGGAGATCGCGCAGTGGCGGGATCTCGTCCTGGAGCGTATCTCGGAAAACCCGGCGATCATTGCGCCGCAGTCGGACTACCAGGAAACCAAGCCGCAGATCCGTATTTCCATCGATCGCAACCGCGCCGCCGACCTCGGCGTGTCGCTGTCAAGTGTCGGCAGAACGCTGGAGACCGCGCTGGGGTCGCGTGTGGTCACCACGTTCACGCGGGGTGGCCAGGAATACAACGTGGTCGTGCAGGCTCGTGAGGAGGATCGGGCAACCCCCACCGACCTTTTCAACCTCTATGTCCGGTCTTCTGGCAGCGGTGAGCTGGTGCCGCTGTCCAATCTTGTGACCATCGAGGAAACCGCCGGCGCTGCGCGCCTGAACCGCGTTGATCGGCTGCGCTCGATCTCGATCAATGCCGGCCTTGCAGATGGCTATCCGCTGGGCGATGCGCTGGGGTTCATCGAACGCATCGTGGCTGAAGAGCTGCCGCCCTCGGCGGTGCTGTCCTACACCGGAGTGTCGCGTGAGTTCAGGGAATCGGGGCAGTCGCTGTACACAACTTTCATCCTGGCACTGGTGATCGTGTTTCTGGTGCTCGCGGCGCAGTTCGAAAGCTTCCGACACCCGCTGGTCATCATGACCACGGTGCCGCTGGCGCTGACCGGCGGGCTGCTCGGCCTGTGGCTGACCGGGGGCACGATCAATGTGTTCTCACAGATCGGCGCGGTGATGCTGGTGGGGCTGGCGGCAAAGAACGGCGTGCTCATTGTCGAATTCGCCAACCAGCTGCGCGATCGAGGCATGGAGTTCGTCGACGCCATCGTCGAGGCGGCCGGCGTGCGCCTGCGCCCGGTCATCATGACGAGCATGTGTACGGCCTTTGGCGCCATTCCATTGATTGTCGGCAGCGGTGCGGGCTCTGAGAGTCGCTTGCCGCTGGGCATCGTGATCTTTGCCGGTGTACTGGTGTCGATGGTGCTGACGCTGTTCGTCGTGCCGGCCTTCTACTCGCTGATCGCCCGCAATACCAAGACCCCTGACCACGTTGCCCGCCGGATCCGGCAGATGCAGCAGGAAGCTGTCGAGCCCAGCGGCCAGGCCTGAGCGCCCGGGGCTCGCGAAAACGTGACACGCGTAGTAGTTGTCGGGGGGATCAGGTGGCTACTCTGCGGAACAGGTTGGCTGCCCGCGTGGTGGCCTCGTCGCCGTCCGCGGTCGCCCGGCACCAGGGGCTGATGAGTCGATATGCTGTTTCCGTCCCTCAAGCGAGATGCGCATGGATCGGCGTTCGGCCAGCAGCTGGCCGCCGGCTTTCCGGCACTTCGCTTCGTGGCGGCGCTGGAAAAGGATTTTCGCGAGTACTACCTGAACTTCAATATCCGTCGTGTGCGGGTGGCGGCCGGTATCGCACTGGCCATGCTCCTCTCGGTGATTGCGCTGGACCTGTTCGGCGGCGGCGATGCGGCACCCGAGAGTATCAATCCACTGCGCCTGGGCGTGATGCTTCCGGTGCTGGTGTTCGGGCTGCTGGCCATGCTGCATCCCGACCTCAGGCCCTATCACCAGTGGCTGATCGGCGCTGTCTCGCTGGTCTTCGGCGGGGTGCTCAGCTACGGGGCGGTAATCGCGGGTATTGCCGGCGCCACGCACATTTTCGCCTCACTCGTGCTTTTCGTGCTGTATGTCTATCTGTTCGTGGGGCTGCTGTTTCACACCTCGCTGCTGATCAGCACACTGGTTGCCGTCGGCTATGTGATCATAGGTGGTCTGCTCGGCCTGCCGGCGCAGCTGCTGTTCTACCAGGCCGCCCTGCTGTGCGCGGCATGCGCGGCCGGTGGCATCGGCGCCTACACGGTGGAGCATGCGCTGCGCACCAGTTACCTTGAATCCCGACTGCTCTATGAGCTGGCTCAGCGAGATGGCCTCACGGGCCTTTACAACCGGCGCCTGTTCGACGACCAGGTTACGCGCATCTGGCGCCAGGCGCGTCGTGACCGGGCGCCGGTGCAGGTCATTCTGATCGATATCGATTACTTCAAGGTCTACAATGATCTGTACGGCCATCAGGCCGGCGATGACTGCCTCAAGCGCGTGGCCGCCACGCTGAATACGGCGGCCCAGCGACCCTTCGACCTGTGCGCACGTTACGGGGGCGAGGAGTTCGTCCTGGTGCTCTACGATCCACCCCGCGATTATGCCGAAGCCCTGCCCGAACGGCTGCGACGCGAGGTTGCAGCCCTTGGCGTGCCCCATGAGGGCTCACCGGTGGCCAACGTCGTCACCGTGAGCATAGGTGTGGCGCTGGCCACACCCGATCACCAGCGCAGCCTGGCCGGGGTCGTGCAGATGGCAGATGAAGCGCTCTACCAGGCCAAAGAGGACGGGCGCAATCGCGTGGTGTTTCGCGAGTCCTATGCGGCGGTGACGACCGGATCGTTCCGCGTCGGCAGACGCGCGGAGAGCGACGCCGCC
>JBGTIC010000027.1:0-13479 GCA_041745895.1 Gammaproteobacteria bacterium
GCATAGATGTCGCCGCCGAAATTGCGGGCCACCTGCCGGCGATGCACGAGTTCGCCATGCACGAAACCCATGAAGTCATGACCCTCCCACGCGCCGGTGTTGTGAAAGCGGACATCGCGGTGATAGTCGGGGAGCGCATCGCCCAGCGTGGCTTCCAGCGTCACTGCACCGCGCGTGTTCAATTCAGTGAGCCTTGGCGCCAGGTCGGCGCGCACTTCCTCGAAAGCGCCGACAGCCACGGGCCCGTGCCATGCAGCCACCCACTGGTGCACCCCGCCTTCGGCGGCCAGCATGGCCGAGTCCGCAAGTGCCTGCGGGACCTGTGCGAGTCTGACGTCCAGATCGTCTGCAAGCGAGGCGATGTCGACGCCGCGCTGCTGGAGTTGGCGGTTGATGTTCTCGCGCGCAGGTCCGAGCATGCCTCCCACCGTGGCGACGAAGTCCAGTGACGCACGACCACGCTGTCGCAATTGCAGATCCATCTCGATACTCTCCTTACGTGCGGGCAGCGGGGTCCGACGGCACGGGCATGGCGGCCAGGGTTTCGGGTGTCAGTCGGTAGTGGATCAGAAAGCCAATGCTCAGCAGTGGCGCCACGGCTGGCACGACCGCGGCGGCGATATAGATGGCGGTGATCGCGCTGTCGGGTTGCGCGGCGACGGCGCCGCCGACGGATTTCACAAAGCCGGACGCCTGAAGTACGGCGCCGGTGGCCAGCGGGCCGATGGCGAAGGCGGTCTTTTCGGCAAAACTATAGAAACCCGAGTAAAGGCCCTCACGGCGCATGCCGGTGAGGCGGTAATCGTACTCTGCGCAATCGGGCAGCAACGAGGTGCCCAGCAGCATGATGCCGCCGGCGGACAGACCGGTCAGCAATGCCCGCAACACGAATACCGCATAGGCCTCGTGCGGTGTCGCGAACACCCACGACAGCTTGGCGATCGCGAACACCACAATCGCGGCGATGTAGACATTGCGCTTGCCGAAGCGGCCCGACAGGCGCACCCAGACCGGCATCGAACAGATGGTGCCAACAGTGCCCGCCAGTCCAAAGGCGGCCAGTCCGTAACCCCCGCGATCCAGCGCAATGGTGATCAGAAAGGGCAGGGCGACGGTGGAGGCCGACAGGCCGATCATCTGCAGGAACTTTGCCCCGATGAAAACCCGGAACGGCTGGTTGGCGAGCACCAGCCGTGCCTGTCGGAGGAAACCCACGCGCACGGTGGTAGGTTGCGTGAATCGCGCCGGCGCCGTGCCTACGAAGCAGGCAATGATGGCGGCCAGGCACACGCCTCCCACCATCCACGACATCGCGGCGAAGCCGGCGCGGCCGCCGCCGGCAGCCTCGATGATGGCCGGGGCCAGCACTGTGCTCGCGATGGTGGCCAGCGAGACGAAGAACACGCGGTAGGACATCAGCACCGTGCGTTCGTGGAAATTCTCGGTCATCTCCGCGGCCATGGACAGGTACGGCACGTTGAACAGCGTATAGCCGGTGGCCAGCAGCATCAGCACCGCGATCGTGGCGGTGAGCGTCAGCCATTGCGTCGCGAACACCGGCAGATTAAACAGCGTGACCAGGGCTACGGCGCTGATCACCCCACCTGCGAGCAGATAGGGACGGCGTCGACCCCAGCGCGAGCGCGTGTGATCACTGAGGCTGCCGACGATCGGGTTGAGCGCCATGTCGAACAGCTTGGCCACCAGCATCGCCGCACCGGCCAGCCCGGGATCGACGCCGAGCACCGTGGACATGAAGAACAGCACCAGCAGGGAGCTGGTCGAGAGGATCGTGTAGGAACCCAGTCCGCCGATACCCCAGCCGATTCGCAACGACTGCGGCAGTGCGCCGGTGTTTGCGCCGGTGACCGGGGTGGGCAATGCGTCGGAGGCGGCAGCCATCTAGAGGCCCATGTCCGGGGACCACTGCTGTGTCTGCGCAAGCGTGCCGGGAAAGTGCCGCTGCAGCGCGTCGAACAGGCCGGTGTCCAGTGATGCCAGGTCTGGCAGCGAACGTCCCAGACCGCTGAACAGGATATGTCCGGGCGTGCCCGCCATGTCCATCCACGTCTGCCATTCCGCTACGAGATTATGCATGAAGGTGCTCTGTACATGGGTGAGGGTGTCGTCCAGCAGTGCCCCACGGCGCACGTCGTGGACCGTGATGTCGGCCTCGAGTTTATCCCTGCGACTGTTGGTGGGGCGGAAGCGCGCAACTACCCCGCGGCGCACCGACACGCGCTCCCCCGCGGCCGCATAATGCAGCGTGAACGGTTCGTGCTGGTCGCTGGTTGTCAGCGGAAACGGGGTCGCTGTGCGCAGGCGACCCGCAGGCGTATAAACCGACTCGCTGACTGGCGCAGCCATCGGCGGACACTGCACGCGCCTGCCCGTATAGGGATTGTCGAGCGCCTCGATGAGCGCGCCTGTGATGGCGTCTGTATAGTGGCTCCAGCCACGCTGGCGCAGGCGCCAACCGTTCCCTTCGTGCGCGACCACCTGCCGGGCCACGACCGCTTCATAGCCGTATAACGGTGTGGCGAACTGATCTTGCCCCAGATCATCTGCGTGGGAAAGAAAGCCATAGACCACGCCGCTGGTGTGGGCAAAGCATACGACTCCCGACACATCGGCAGTCAGGCGCATCCAGTGGCGTAGCCGGGTCGCAGCATCAAAATCTGGCAGCACACGTGTCGCACCGTCCCGCCCGGCGGGCGATGCGACCGCGGAGGTGGCGGTCTGGCAGGCCGTGAACGCCGCCACACCGGCCAGCAGCGCGCGCCGTGAAACCGGCGCTGCACTGACGGCGCCTTCTGGTGCGATCGGGCGGGATCCCGGGATGAACATGTCAGCGGCCTCGCATCGAATGACGACGAAGCTAGCATCGCGCGTGCATCTGTTTGCGCCCCTCGTCATAATCATGACGAGGGGGCATCCATGAACACCATCAGCCGTTCCGTGCAGCGCTCCTTTGCGCTGCTCGAATTGTTCAAGCGCGAGCGTCGACCTCTCACGACAGCGGAGGTGACCCGTGGGATGGACCTGCCGCACTCAAGCACCGTGGTGCTGCTCACGCACCTCTTCGAGTTGCGCTACCTGGATTACGACAGCCAGTTGCAGACCTACTTCCCCAGTCGCGCCTTGCATCGCCTGTGCGCCTGGATTGCCGACGCGCCTAGTGAGCATGACCCGGTGGGCAGGCTGGTGAATGCCGTGTTTGCCCGCGTTGGTGAGACTACGAGCGTCAGCAGGCGCTCCGGCATCTTCTCGCTTGTGTACTACGTGCGCGCGGCCGAGCACGCCGATGCCATCGATGTGCGCGCCGGAGTCACGGGGGGGCTGATGACGCTGAGCGTCGTCGGCCGCGCGCTGCTCAGTACGCTCAGCGATGAAGAGGTGCTGCAGATCGTTCAGGAGGGCAACACATGGTCGAAATCGGGCCAGATCGGCCTGCATCAGGATCCTGAAGCCGTCTTGCGCACTATTCGCAACATTCGTCAGCGCGGCTACCTCTATGACACCAATTTGCTGCTGCCAGGCGTCGGGGCGGTTTCATTCCCCTTGTGCGGGAAGGGCATAGATACGCCGCTGGCGCTGACCATCGCCGCCAGGACCCAGCGTATGGATAGACGCGGCGGGCGCATCATCCGCGACACCCAACGCGAGGTGGCGCGCTTTCGGGACACCATGGCGGCAGCAGATGCTGCCGAGCCTGCCGGCCCTCCGCCCTCCCGGAAAGCATAGGGGTGTTTCGCGCTGATGACATGATCATGACATTGGCTTTCGTTGCACGCGTACGCTGTTAACTTCTCGTCGCAGGACGCATGCGAGCGCGCACATCGGCGCGCACGCCAGCGCGACGGTCAATAGTGTTAACGGCTCAAACGGAGACCAGCATGATGATGCTTTCTGATTCGGCGGCCAATCTGGCAGCAAGACCGGTGTGCGTTGCGGTGGCCCTTGCCCTGTGTGGCCCGGCGCTTGCCCAGCAGCGCGGTCCGGGCATGTCTTCGCTCGAGGAGATCGTCGTGACCGCGCGTCGGCGCGACGAAGGCCTGCAGGAGGTGCCCCTCAACGTTACGGCGTTCACCGGTGAGATGCTGGAGCGCCGAGGGCTGACCGATCTGTCCAAGATCGCGCTCGCCACGGCCGGCTTCGACTATATCGACTTCGGCGGTGGCATGGCCGCCGCGCCCACCCTGCGCGGGCTGACCCAGATCAACGCGGGCGTCGGCGAAACCAACGTGGGCATCTTCCTCGATGGGATCTACCTGGCGGATCGCTCCGGCCTGAACATCGGCCTGCTGGATCTCGAGCGTGTGGAGATCGTTCGCGGCCCGCAAAGCGCACTGTACGGGCGCAACACCTTTGGTGGCGCGATCAACTACGTGACGCGCCAGCCAACCGAAGCGCTGAGCGCCAGTGTGCGCGCGGGCGTAGGCAGCAGCAGCCGCGCCGAGGGCCGTGCGGCCATCAGCGGACCGATTGTTGGCGACCACCTGAGCGGGCGCCTCTCGCTGGGCTATGAGGATGTCGATGGCAGCTGGCGTGATCCGGTGCTGGGTCAGGCTATTGGCGGGGGACGGCGCAGTGCCGCGCACGGCTCGCTGGTGTTTACCCCGCTCGACAACCTCGAGATCAATCTGGGCAGCTACTACAGCGATCAGAAACTCCAGCCCAGCCCGATTGCCAGCCAGACATTTACCGGCACTGGCAACAACTGCGCGCCCTCGCCGTTCGTGCCGGGTGCCTTCCTGGCCTACTGCGGGCAGCTGCTCGAAGGCGATGAGTTGCAGCCGCAAACGGCTGGCAATCCGCTCGAGACCGCCAACGAGAGCACCGCGTCCTACACCCGCCTGGGTGTGACCTGGCAACTCGCGCCAGTTACCGTCGACTGGCTCAGCGGCTTCAATCGCAGCAGGGTGCGTTCGTATCGCGAAAACAATTCGCTGCGGGAGGGACTGGTGTATACGCTGGTGCCCGGCCCCGGCACCATCTCGGCAAACACCTTCGTGGGCAACGACCCCGAAAGCGACAGCTGGAGCACCGAGCTGCGGCTGTCTTCGCCTGATGGCGCACGATTGTCCTGGATGGTCGGTGGTTACCTGTTCGACTTCGATGGTGCCAGCCGCACGACCTTTGCGATCACGCCATTGACGCCGTTGCCGGCCGGCCAGGCTCTGGGCGGTCCGTTTGCCTTCATCCTGAACCCTGCAATCAGCCTCGATGGCACGCCGAGCTCCAGCAGCTCGAGCTCCACATCAGGCACGCGGCAGCGCTCGCTGTTCGCCTCCAGCGACTTCGCTGTGACCGAACAGTTCACTGTAGGTGCGCAGCTGCGCTACACCGAGGAGGACAAGACCAGCCAGTCGTTGAGCAATGCGTTTGCACCCGGTGCTCCGCCGCGTCCCAAGCTGTCTTCATCGTTCGATTTCGTGGACTGGCGCCTGGGGGCGGACTATCAACTCACCCCTGCTGTGATGGTCTACGCCTCGGCCGCGCGCGGCACGCATGCCGGGGGTTTCAATGCCAATGCGACTGCGCCGCAGGATCGCACCTTCGATCCCGAGTACCAGATCACCTACGAGGCGGGTGTGAAGAGCACGTGGCTGGATGGACGCATGCAGGCCAATGCTACAGCCTACTACATCGACTGGGAGGATCTGCAGCTGCCGGGGCCGAACTCCGACCCTACCAACCCGAACCAGATCACCCGCAACTTCGCCTCCGCGGAGAACCTCGGCCTGGAGCTTGAACTCGAGATGCGCGTGACCGAGCGGCTGACGCTCAGCGGTTCGGCGTCGCTGTCGGATGCGAAGTTCGCCTCCGACACGCTGGGGTTTGCCGAGGCGGCGCTTTGCGCTCGGGTACCGACCTGTGCGCCAAACGTGGTGAGCGTGACCACGCCGCAGGGGCCGCGCAACGCGGTGCAACTGGATGGCTTCAAGCTGCCGCGGCAGAGTCCCGTGCAGTTCACCACGGCGGTTGATTATGTGCATCCAGTGGGCCGGGCGGACTGGGAGGTGCTGGCGCGCGCCGACTTCAGCTACAAGGACACGCAGTACGTGCGCAACGACAACTTCGCCACCATCGGCACACGCCAGCTGCTGGGTCTGCGCCTGGGCGTGCAGAACGAACGCTACAGCGTGATGCTGTGGGGGGACAATCTGCTCGATGACGTCACGCCGACCATCCTGATCGGCGGGCAGTTTGCGCTCAACGTCGGCGCACAGACCAACGACGTGGTGCTGCCAGTCGGGCGCATGTATGGATTGAGCTTTACCGCAAGGCTGTAGACGTAAGGGCGCAAGACAACCCGACCGTGCCGGCAGGTCATCGCCGGCACGGCGTTTGAGTGCGCTTTCCAGGGACTGGTCCATGCCGGGAATCATCGACATTGTCTGCAACCTGTTCGATCCCACAGCCGTGAAGCTGGGGCAGACAGGGCTGGATGATGCATTCAAGGCACAGGTGCGCATGGCGCCGGAGGTTCGCGGCGGCGTGACGGCCAGGCAATACCTCCGTCGCATGGATCGGGCCGGTATCGAGCGATCGCTGCTAGTGGCCGTTCGCGCAGGTGATCTGCGGGTGCAGGGCTCATTCGAGTTACCCTACGAGCGCGTTCATGAGGTCTGCCAGAAATACCCCGACCGCTATTCCGGACTCGCGGGCATCGATCCGTTTCGGGGCATGCAGGGATTGCGTGATCTCGAACATGCCGTGAAGAAATACGGCTTCGTCGGTGCGCATCTCTATCCGCACTGGTTCGAAATGGCGCCGGACCATGCCAGATACTACCCCTACTACGCCAAGTGCTGTGAACTGGACATTCCGATCATGATGCAGATCGGTCACAACCTGGTGTACTCACGCGATCGACGGCTGCCCAGTGTCGGGCGGCCGATTGCGCTCGACCAGGTGGCGATCGATTTCCCGGAGCTTCGCCTGATCGGTATTCACATCGGTGTGCCATGGACCGACGAGGCGCTGTCCATGGCGTGGAAGCACGAGAATGTCTACCTCGCCGGTGATGCCTATGCACCAAAGCACTGGCCGGCGACCTTCGTTCACTTTGCCAATACCTACGGCAGCCACAAGGTGATGTTTGGCACCGACTGGCCGGTGATCGACCCCGAGCGCGCCGTCGCGGAGGTGGCCGCACTGGATTTGCGGCCCGACTCGTGGCGACGTCTGATGCGCGACAACGCACTGCACGTATTTACCCGTCTGCCGAAGCGTAACGCGCGAAAACCTGCCGGATCCCAGCGCCGAGCATGACGACGCCGCGTGCCGGGCAATCTCGTGCGTTGACGATTTCCGCCGGCGTGCATGCAATCGCGGCGCACTCGCCGCGGCGGCGGGCGATCGCGACGGCAGCGCGCACCTTGAGCTATGGGGACATGGCCCTGCGTATCCGCAAGGTTGCCGGAGGTTGCGTCAGTCTGCTGGCGCGTACGCTGGGGGAACGCGCAGTGTTGCTTGCGCCGAACTGCGTCGAATATCCGGAGATCGTCTGCGGCGCATCGGATGCCGGCATGATCGTGGCGACTGTCAATCCACGCGTGACCGCGCGCGAACTCGAGCAACTGGCAGCGGACTGCGAACCACAGCTGGTGTTCGTGCATTCCACGCTGGCGAATGTCGTCGCCGCGGCATCCTTGCCAAGCGTGCGCAAGGTCATCGTGCTGGGCCCTGACTACGAGCGCTGGCTTGCCGGCTGCGGCGAAAGCGGCGTCGATGAGGGCCTGCACGAAGACGATGCGTTTGCCCTGGTCTATACATCCGGCACGACCGGCACGCCGAAGGGCGTGTTGCTGTCGCATCGATCCCGCGTGCTGACGTTTTTTGCAATGGCCATGGAGTACGCCTGCTTCGGGCCCGAAGACAGGCACCTGGCAATCGCACCGATGGCGCACGGCGCCGGCTTTGCGTTCTCCATGGCGCCCCTGTTCTTCGGCGGCTGCGTCGAGATCGTGGAAAAATTTGACCCTGAATACGTGCTGGCACGCCTCGCAGCCGGTCAGCACACCGGCACATTCATGGTGCCGACCCATTACCAGGCCATCTTCGCGCTGGCGCCAGCTTCTCTGCAGCGTTATTGCAATACCACGCCGGCATTACGCGCCATCATCTCCAACGCCGCGGCACTGCCTCGGTCCATGAAGGAGAAAATCATCGCCTACTGGGGCGCCGGACTGCTGCACGAAACCTATGGCGCCACGGAAAGCGGCATCATCACCAATCTGCGTCCGGCCGAGCAACTGAGCAGGCCGGGGAGCGTCGGGCGCGCCTTCACGTGTACCAAAATCCGTCTGCTCGATGACGCCGGCGAGCCTGTGGCGGACGGGGAGGTCGGCGAGCTGTTCTCGAACTCGCCGTTCCTGTTCAGCGGCTATTACAAACTACCGGCGGCCACCGCCGCGTGCCTGCGCGAGGGTGCTGTGTCGGTCGGTGATCTTGCGTGTCGCGACGAAGACGGCTGCATCACCATCGTCGATCGCAAGACCGACCTGGTGATCTCCGGCGGCCTGAACGTCTATCCGCGGGAGATCGAGGATGTCCTGCACCGCCATCCCGCGATCCGCGAGGCTGCAGTGATCGGCGTGCCAGATGAAAAATGGGGCGAGGCGTTGAGAGCCTTCGTGGTGATGCACGATGGCGTGACGCTCGATCACGCCGACATCGAGGCCCATTGCCGAGCAGCGCTGGGAGGCTACAAGGTGCCTCGAAGTTACCATCAGATTCAGCAGCTGCCGCGCAACGCCTCCGGAAAAGTACTGAAACGGGCGCTGCGCGATGCCTGAGCCGAGCCTGACTTCCGCCGCCGTAGCGCCACCGGCTGCGGCTCCGCTCGCCGCGCCTCAAGCCTGGCCACGCCCGGCAGCAGGCTGGTATCTGGTGAGCGTGCTGATGGTGGCCTACATTTTCTCGTTCATCGATCGCACGATTCTGACGCTGCTGGTGGGGCCCATTCGTGCGGATCTTGGCATCTCCGATACGCAGATCAGCCTGTTGCACGGCTTCGCCTTTGCGATCTTCTATACCTTGCTTGGCATTCCCATCGCGACATTGGCCGATCGAAAGAACCGCCGCAACATCATTGCCGTCGGCATTGCGTTCTGGAGCATCGCCACCGCCGCCTGCGGATTGTCCAAGGGTTTCTGGAGCCTCTTTGCAGCGCGCGTCGGTGTCGGCGTTGGCGAGGCTGCCCTGTCGCCAGCAGCCTATTCGATGATCGCTGACAGCTTTCCCGAGGAGCGCCTGGGCAGAGCCCTGGGTATCTATTCTGTCGGCGCGTTCATTGGCGCCGGACTGGCGTTCATTATCGGCGGTATGGTGGTGGGTGTTGTCACGACCGCCGAAAGCATTACATTGCCCTGGGTCGGCACGGTGCAGCCCTGGCAGACGGTTTTTTTCATCGTCGGTCTGCCGGGCGTGCTTGTCGCGCTGTGGGTCATGACGCTGCGCGAGCCGGCGCGGCGACGCACCACGCAGTTGGTTCAGCAGCAAGCGGGTCTGGCGTTGCTGTTGACCTATATGCGCTGTCACTGGCGCGCGTTCACCGCCCACCTGGTCGGCTTCTCCCTGCTTGGACTGCTGTTCAATGCCACGATCGCATGGATGCCCACCTATCTGATTCGCACCTTCGAACTTCCCGCAAGCCAGGCGGGCCTTTGGCTGGGGTCTGTCCTGCTGGTGTTCTCGACCGCCGGGATCCTGACCGGCAGCTACCTCACCGACTGGCTGCGCCGGCGTGGCCGCAGCGACGCAACGATGCTCGTGGGTCTGCTCAGCGCCGTTTGCCTGCTCCCATTTGCGATGACTGCCACAACGGTGGGGTCACTGGTCTCGTGCCTGCTGCTGTTCGTGCCGTTGATCTTCTTTTCCACTTTCGCATGGGGCGCCGCGGCGGCGGCCATCCAGATCATCACCCCCAACCGCATGCGCGCCACCGCCTCGGCAATCTACCTGTTTTTCCTCAACCTGCTGGGTATAGGTTTCGGACCAACACTGGTGGCGATGACGACCGACTACGTTTTCGGCAACGACGCTGCCGTCGGTCAGTCGATCGCGGTGGTTGCCGGCATTACAGCGCCACTGGCGGCGCTGTTTCTATGGTGGGGCATGAAGCCTTTCCGGCAGACTGCAGATGCCCTCAGGAAGGCTGCCTGAGGGCGCGATACACCAGCTGCTCGTGGGCGAGGCACTCACCGAGGGTCGATGTCGAACGCCAGAGTGACCTGATCGAAAGCCCCCGCCGCGTCGATGACTCTCAGGGGAATTACGATTGAATCGACCTGGTTAAAGTCAAACCCGCAGTTGCACCGTCCGCTCACCACGCCTGAGTCCGAGACGCTCACCTCGTTGATGCCGTTATCCCGGGGAAGGAACTCGATTGGCGCGGTGACCTCCCAGCGCACGGCGCCTGTGCCGCCGCTGTGGCTCAGCTGGTAGGGCTCAATGGTATTGCCATTCACCACCAGTGTCGGGAACAGCTCGATGATTCGCAGCGGTTGCGGTGCTGCCTGTGCCTGAATCGTCGCTGTTCCGGACACCCCCCCGCGAGTCGCGCTGATCGTGGCCGTGCCGTCGCCGCGTGCGGTGACGGTTGCCGAGCGCGCGCCGGTAACCTGAACAGTAGCAATCGCGGTGTTGCTCGAAGTCCAGGCGACCGACTGGCTCAAAATCTCCGTACCGTCGTCGGCCCGCAGGGTCGCCGTAAGCGCCACCTGGCCGCCTGGGCCAAGGGATGCCGAGGAAGGCGAGACCTCGATGCTGGCAACTCGCGGGCCGATCAGGATGCGGTCCCAGAAGGTGATGCCATCCAGCCCGGAGATGACTTCGACGCGAAACAGGTACAGTCCCGGCTCGGTGGGGATGCCGCTGACCAGGCCCGTCTGCTCGTTCAGGCTCAGGCCGGTCGGCAGACTGCCTTCGATGATGCGATAGGCCCGCGGTTCGGTGCCACCTGTCACCAGATTGGCATAGTTGTTGGCGGGCGGGTATGGCGAATCGGGCGCCCGTGGGAGCGGCGGGGGACAGTTGTCGCGGGCCACGGGGTCGCAGCCCAGGAAGCGCATGCCCGAGCCGATCTGGGCAGTCACAGTTTCCGATGCAATGACGATCTCGCCCGAGTCGAGCACGTCGACCTGCACCGACACCGACTCGCAATCAGGCTCTGGGGTCACGCGCACATTGGCACGCCCGGCCTCGTTGGTGCGCAGCTCCTGGTCTGATACCGACGCGCAGGTCGGTGAGAAACGCACCAGCAGGTCAGCAACCGGCTGCTGCACCGTCGTACCCATCGGCCCTATCACTGGAAGGGTGGTCAGAACGTCGAGATCGGCGTCGCCAGTGAAGCGCTCCGGGAAAACGGTTGCCACCTCGATGGGCGCGCAGCGCACGGCGCCGAGCAGCTCGCTGCGGCGCTCCGGCGTGCCACGATACAGTCCCAAGGCCTCGTAGGCGAAGTAACACAGGGCCTGGATGTCGCTCACTGCGAGTTCGTTAAGTGTGACATCAACACCCTCGACACGCATGGTGACCTGCTCGCTCAGGACCGCACGTCCGAACGCGTCGAAACTGAAGCCATCGAGATGCATCGGCACGGTGCGTGCGCCGCCCGTGCGACCATCCCCGTTGATATCGAAGCGCGAGAAGTCGGTGCTGAGGTTGAAGCTCGCTTCGCGGCTGGCCTCGAAGGCTTCGAGGTAGAGTTCGATGTCGCGGTCGTCGAAGCGGCCGTCACCATTGACGTCGAGGATGGCGTCGCGAATCGGACGCTCATCGTCGAACTGGTCGAGGGCCAGCACGGCGGCGTACGCATCAACGACCCCGGCGGAGGGGATGCCCTCGCTCACCTGTGCGTTCTCGACGATGTGGCGCAGGGTGTCGGCCGCCGGAAGCGCCCGAAGCTCTGGCGACAGCAGCCACAGGTAGGCCGCGAGGCCCGACACCTGCGGAGCGGCGAAGCTGGTCCCCTTGTATTGGTCTCGCTCCACACCGTTGCGGCTGCGGGTCACGGGAAGTGGCAGGCCCTCGCCCACGGCAAGGATGCCACGCGACGGTGTCACGACATTGCTGAATTCGGACTCGGCCAGATCGCTGGCGTCGGTACGCGAGCCATCGAACCTGGGCTGGGTGGTCGAGCCCACCGCGAGCGTGCCCTGCAGCACCTGTTGCGCGCGTTCGTCGACGCCCAGCGCGGCGAACTCGTCGAGTTTCGTGACCAGGTACTCATCCGACAGCGTGATACGGCTGAGCTCCGCCGGGGGCGTCATGCCGGCCTGGATCGCAGCGTCTACCCTCGGTGTCCAGAGCTCGGCGGCAACGCCGTCGGCAGCGGGGCCGAAGAACTGTCCGAGCCGCGGCAGCGCTTCGAGCATCTGCGGAAACAACGTAAAGCGGGCGTCTCCGAAGCCCGGGTAGAGCACAGCTACGCGCTTGTCCTTTTCGTTCCCGGCGGCGACCACGAACAACCCGTGGCGGCCAACTGACTCCGGAATACCGACGGCTGCCCAGCGCAGCGCGGCCTCGATGCGGTGTGTCAGCGCTCTCTCCAGGCGCTGCTGCGTCAGGCCGATGAATTGTCCTGTACATTCCCCGAGCGCATCGACCTGATCGCAACGCGGCAGTCCAAACCCGAGCGAGATCTGCACGATGACGTTGCTGTCCAGGGAGGCAAGGCGTTGCGACAGTCGAACGGCCAGATCGGCGGAGCCGAGCCGTGTCATCTCCAGCGCCTCGATACGCACGCAGCTGGCCCCCGGTGCCACGCTCACGCCCACGGGCAGGGTGCCGGGGGCCAGGCGTTCGTCGTGACGTCCAAGCATCGTCAGCGCCACCAGATAACCATGCGTTTCTGAATCGTCAAAGAAACCGGGCCTGTTCGCCTCGTCCGCCACGAACAGATCCGGCGCCACTTTTGTCAGGAAGAAATCCGGCTCGGCTTGCGCGAAGGCGTCCGCCATGATGATCCGCAGCGGCCTGTCGCAGTTGGTATCGGTGAGCCTGCCTGCAGCGTTCCAGGCAGCCGGGAAGCGGGTCGGCAGCAGGTGCCGAAGCGTGTCGGGATCTACCGGTCGACCGCTTAAGTCCCGCGGCAGAATCTCCACCTGGGCCTGCGCGTCCCAGGTAGCGGCGATCACGCCCGGCTGGCTTTCGAGCAGATCGAGCAGTGCCTCCAGGGCTTCGAAGTTCTGGGCCCGCGGGATGGTGAGGTCCATCGCAAGGGAGCCGGCG
This sequence comes from Gammaproteobacteria bacterium, assembly GCA_041745895.1. Taxonomy (GTDB): domain Bacteria; phylum Pseudomonadota; class Gammaproteobacteria; order Steroidobacterales; family PWYM01; genus PWYM01. The sequence continues at coordinate 13,243 of JBGTIC010000027.1, forward strand.
CGCGAGAACGCGATCTCGCCGTCCACTGCAGAAATTGCGGTGTTGACCTCGCCGACTGTGGCGTCGCGGCGGAACTGGACCATGATGCGGCTGAGCAGCGCGCCTGCTTCGTCGAAGTCGTCAGCAGCGGCGGGGCCGGTGTAGAGGTCGGTGACTGCAGCCAGAGCGGGATCCTCCGGCGCACCGGCAATCGGGCCGGCAGGCGAGGGATCCGGATTACTGCCGCCGTTGAGATCG
>JBGTIC010000028.1:0-25120 GCA_041745895.1 Gammaproteobacteria bacterium
CGCGCAGTTCGACACCGCGCAGGAGGCGCGCGAGTGCTCCCGGGGCGATCCGGCCCTCCACCTGGGCAAGATAGGTTTTCGGCAGCTTGTGGCGCGGATGGCTGATGCGTGCCTGCAGGCTGCCATCGTCGGTAAGCAGCAGCAGTCCCTCGCTGTCGGCATCCAGGCGACCCGCAGGGTAGACGCCCGGCACGTCGATCAGCCGCGCCAGCCCAGGCCGTGTCGGGCCGTCGGTAAACTGCGAGAGCACACCAAAGGGTTTGTTGAACAGCAGCAGGGGCATGGGGACAAAATTTTGCGCGGACAGGCGTTGTGCGGCTAGTATACTGCGCCGCAACAACCGGCCGGGCAGACAGCATGGGGGTGTCGACCCGGATCAAGAAAATCAAGAGGAACCTACCATGACTTCGGATACCGCAAAGCAGCTGGCCCACGACTGGGAGATCAATCCACGGTGGCAGGGCGTCACCCGCCCGTACTCGCCCGATGATGTCGTACGCTTGCGCGGTACCGTCCAGGTGGAACACACGCTGGCGCGCCTGGGCGCCGAAAAGCTGTGGCGCTACATCCATGAAGAGCCGTTCGTCAACGCGCTCGGTGCGCTCACGGGCAACATGGCGATGCAGCAGGTCAAGGCCGGTCTCAAGGCCATCTACCTGTCCGGGTGGCAGGTCGCCGGTGACGCCAATCTCTCCGGCGAGATGTATCCCGACCAGTCACTCTATCCGGTCAACTCGGTGCCCTCGGTAGTTCGGCGGATCAATCGCACGCTGCTGCGCGCCGACCAGATCAATCATGCCGAGGGCAAGTCGGATACCGATTTCCTGCAGCCGATCGTCGCAGACGCTGAGGCCGGATTTGGCGGGGTGCTCAACGCCTTCGAACTGATGAAGGACATGATCGATGCCGGGGCAGCTGGCGTGCATTTCGAAGACCAGCTCTCGAGCGCCAAGAAGTGCGGTCACATGGGCGGCAAGGTGCTGGTGCCGACGGTGGAGGCGGTCAACAAGCTGGTGGCGGCACGTCTGGCGGCCGATGTCTCCGGGGTGCCGACGCTGGTGATTGCGCGCACTGACGCCGAAGCGGCGAACCTGCTGACTTCCGACATCGACGAGCGGGATCGTCGCTTCGTCACCGGGGAGCGCACCGCGGAGGGCTTCTATCGCGTCCACTGCGGGCTGGAGCAGGCCATCGACCGGGCCCTGTCGTATGCACCGTATTCCGACCTGCTGTGGTGCGAGACCTCGGTCCCCGATCTGAAGCAGGCAAAGAAGTTCGCCGAAGCGGTGCACAGCAAGTTTCCCGACCAGCTGCTCTCCTACAACTGCTCGCCCTCGTTCAACTGGCGCCGGCACCTCGATGACGCGACCATCGCCAGGTTCCAGAAGGAGCTTGCGGCCATGGGTTACAAGTTCCAGTTCATCACCCTGGCCGGTTTCCATGCGCTGAACTACTCGATGTTCGAGCTGGCGCGCGGCTACCGCGAAACCCAGATGAGCGCGTATGTGGAACTCCAGGAAGCCGAGTTTGCAGCTGAGAAGCATGGCTACACGGCGACCAAGCACCAGCGTGAGGTGGGCGCCGGCTATTTCGATGATGTGACGCAGACGGTCACCGCCGGGTTGTCCTCGATCACGGCACTCAGCGGTTCCACCGAAGAGGAGCAGTTCGAGGCCAAGTAGGCGCTCGAAACGGCGTTGCCGCAGGCAGGAAGAGGCCGGACGATACCTGTCGTCCGGCCTTTTTTCGTTCCCGCGCGTCGCGGGCAAAAAAGGCTTCCTGAAGGCGGTGACTACAATTCGTTAGAATTGCCTGCTCAGCGACCACGCAGGACGCAATGACCATGCAATACAGCAAAATCCGCATCCCCGTCCACGGCGAGGCCATCACGCTGAATGACGACTTCAGCCTGGATGTCCCTGACCGGCCCATTATTCCGCTGATCGAGGGCGACGGTATCGGCATCGATGTCACGCCGGCCATGTACAAGGTGGTCAATACGGCGGTGCGCAAGGCCTACGGGGAAAAACGCGCGATAGCCTGGATGGAGGTCTACGCCGGGCAGAAAGCCACCGAGGTCTACCAGGGTGCGAACTATCTTCCCGATGAGACCCTCGATGCGCTCACGCGTTTCGTTGTATCGATCAAGGGCCCGCTGGCCACGCCGATCGGCGGCGGCATCCGCTCGCTGAACGTTTCGATCCGCCAGGCGATGGATCTGTACGCCTGCGTGCGCCCGATTCGTTACTTCCTGGGCGTGTCCACGCCGATGAAGACCTCAGAGCAGGTCGACATGATCGTGTTCCGCGAGAACACCGAGGACATCTATGCCGGCATCGAGTGGCCGGCAGGCTCGCCTGAGAACACCAGGCTCATCGAGTTTCTGCAGCGCGAACTCGGCGTCAAGGCCTTGCGTTTTCCCGAACAGACCGGGCTTGGCATCAAGCCGGTGTCGCTGCCGGGCTCCCAGCGGCTGGTGCGCAAGGCCCTGCAACACGCCGTGGACCAGGATAGAAGCTCGGTCGCCCTGGTGCACAAGGGCAACATCATGAAATTTACCGAAGGCGCTTTCTGTCGCTGGGGGTACGAACTTGCGCGCGACGAGTTCGGCGCCGAGCTGATCGGCGACGGACCGTGGATGCGCTTTGCCAATTCCCGCACGGGCCGCGAAATCATTGTCAAGGACGTCATCGCAGACAACTTCCTGCAGCAGATCCTGCTCAATCCGCAGGACTACGACGTGATCGCAACGCTGAACCTCAATGGAGATTACATCTCCGATGCGCTGGCCGCGCAGGTCGGCGGCATCGGCATCGCGCCGGGGGCCAACATCGGCGATGGCGTGGCCGTATTCGAAGCCACGCATGGCACGGCACCAGGTTTTGCCGGCAAGGATCGTGTGAACCCCGGCTCGCTGATCCTCTCCGCCGAGATGATGCTGCGTTACATGGGCTGGAGCGAGGCCGCCGACCTCATCTTCAAGGGAATTTCCAACACCATTGCCAACAAGGAGCTGACCTATGATCTCGCCGTGCTGCGCGAGGCCATCAAGCGTCCGGACTTGAAGAAGGCGCGCGATCCGCGCGATGTGCAGGAGAACCTGGAGCGCCTGGTGCCGGGGGCAAAGCTGCTGGGCACCAGCGGCTTTGCGGATGCCATCATTGCCCACATGGATGACTGAAGCGGCGTCTCAGACTTTCGATCCGGTGTGCCGTCGCTGCCCGCGGCTGGCAGGCTTTTTGCGCGATGTGCGAGCCTCCCATCCCGGGTACCACGCCGCCCCGGTGCCTGCTTTCGGCGAAGCCGCACCGAGACTGTTGATCGTCGGTCTCGCGCCGGGCATGCATGGCGCCAACCGCACGGGACGTCCGTTCACCGGTGATCACGCAGGGATCCTGCTGTATGCCACACTGCATCGCCTGGGTCTTGCCGACAGACCGGAATCTGTCAGTCCAGACGATGGCCTGCGGCTGAAGGAATGCCGCATCACGAATGCCGTGAAATGCCTGCCGCCAGAGAATCGTCCGACCGGAGCTGAAGTGAACCTCTGCAATGGCTATCTTGCCGCCGAGATACACGCGCTGGCGCCGTGCACCGCCATCCTGGCACTGGGCGGTGTGGCCCATCGGGCGGTGCTGCGCGCGCTGGGCCTGCGCCAGGCGGAACATCCGTTTGCGCACCAGGCGCAGTTCCCGCTGCCGCAGGGCCGCTGGCTGGTGGACTCGTATCACTGCAGCCGTTACAACACACAGACCGGCAGACTCACCGCACCGGCGTTTGAAGCCGCGGTAAGGCAGGCGGCCCAATGCGCCGGACTGGCAGTGCGCCGATGAGCAAGGACACCGCAGGCGAAGTCTTCGATTCCCGCTCGTTCCTGGCGACGCTGGCGCAGCGTCCTGGTGTCTATCGCATGCTCGATGCGCGCGGCGCGATCATCTACGTGGGCAAGGCGCGCGACCTGAAAAAGCGCGTGGCCACCTACTTCCAGGGCCGCGCGGCCGACGGCAAGACCATGGCGCTGAAAAACGCCATCGCGCGCTGTGAGGTGACCGTCACGCACACCGAAACCGAGGCCCTGCTGCTGGAGAACGAACTGATCAAGCAGCATCGCCCACGCTTCAACATCCTGCTGCGCGATGACAAGAGCTATCCGTATATTCACCTGTCGACGCAAAGCGAGTTTCCGCGTCTGTCGTTTTATCGCGGCGCGCGCCGCAGTGAAGGAAAGTACTTCGGGCCCTATCCGAGCGCTGGTGCCGTGAGAGAGACGCTCAATCAGCTGCAGAAGCTGTTTCGTATCCGCCAGTGCGACGACAGCTTCTTCGCCAATCGTACCCGCCCGTGCCTGCAATACCAGATCCAGCGCTGTACCGCACCGTGTGTAGGCCTGATCAGCCGCCAGGATTATGCGCGCGACGTGGCCGACGCTCAGGCGTTTCTGGAGGGTCGCAGTTCACGGCTCAGCGAGCAGCTTGCGGCACGCATGGAGGTGGCGGCCGAGCGCCTGGATTTCGAGGCTGCTGCGCAGTTCCGCGATCAGCTCTCGCGCATCAAGCGTATCGAGGAACGCCAGTTCGTCGCCGGGCGTAATGCCGGGGATGTCGACGTGCTCGGCGTTGCGCAGAATGGGGGCAGCGCGTGCGTAGCAGTGCTCTATATCCGGGCAGGTCGTCTGCTGGGCAGTCGCAGTTTCTTTCCTCGCGGCACCGACGAGGCCTCAGAGGCGGAGATCCTCGAGGCCTTCATCGGCCAGTACTACATGCATCGCGATGTGCCGGCCTCGATCGTTGCGGGGTTCGCGCTGGCCGATGTGGAGATACTTGAGGCAGCGCTGACGCAGCGTGCCGGTCACCGTGTGGAGATTCGACAGCGGGTGCGCAGCGAGCGGGCGCGCTGGGTGGAGATGGCGCGGACCAATGCGGCGCAGGCACTGGAGGCGCAGCTCACCAGTAATGCCAGCATGCGTGAACAGCGAGAAGATCTCGGCATCGCGCTGGGGCTGGAGGAGCCGCCGGCGCGACTGGAGTGCTTCGATGTCAGCCACCTGGGCGGTACGCAGACGGTGGCCTCCTGCGTGGTATTCGGGTCGGAAGGGCCGTCGCGCGGAGAATACCGGCGCTTCAACATCGAGGGTGTGGTCCAGGGAGATGACTACGCAGCACTGGCGCAGGCAGTACGACGTCGCTACACACGGCTGAAGCAAGGCGAAGCCCCGCTGCCCGACATCCTGTTCATCGATGGTGGGCGTGGTCAGCTCGGCGCGGTGATGCACGTACTTGGCGAGATGCAACTCGACGGCTTGACCGTGGTGGGCGTGGCCAAGGGGCATGCGCGCAAGGCCGGGCGGGAGCGGCTGTTCTTGGCAGGCCGGCAGGAGCCTCTTATACTGCCGTCAAACTCTCGGGCGCTGCACCTGGTCCAGCAGATCCGCGACGAGGCCCATCGCTTTGCCCTGACTGGCCAGCGCGCGCGGCGCAGCCGCAGCGCGGGTACCTCCAGCCTTGAAAGCATTTCCGGACTTGGGCCGAAGCGCCGGCGCGAGCTTCTCAAGGCCTTCGGCGGCCTGCAGGGCGTGGTGCGTGCCGGGGTCGAGGACCTGGTGAAAGTGCAAGGCATCAGTCGCAGCCTTGCCCAGCGTGTGTACGAACATTTCCATTCCGACAGCGCGTGAGGCACCTGCAGTCCTGCGCCCGCCAGCCCACGGGGTCCTGATGGTTCTGAACCTGCCAACACTGCTGACCTGGCTGCGGATCCTCGCAATCCCGCTGGTCGCAGTGGCCTTTTACCTGCCCTTCGAGTGGGCGCGTCCCCTCTCGACATTGTTCTTCACCATTGCCGCGGTGACCGATGCGCTGGATGGCTGGCTGGCGCGTCGCTGGAACCAGACCACGGCCTTCGGCGCCTTCCTCGACCCGGTGGCCGACAAGCTGCTGGTGGCCGTGTCGCTGATCCTGCTGGTGGAGGCCAGTCAGCCCATCGTCATGGCAGGCGACCAGGTGCTGGTGACGCTGATGGCGGCGATCATCATCGGCCGCGAGATTACCGTCTCGGCCCTGCGCGAGTGGATGGCCCACGTCGGCGCCCGGGCGCGAGTGGCCGTCTCGCCGATCGGCAAGTCCAAGACCATCGTGCAGATGGTCGGCATCGGCATGATGTTGTTCCAGCTGCCGCTTTTCGGGATTCCTGTCTATCAGTTCGGCGCAGTGCTGTTGCTCGTCGCCACGGTCATTACGCTGTGGTCGATGATCGACTACCTGCGTGCCGCCTGGCCCGAGCTGACGGCGCCACGTCACCATAAGGGGTGAACTATTCGCTTGACAGTGTGGACCGCGGGCTTAGAATTCACGGTCTTCATGCGGGAATAGCTCAGTTGGTAGAGCGCAACCTTGCCAAGGTTGAGGTCGCGAGTTCGAGTCTCGTTTCCCGCTCCAAGATTTCAAAGGCTTACGCGCCAGTCTTCTGCCCCGTACCATAAGCGTCCAATGGCGCCGGCAGCAGGTGGCGCGTCGTCGTTTCGATGGCTAGGTGGCAGAGTGGTCATGCAGCGGCCTGCAAAGCCGCGTACGCCGGTTCGATTCCGGCCCTAGCCTCCATCGTCGAGCACCGGAGTGTCGTCATGGGTGGGTCGTTCTCCAGGCGCGGACTGATCGCCGGTACGGCGGCGGGTCTGGGCGCCTCGACACTGGCGCTGCCGCACACCGACCCCGTCCGTGCGTCAAGGCGCATCGTGACCCGCGAAGCCGCGCCGGGGCGCGGTGAGGTCGCGTTTCGCGACGCGACACTTCCCGAACTTCGCTTCAACGATGCCAGCGTCACCCGCTTCTGGGAAACCACCGGTGTCCCTGTGGCTCTCCAGATGCACGTCGACGCGGGCGTGAACGCGGGCAATGCCTACCGCGAGGGATTCGAAGGCACCAGTCTTTACATCGCCGAGATTCCCGCACATGGCCCCGGCGCCTTCGTGCCGATGCACCGCGAGGACAGTCTCGACTACATCGCGGTGCTGCAGGGCGAGATTCACCTGCTTCTCGACGAGGAGGAGATCCTCATGAAGACCGGGGACGTTCTGGTGCAGGGCGGCAATACGCATGGCTGGGAGAACCGCGGCACCGGGCCCTGTCGCCTGCTGTGCGTGGTCATGCGGACTCGAAGCGCCGGGTCGCCGGGCTGATCGGCTATGATGCGCTTGCGGGCATGCACGCGCATGGCCGTGACACCCTCACCCGGCCCGGATGGCGGAATTGGTAGACGCTACGGACTTAAAATCCGTTGACAGTAATGTCGTGCCGGTTCGATCCCGGCTCCGGGCACCAATAAAAACAAAGCCTTAGAGGTATATCTACCCAATCTGCGGGATTCCACTCTTGTGCATGTGCCATCCTTGTGCCACGGTTCGGCTCAGGTTGGCACATAGGGCTGCGTCATGGCACAAATTCTTACGCGAGCGAACAAGGCCGGGGATCCGCGATACACAGCGCGCGTTCGGCTCAACGGGCGCCAGGCAACCAAGACTTTCGCGAGCAAAAAGTCCGCTCAGACCTGGGCACGGAAGATCGAGGGCGACATCGAGCAAGGCCGATTCGGCAGTCCGGGGAAGCGGCGACCCAGCTCCGTCGGCAAGGTGATCGAGACCTTCATCGAAGATCACATCAGCAGGTATGAAGACGCGCGGACCATGAAGGCGCGGCTCCAGTGGTGGAAGACCGAGATCGGCTCGATACCCATTCGGGAACTCTCAAACGCCGACATTGCGACCGGCCGCGACAAACTGGCCAAGCGGCAAAATAGGGCCGGCAACCCGGTGACTGGATCAACGATCAACAGATACATCGCCGCACTGTCGACCGTCCTCCAGTGGGCGGTCCAGGACGAGAGGCTGATCGAAGTCAATCCGGCCCGGCAGACTCGCCGGCCGAAAGTGGTGATGACAGACCCGCAGTTCATCGAGGACCGAAAGGATATCGACGCGCTGAGGATCGCGGCCGCCAAGGACCGTGACCCGATGGCGCTGCCGCTGATCCTCACAGTTTTGGCCACCGGCATGCGCCGAGGCGAGCTTTATCGTCTGCGTTGGCCGGACGTTAACCTCCGGGAGGGGCTGCTGCATATCCCGAAGACAAAGAACGGAAAGCCCAGGACGCTACGCCTTGCCGGGGCCACGCTCAAAGGGCTGGAGGCATGGTCCAAGGTGCGCCGGCTGGCTGATGATCGTGTGTTCCCCCCGTATGACGACGGTGGCGACGGGCGTACACGGATCGACGCTATCTGGCGACGGCTGCGCAAGACCACGCCGAGGACCGACGTCAAATTTCATGGTCTGCGGCACACGGCTGGAACCTGGCTCTCTCAGGAGGGCTTCCATCCGAGCGATATCGCACGGGTGCTAGGTCACAAGTCGCTGGCGATGGCATTGGTGTATCAGCATCTCACCGACCAGCGCCGCGACGAGATCGCCAACAAGCTGACGCATGCCATGTTCGGCGAGGAGGGCGCGTGAGGGCGCGCAAGCGGGCCTCATCTGCGCACCCGCGATATCGCGCGATATTTCCAGTTAATAGCATCTAACCGGCATTTTTCTGTGCCGGAGCGCGTTGTCTTGTCGACGATCACGCTCTCACCCCTATGATCGGTATCCGGTAGACCCGCCGGATCGATGCTCATTGTCCCCGGCGGCCATCCACGCAACGCCGGAGGAGAGCATGCAAACAGAGCCGGTCTGGGAAAGTTGGACAGGTCGATAAGTGAATCGGTCATCGGTATTGTTGGCGCGAATGCGCCTGGAGATAGCGATGAGAAGACCACGACGCAACCATTCCGCGCAGTTCAAGGCCAAGGTCGCGCTGGCGGCCCTGCGCGGCGACAAGACACTCGCCGAGCTTGCCGAGCAGTACGACGTGCACGCCAACCAGATCACCCAGTGGAAGCAGCAGGCCATGGAGAACATGGCCGCTTCCTTCGACAAAGGAGCCGGTCGACAGATCGGCGAGGCCGAGCTCAAGGACCTGCATGCGAAGATCGGCCAGCTCACTCTGGAAAACGATTTTTTAGGACGCGCGTTCGGCAAAGCTCGAGGGCCGAACGCAAAGCGATGATCGAGCCCAACCACCGGCTGAGTATTGCGCGCCAATGCCGGTTGCTGTCGTTGCCCAGATCGTCGTTCTACCATCGAGCGCTGCCGACGCCGGACACCGAGCTGGAGCTGATGCGCCATATCGACGCGTTGCACATGGACCACCCCTGGATGGGCTCGCGCAGCCTGCGCGACCAGCTTCAGCGGCTGGGCTTTTCGCTGTGCCGAGACCGGGTGCGCCGCCTGATGCGCAAGGCCGGTATTGGCGCCGTTTACCGCAAACCGCGCACGACGATTCCGGCGCAGGGCCACAAAATCTATCCGTATCTGCTTGGCGGCATGAGCATCGAGCTGCCCAATCAGGTCTGGGCGGCCGATATCACCTATCTGCCGATGGCCCGCGGCTTTCTGTACCTGGTGGCCATCATGGACTGGCACTCGCGGCGGGTGCTCAGCTGGCGGCTGTCGAACACGATGACTGCCGACTTCTGCGTCGAGGCGCTGGAGGAGGCGCTCTCGCGCCACGGACCGCCGCAGATCTTCAATACCGACCAGGGCAGCCAATTCACCAGTGAGGCGTTCACCGCGGTGCTCAAAGCCAATGAGGTGGCCATCAGCATGGACGGCAAGGGACGATGGATGGACAACGTGTTCATCGAGCGGCTCTGGCGCTCGGTCAAATACGAGGAGGTGTATCTGCGGGCCTACGACAGCGTCGCAGAGGCCAGGCTCGGACTGAAACGGTATTTCCGGTTCTACAACACCCGGCGTACACATCAGTCCCTCGACAGACAGACGCCTGATGAGGTTTACTTCCGATGCGATGGGCTGAGGGAAGCAGCCTGATGAAGCACCGATGACAATCACTTATCTTCCCCGGTTGCCTGTCCAATCAACCCAGACCACCGCTAACCCAACCGATCCCCATGACGCGGTTTCGCACCGAATACGCGACCACGTTCCCGTCGCCATCGACTGTCGACTGGCTGCACCGCAACCGGCATGAGAATGGGCTCGCCGCTTCGGGGGCCCTCGTGAAGGTGCAAGGCCGGTGGTACGTCTGGCCTGAGCGATTCTTCGCATGGTTCGACGCTCAGAGCGAGGCAGCCTGACAGGCATAAAAAACCTCGGCGTGCCAGAGGCCGTCTTGATGCGTCAAGAGCAGAGAGGAGACGCAATGCAAATTTTACCACGCATCTATCTGATCCGAGCAGGCGCATCTGCATGAGCGCCGCACTCGAAACCCTGAGCGCACTGCCGGCGGCCTGCGACCTGGCCGCGAACTACGGCATACCGGTCTTCCCGTGCAAGCCGACGAAGGCCCCCTACACGGCGCAAGGCTTTCACGACGCGAGCACTGATTTGGATGCAATCGAAGCCTGGTGGACGCGCTGGCCTGATGCGCTGGTGGGCGTTCCCAGTGGTGAGGCCAGCGGCCTGCTGGTCGTGGACGTCGACCCTGACGGCGAAGGCTGGTATCGCGAGCACTTCGACCGCCTGGCGTGCGCACGCATCCACAAGCCGCGCCGTGGCCATCATCTGCTTTATCGCATGCCTGAAAGCGATATTCGCTGTTCAACCGGCAAGGTTGCGCCCGGCGTCGATATTCGTGCTGAAGGCGGATACGTCTGCTGGTGGGCTGCGCATGGCTTCGAGGCTGTCGGCGACCTGGCCGATCTGACTGCCCCGCCCGCATGGCTGCTGACGCTGCTGGAGCGGCCGCAGGAGACGCGATCAGCACCGACCCCGAGTGTCACAGCGGACCAGTGGGCGCGCGTCCTACAGGCGCTGGAGTCCATCGACGCATCGTCCGCCAGTTATCAGCGGTGGCTCGAGGTTGGCATGGCGTTGCACTCGACCCGACATGCGGCTGCGTTCGCAGCCTGAGACACGTGGAGTCGGAACGATCAACGCTACCAGGGCGAGCTCGATCTGAAACGTCGGTGGCAAGGATTCAGCACCGAGCGCGACCGTGCAATTACCTGGCGCACGATCCTAAGCAAGTGTGCGCCGGCTGAAGGCTGGCCCGAGCCGCTGGACCTAGCCGCACTGCTGGCCACCCATCCGAAACCGCCGAAGATGATTATCCCCGACTGGCTGCCCTGCGGCTATGCGACGCTGGCCGGACACGGTGGCGCGGGCAAGTCATACATCGCACTTTACCTGGCCTTTTGTATGGCCGCAGGGCGCGATTTCTTCGGGGTGGAATTAGACCAGCGCCGAGTGCTGTATCTGAGCTGTGAGGACCGCTCTGACGTGCTGCACTGGCGCCTTGGCGCGCATCTGCCGGCACATGGGGCTGGCGACTGAGGACGTAGCCGAGAACCTGGCGATACTCGACCTAGTGGGGCATCCGGCTGTGCTGATTGACCAGGTGCCCGGCGCTGGCCTCGGCACGACGTTGCAGTACGACTGGCTGCGCGAACGCATGGACGGTCAGCAGGTGCTCATCATCGACGGCGTGGCCGATGCCTACGGCGGCAACGAGAACGCGCGCGGCGAGGTTAAGCGCTTCATCAACGCACTGCTGTCGCTGATCCCCACGGACGGGGCGCTACTGCTGCAGCATCACGTGAACAAGGTTTCCGCCGCATCGAGCGGCACCAGCGAGGGCTACAGCGGCAGCACCGGCTGGCACAACAGCGTCCGTGCCCGTTGGTATCTACACCCCGAGACCCAGCACACCGACGAAGGCGTGACGGCCACCGGCGAGCTACTGCTGGAGCTTCAGAAATCAAACCTTGGGCGCGCCGATCAGAGCATGCGGTTCCGCTGGGACGATGACGCGCACTTGTTCGTCGGCAAGTTCGATCAGAAATCGGAGTTCGACCGCCGCCTCCAGGAAACTGAGGAACGTGACGGCATCGTTGCGGCACTTCGGGATGTTCTCAGCGGTGGCGACTACTGCCCGGCGGCCACCACTGGCAACAGAACCGCCAATCACGTCCTACGCGCGGCGGATGAATTTCCGAAGACTTTGCAGGCCAATTCGACCGCCAATAGACGCCGTTTTTGGCGCCATATGGAGGCGCTGCGTCGAATGGGCGCCGTTAAGTGAGTCAAGCATTTGACGCAAAAACCGGACGCGCGTCGCAACCATCGTCCCGAAATCCGCCACAGGCAAGGGCTGCGCCGATGCACCGAATGAATGATGAAACTAGTAGCCGTGTTCGGGGCACGGTGCCACTGCACCGATGCACCGAATGGTGCACAGGGTTATAGGGGCGCATACGCACACTTTGGACAACCGAGGACACCAGAATGAGTGAGCCATACACCGTTGGACAACCGCACCCAAGCGTGCGGGAACTGAGACCGGGCGACACCGTGGTCGTCCGCACTGCCTGGGGAGCCAGAGCCTACATCGAAGATGTTGACCGCTCACGTGGCTCGGTGCGCGTGCGCTTCGCCAGTGGCGTCACGCTCCTGGCTCGCATCGAGGACGTCGAGCAGGTGGCGTCATGAGCGCGCCCATGCTGCTACTGGCCGCAACTCCGATGCTGCTGGCGCTGGCCCGCTGCCGGGTGGTCGGTTCCTGGCGCAATGCTGGAGGCGGCGGCCGTGACGGGGGGGCATCCGATCGCTGGAAGCTTCTTGCAGGACACCGAAGTAGCCAATTCGTCTCATCGCTAACCCGAAACATTCCCGCGCGCGCGAGACAACCGATCGTGAGGATGCAACATGAGCGAAGAACCAACGATTGACGAGCTGTGTCATCACTGCGCAGTAAGCCTGGGGCGGTGGCGCGGCGAGCTAGCAGAGCCGCTATCGCAGTATGAGGCAGATCGAGGGATTTGGTCCCGCTCGAGCCGGGTACTGCGCGCCCTTCGCCCAGGAAAGTAGAGCTTTCTGGCGTAAGCTTTGAGATTCCATGTTGGAACGGCGAGCAGTTGCGTGTTGCCTTCTTTCTGGATACCTGTGACCGGGAAGTCATCCGTTACATCAGCACAATGGCCGGCATTTCGGGCGAGGTGATCGCGCAGTATCCGCGACCAGCTTGTGCGGGCCGGCTTCCCGGTCTGCCGTGACCGTGTCTGTCGTTTGATGCGCAAGATGGGCATCCATGCGATCTATCGACCGCCGCACACGTCGCTGCCGGCGCCGGGCCACAATATCTACCCGTGACCGTATCCCTTGAACCGAGTTCATGGCATGGCAACATGCCATTAAGCTCGAATTCACGCCGCAAGAAACGTCAATGGAGAACAATGATCTAGAGTCGTTCGATGATCGCCCGCGCGGTGAACACCTGACCGCCATTCAATTCTCGTCGATGAAAGTTGCCAGGGCAAAAATGGAATTCGGGCGGAACGACTACAATCAGCGTCGGCCACATGGCTCACTCGGGTACGTGACACCGAGCCAGGGGTTATCCAACTCCGTTACGTTAACGGAGGCCAGGAAGCAGCGATAGTCTGATATTACGTTGTTTCAGCACGGGGCCGACGTCATGGCTCCACCCGGTGGTCAAACGAATTTTCATTTGCGTTGGCTCATGTTCGTTGCATACAGCATGCTAATATCAACGGAATCCGCATGAAAGTGCAGGCATCCGAATCCAAGGTTCGACAGTGAGTTCCGAAGCTGGTTGGGGTCGTGATCTTTAGCGCGTTTATGGCACTCGATCATTATCATATCAACCGATTGAAGTAATTCTGCTTCTTCTAGATGCCCTAATATCGAATACTCTGAACCTTCGCAGTCAACTTTCAGCACAATTTTTCTCTGTGGAAATTTTGACTTTACTGATCGAATCTCCTCGGCCGCATCTCGAAGGATTCCAGATTCGATGCTAATGGCGGCATCATTCTTCAGGCTTTCAGGCATTCCAAAGACACCGACACTACCCCTCCATTTTTCGGAGTACTCAATGTCGATTGTCCTATTACTGTTGGAAAGTCCATAGCAATGAGGGGTGATTCTGGAACCTAAGTGATGGTTGCTTTGGATGTTGTTTAACGCAACGTTGTAGGTCGATGGTACTAGTTCGTATGCAGAAATGATTGCATTTTGATGTTTCGATGCAAAATATAGCGCGGTGTAGCCGGCGTTCATGCCAATATCAAATATGAGGAGCGAGCCTTGCAATTCAAATCGGTAGGCGTCCTCGAGATAAATTTCTTCGAGAATAAATAGCTCTTCAGTGGTTTCCACACTTACGGAGACTGACTGAATGGTTGCTCGGATAGGGGATTGCTTCGTATTGAAAACGGCTCCGCACGCATGTAGTCGCGCCGCTCTCTGAAGTCCTGCTAGTAATACGTTTTGCTCTGGCTTCTCAAAAGTGCAATCCAAATCATTAAAGTAAACGCCGTCCGCCCGGGCTTCACACTGATAAATGCGAACGTCAATCCCATAGCTTTCGAGTAGAAACGCCCAGTCAATGCTTTTCGTGCGGCGATATGCACGGAGGATGCGGAGGGACTTTCGGACGAAGTCAATTGCGGCCGACATTATTGACTCCTCGTTTCTACTTCGACAGTAAGTTCTTGAACCATCGTCCCCTCTACACTTTTTTAAAAATGAAAGGACTTACGGCGCCAATTGAACAGGTATCAATTTCTTCGATCTAGCACAACCCTATATGTCCGGATGCCGCGTGGGGGATAAGGAGGTGGTGCGATTCCAAATCGTAGCAGAACCCTTTCCGTGGTACTAATTGAATAACGTCAGTTAGTTAAGAAGTCTAAAGCCAGGACCAACGTAAACGCGATTCAAAGAAGATCGGTTGGTTAGGATCCTGCTGAGGCCGGCCAAGGTCTTTAGCGGCTCGCACGTATCGTTCAACGACGATTTCAGAATAGTATCCCACACGATGGATTCGTTCCGCGGCTTTATCGAGGCGAAGTAGTGATCGGGAACCGGCGCCACGACTACAACGCCATGGCGGCCGTCATACTTAAAAGATGAAACGTCAGCTTTTCGATGTTGTCATCGATGCCGGGACTTGCCGACAGCAATTGTCGACTCCTGGTTGCCATATACTCAACTTACGCGCAATGTTTCAACATCGCCCAAACAAACGTCGAATATGCGACGGCGCTCAAGGAAGAGTATAGACCGTATAAAGCACCTTTTCGCTGGCTGGTGCCCGCTGTTCGCCGACGCCGGCACCTGCGTGCTGGGCGCACAGTCGCTGTATGGACGATCAAGCCATCAATCTCGGTTTGGTACTGGCGCTGCGCGTGGTACTACCCAGGGGCTTCCTGAGCGGGCTATCGCTGATGAGCTGGTGCGTCGGCTGTCTATCCGCGCCGCACGCGTCTGAGGCGAATCTTGGTGGCGACGTACCAAGCTAGGCCGGCAGCACAAACTGCTAGGCCGAAGACCACTTGAAAGTTCGGTCCACTCGCATCTGCTGCTTCCCAGATGGTCCACAGGATGCCTACTGATATCGCCGCCTTTGCTCCGAACAGCGCCAAGCCTAGTCGCTTTTCACTTGCTCCGGTTTGTGATCTGGCGGATCTGCCTTCGTTCCCGTAGGCGATCGTTAGTTTGAGGTTGATGAAGTCGAATTTTTCGTCCGACTCTCGAAACTCCGCGTCGACCACGTGCAATGCCTTTTTGCGCTCTTTGTTGTTCTCGGCAACATCGGCGGGCAAATACCCGAGCACGAGCGGCTTGCTCTTGCCTTTCTGCATCGCGAAGACTTGAACGGCATTCAGGTCGTGACTGTTGTCCGGCTCAGGCGAGAACAGAATAGCCAGGCGGCCTTTCTGTGCCCATTGGTAGGCTGTCGCAAGTTCCTTTTGCCGGTGCTTGGCTCCCGCGAGAGTGGTGACAAACTCCCCCAGATGCCCCCCTTGTAAGCTCCAAGTGTTCTCGCACCTTACCGGCGTCAGCAAGGCGTGGGAATGAGGATTGCCGCTACGGATTTGGATCCGCGGGGCGTGTTTTGTGCCGAATCTGTGCCACGACCGTGCTCAAAGGTGCGCAAACTGACTCATGGCGGCCTAAACAGACTCTAATAATCAAAATAGACTTATCCCGTAACCTCATGAATCCAAGAGATGTTTATCAGGGACTTAAAATCCGTTGACAGCAATGTCGTGCCGGTTCGATCCCGGCTCCGGGCACCACCTGCATCCTATTCGGCGATCTCGCAACGGAAGTCCTCGTATTTGCCGCTGGCGCTGCGTGGAATCTCGGTGGCGTATCGCAGGGTAAACCGATAGTCCCCCTTGAGCCGCTGGCGTACGAGACGCTCCAGTGCGGCTTCCTCTTCGGCGGTGGTGACACGCTCCACCACCAGGGTGAGTTCCAGCAATGCCAGCGACTTCTGCACCAGCTGGAACTGGCGAACTGGCGCGATGCTCGACAGGTCATCGGAATTGAAGCGCGGCCACAGCACGTCGCCATTGCGCAGGCGGAACATGTTGCGTCGCCGGCCGCGTATGGCGTGCAGCACCGGGTGTGGCATGCCATCGGCCGGGCCAGCAGCTGCCTGGGCATAGTCGCCGATCTCGTAGCGGATCAGCGGCATGGCTATGTTCTGCAGGCTCGTCACCACGACACGCCCGGTATCGCCGGCAGCGACGGGCTGATCGAACTCATCCAGCAACTCCACCAGCACGGATTCGCACTGCACCCGATAGCCCTGGCCGTGGGGACACTGCAGCGCGATCATGCCCACTTCGCGGGCACTGTAACGGTCGGCGACCTGCGCGCCGCAGACCTCTTCGGCCAGCGCCTCGAGGCCCTCGACCGCGCTTTCGCCAAAGGTGTCGATGCGGGCCAGGAAGTCGAGCGAGGCACCGTCATCGCGCGCAGCGCGCAGCAGCGCGCGCGCGTTGCTCGGGTAGGTCATCAGATAGCGTGGCTGCTCGCGCAGCAGCCAGTCGAGCTGTGTCCTGACAGGCTGTGCCGCATCGGCAGCAATGCCGTCGCAGGCTGGCTGACCCGGATACCACGCCATGCCGCGCAACTCTCGTCCCCGGCCATGCTCATCGGTCGGCACAGCACTGAGCGTGGCATATCGGGCCGACGGATCGCTTTGCCACCAGCGGTGGTAGCGTGCCACGATCGCCGCGATCAGTAGATTGGCATCGCGATCCCAGGCGACTGTGACAGGCATGCCCGTCGATCCCGAGGTCGTGAACTTGAGGGCCTGCGCAGAGCGTGCGTGCGCGCTGTGCAGTGCCTGCGTGTGCATCCTGAGCTCTGATCGCGTGAGCACAGGCAGCGCGGCCAGCAACTCGCGAGGCGCGGAAAATCCCGGGGAATCCGTGAGTCCAGCCATTCTCTTGCGATAGAACGGCACATTGTCGTGAGCGAAACTGAGGATTCGGCTCAACAGCTGGGTCTGCGCGTCATGCAGTTGTGCGGGGCGCCAGCGTTCGGTCTGGGAAAGTTCCTGTATCAGCCGGGTCAGCGCTGCCGTGCCGGGCAAACTGAGCGACTCAGCGCTTCTGCGCGCCGACGCTCGAGATCATGGGCGCCTGCGGAAAAAGGCGCATCGAGGCTGTGTCGTCAGGTTCGCCGACGGCGGCCGCGCCGCGCCAGTTGAGCTCGATGGCGTACTGGCCTATTCGAATCACATCACCGTGGCCCAGCCGCTGGCGGGTGATGGGTCTGCCATTCACATGGGTACCGTTGGTGCTCGCCAGGTCGGCCAGCCAAGCACCCTGGGCGTCGAAGATCAGCAGCGCATGATAGCGACTCACCCAGTCGTCACCGAGCACGATATCGGCGTCAGGATCGCGGCCCAGCAGCAGGCGCGCGCTGACCACCTGCTGGCTGGACACGGTGCGGCCGCCCAGGCGCAGAGTCAGGGTGGGTGAGGGCTGTTCGGCGGCTTCACGCAGCGGCAAGACGGATGCGATTCGCGCAATGCCGCGCGCGCAGAGTTGAGATTCGCCGGCCAGCGCGGCGAGCTGGAGACCGCGAACCAGTACACAGGAAGCGATGCCGGGCAGTCCTGCGGACAGGCGGTAAACGGCGTCGAGCGCCTCACCGGTGACCACGGGTCGGGCGGCACCAACTTTCTGGAGACACATGTTCACCCAACGTCGGAATTCTGTGCGGGTCAATGCCGGCCATCGATAGGCGGCGGTGCAGCGTGCCGCCAGCGGCGCCAGTTCCGGCGCCTCGAGGCGGTAGTCCAGCGACGCCGGCCCGGAGAGCATGAGCTTTACGGCAGATACGCCCTGATACTGCAACTTCAACAGGCCCGACAGACCTGCCAGTTCTCTGGGATCGTAGTGGTGCGCGTCATCCAGGATCAGCACCGGGGCGCGACCCCGTGCGCACTCGTTGAGCAGGAACACGCGTAGAATATTCTGGATGTCGATGCCGTCTCCCGCAATATCGCCGAGTCCCAGCGCATGGAGCACGCGTTGAGGCAAAGGTGCAATCGCGCGATCGTCAGCGCCAAGCAGCACGGCCGTGCGTCCCTGATCGCGGCACCGCTGCGCGATGACTTCCAGCGCTGTCGTCAGACCTCCGGCACGTGGCGCGGTAAGTACCGTAACCGGGCGCGTCGCCCCGCAGGCTTCAACCAGTGCATCGAGAGTGCGCGCCGGGCCATCGCCGGCGATGAACACCCCGGGGGGTTCAGCGAAGGGGACGCCGTCAAGTCCGAATTCTGCCAACCAATCGGTTGCTGGCGGCATGGAATCGTAATCCTCTGTCTCGGTGAGCATCGCGGATGAATCATAACGCCAGATGTGGGCGCCAGGGCAAGCATCACCGGTCGATGCCCGCGAAGTCATTACACTTCACTCCATGACGATGGCATAGAGTACTAAATAACATGACAAAAATTAGTTGAAGTGTGGCTCGATGCTCGAAATCAGTGATCTTGCGGTTGCGCGCGGTAACCGGGCGCTGCTTGAGGGCTTTACGCTTCGCCTGGCCCCGGGAGACCTGGCCCTCATCACCGGGCCAAACGGCGCCGGCAAGACGAGCCTGCTGCGGGTCGTGGCAGGGCTGAGTCAACCGGCTGCAGGGGTAGTCCGCTGGCAGGCGCGGGCGCTGCTGCCCGGGGATCCGGAATACAGCCAGACGCGCATCTATCTCGGACACCAGGCGGGCCTGCAAGCAGATCTTTCGGTGATGGAAAACCTGCGGTTCCTGATTGAACTCCAGAACAGCGAGTTTCGCTGCGAGGAGCTTGCAGTCTGCCTGGGAGATCTGGGGCTTGCGGGGGCTGAACACGTCGCCGTGAGGGCCTTGTCCGCCGGCCAGCGTCGCCGCGTCGCCCTGGCCCGACTGCAACTCACGCAAGCCTCACTGTGGTTGCTCGATGAGCCGCTGACCAATCTGGACGCGGATGGCCAGGCGTTGATCGCGGCGTGGCTCGGCGCGCACCTGCGGGCAGGGGGGATCGCGATGATCGCCTCACACGCGCCATTGGCCAGCTCGGCACCAGGGCGCTGTGTGCAGGTGGAGCTGGGCACATGAGCAGCACGGCTCAGGCGATGCTGGCGTTGGCGCGGCGGGACCTGAAGGCTGCTCTGCGTCGCTGGGGCGAACTGGGGCTGCCACTGATGTTCTTTGTGATCGTCGTCACACTTTTTCCCCTGGGATTGGCCCCGGAGCGCGATCTGCTTGGTAGCATCGGCCCCGGCGTGCTGTGGGTCGCCGCGCTGCTGGCGTCCTTGCTGGCGCTGGAGGGCCTGTTTCGCAGCGACATGGAAGACGGCAGCATGGAGCAGCTGATATTGAGTCCGCAGCCGCTGGTGTTGCTGGCGCTGGTCAAGGCGCTGACGCACTGGGTGCTGACCGGCCTTCCACTGGTCGTGCTGACACCGCTGGTGGCACAGGCATTTTATCTTCCGGCCAACGCGACGTGGATTCTGATGCTTGCGTTGTTGCTGGCGACACCGACGCTGAGTCTGATCGGTGCGCTAGCCGCGGCGCTGACTGCAAGCCTGCGCCGCGGAGCGGGTATACTTGGCATCCTGGTGCTCCCGCTGGCACTGCCGTTGCTGGTATTTGGTGCGCGGGCAACGGACCTCGCGGTCCAGGGGCAAAGTGCAGCAGGGCCATTGTATCTGCTGGCCGCGCTGCTGGCGCTGGCGATGACGCTGGCGCCTCTGGCAATCGCCGCCGCGCTGCGTATCAGTGTCGATTGAACTTACAGCTTGAGGCTGCGGACATAGGGAACATGTGGATCTGGTTTCACAAACTGGGCTCGCCGCCTCATTTCTACCGCACGGCCGGTCGGTTGGTGCCGTGGTTCGGTATCCCGGCGTTGCTCCTGCTGATTGCCGGCGCCGTGGGCGGACTGGCCATCGCGCCGCCGGACTACCAGCAGGGTGACGGCTTTCGCATCATCTACGTGCATGTGCCGAGCGCCTACATCGCCATGTTCGGCTACGTGGCCATGGCGGTGGCAGCTGCGGTGGGCCTGATCTGGCGAATGAAGCTCGCGTTCGCCTTCGCCGCGGCCTGTGCACCCGTGGGCGCGGCGTTCACATTTCTGGCCCTGGCGACAGGTTCGATCTGGGGCAAGCCCATGTGGGGCGTGTGGTGGGACTGGGACGGTCGCATGACCTCGGTGCTCGTACTGTTTTTTCTGTACGTTGGCGTCATGGCGCTGCGCTCGGCGTTTGACGATGCATCCAAGGGCGACCGTGCCGCTGCACTGCTTGCCATCGTCGGCGTGGTGAATATTCCGATCATCAAGTTTTCCGTGGACTGGTGGAACACCTTGCACCAGCCAGCCACCATTGCGAAGTTCTCGACACCCTCTATAACCATGGACATGCTGGTATGGTTGCTGGCCATGGTGGTGGGCTATACGCTGTTCTTTGCTGCGGTGGTGACCATGCGCCTGCGCGGCGAAGTGCTGTTGCGCGAGCGTGGCGCGCGCTGGATACGGGAACTCGCCGCTCATGCGTGAGTTTCTGCTGATGGATGGTTACTGGGCCTACGTGTGGAGCGCCTGGGGCCTGACGCTGGCGGTATTTGTTGGTCTGGTGTTTTCGGCGAGACGGCACCACCGGCAGGCCTTCAGGCAGGCTGTCGCCGAAGAGCAGGCGCCACGACCCCTTCGTGCCGCCGTCAAGGAGCTGTCATGACACCGACGAGGAAACGCCGACTCATGCTTGTTGCCGGACTGGTGGCCGGCGTGGGCCTGGCCACCACGCTGGCGCTGCGCGCGTTCCAGGAAAACATGCTGTATTTCTACAGCCCCACGGAGTTCGTCGAGATCGATGTGCCCCCTGAACGCACGCTGCGTATCGGCGGGCTGGTTGCCGATGGCAGTGTGCAGCGTGAGTCGGGCAGCATGACTGTGGAGTTCCTGGTCACCGATCATGCCTACAGCGTCCCGGTGCGCTACACAGGTGTCTTGCCGGACCTGTTTCGCGACGGCCAGGGCGTGGTGGCGCGCGGCCGGGTGGGCGAGGGCGGGATGTTCCTGGCCGACAACATTCTGGCCAAGCACGATGAGAACTACATGCCACCGGAGGTCGCCCAGGCGCTGGAATCGGGCAAGATGCGCGCCATCGAACGGGCCGCCGAGCAAGGCGGAGCGGGTGCCGCTGGCAATGGCTCCGGCGAAGGCTATTACGGGGGCACCACCCGGCCATGATCCCTGAACTTGGCCAGGTTGCGCTGATTCTGGCGCTGCTGCTGGCGCTGGTGCAGACTGCCGCGCCGCTGTGGGGCAGCTTCACCGGCAGCCGCATGCTGATGGGGCTGGCCAAACCCGCGGTTACCGGCCAGCTGGTGTTTGCCATCGTCGCCTTTGGCGCGCTGACCTACGCCTTTGTGACCAACGACTTTTCGGTGGCCTTTGTCGCGGGTCACTCGAACTCCGAATTGCCGGTGTTCTACCGTGTCGGCGCGGTATGGGGTGGCCACGAGGGTTCACTGTTGTTGTGGATCCTGGTGCTGGCGATCTGGTCGGTGCTGGTGGCCGCGTTCAGTGGGCAGATGCCCGAGCGGTTCGTTGCCCGCGTACTGGGCGTGCTGGGCATCGTCGCGGTGGGCTTCCTGTCATTCACGTTGTTCACCTCCAACCCCTTCGACCGTTTGATCCCCACACCGGCGGACGGCCAGGATCTCAATCCGATCCTGCAGGATCCCGCGTTGATGATTCATCCGCCGCTGCTGTACATCGGCTACGTCGGCTTTTCCGTGGCGTTTGCGTTCGCGATTGCGGCGCTGCTCGAGGGTCGTCTTGATGCGGCATGGGCACGCTGGACGCGTCCGTGGACGACCGCCGCGTGGGTGTTCCTGACGCTGGGCATCTCGCTGGGCAGCTGGTGGGCGTACTACGAGCTTGGTTGGGGCGGCTGGTGGTTCTGGGATCCGGTGGAAAATGCCTCGTTTTTGCCCTGGTTGATCGGCACGGCGCTGATTCACTCGCTCGCGGTGACGGAGAAGCGCGGCCTGTTTCGCAGCTGGACCCTGCTGCTGGCGATCACCGCGTTCAGCTTGAGCCTTCTGGGCACCTTCCTGGTGCGCTCGGGGATTCTGGTCTCGGTGCATGCCTTCGCAGCAGACCCCTCCCGTGGACTCTATATTCTGGTGTTCATGGGTATCGTCATCGGCCTGGCGCTGGCGCTGTATGCGTGGCGCGCACCGCTGTTGTCCTCTGAGGCGGGCTTTCGTCCGATGTCTCGTGAGAGCTTCCTGCTGGCCAACAACATCCTGCTGGTCATCGCCACCGCGCTGATTCTGCTGGGCACCCTGTATCCGCTGTTCATGGATGCCCTGAACCTGGGCAAGGTATCAGTGGGACCGCCCTATTTTGATCTGGCGTTCATGATCCCGATGTTTCCGCTGATGTTGCTCATGGGCATGGGCATGCACGTCATGTGGCGGCAGATGTCGGTGTCGGTGCTGGCGCGGAAACTGCGCGTGCCGGCGGTGGTTGCGCTCATCGCCGGCGTCACCCTGCCGCTGGTGTTTTACGGCTCGGCGGGGATGCTGACCATCGTCGGCAGTATTGCAGCGTTCTGGGTCATGCTCACGGCGCTGGTGGACCTGTTGCCCGGGCGGGGTCCTGGCCGCCTGACCCCTAGCCACATCGGCATGTGCCTGGCCCATTTCGGCCTGGGCATGCTGATCCTCGGCGTCACCTTCGTATCCTCCTACGATGTCGAGGCCGATCGGGCCGCGGCACCCGGACAGCCGATCGAGGCGGCAGGGTACCAGTTCACGATGATGGGCACCCGCGGCGTGGAGGGCCCGAACTTCAGCGCCATCGAGGCGGAGGTTGAAGTGCGCCTGGATGGCGAGGTCGTGACGATGCTTTATCCGCAAAAGCGGGTCTATCGCGTGCAGCGCGACCCGATCACCCAGACGGCGATCGCAGCGGGTTGGAGACGCGACCTGCTGGTGTCGATGGGCGAGCCGCTGGGTGACGGAGCGTGGTCGGTGCGCATCCAGTACAAACCGCTGGTACGTTTCATCTGGCTGGGCACGCTGATCATGGCCATCGGCGGGATTTTTGCGCTGACCGACCGCCGCTATCGACTGGCGCGCCGTCGTGTCACCGAACCGCTGGCTGATGGGCAGGCCGCGGCCCCCGGAGGCGGGGGCTGATGTGGCGTTTCGTACTGGTGCCAGCGGCCTTCTTCGTGCTGCTGGGGTTTTTCCTTGTCGGTCTGTTTCGCGATCCCACGCTGGTGCCTTCGCCGCTGATCAACCAGCCGGCTCCCGCCTTCGAGTTGCCACAGCTGCTCGCCCCGGAGCGCACGCTCGGACTTGCCGATCTGGCGACAGGCGGGCCTGTGCTGATGAATGTCTGGGCTACCTGGTGCGTGGGCTGCCGACAGGAACATGGCCTGCTGGTGGATCTTGCCCGACGGGGTGAAATCCCGATCTACGGCCTGAACTGGAAAGACGATCGCGAGGCGGCGATTCACTGGCTGCAACGCCTTGGGGATCCCTATGTGTCCACGGCCGTGGATGAGGATGGTCGCGTGGCGATCGACTGGGGTGTCTACGGTGCCCCGGAAACGTTCCTGCTCGATGGTCAAGGCATCATCCGTTACAAGCACATCGGACCGCTGACCGAAGATATCTGGCAGCGCGAATTCCGTCCGCGTATCGAAGCGCTGCAGCAGGGGCGCTCATGATGCGCTGGCTTGCGCTGGTGCTGCTGTTGTTCAGCGCAGCGACGGCGGGCGCCATAGACGTGCGGGAGCCGATGGCCGACGCACAGAAGCAGGCCCGTTACGAGCGAATGATCCGCGAGATTCGCTGCCTGGTATGCCAGAACGAACCCATTGCCGACTCCAACGCGCCGCTGGCGGCCGATCTGCGTCGCGAAGTGCGCGAGCGCATCGAGGCGGGGGAGACGGATGCCGAGATCCTGGCGTTTCTGACGGCGCGTTACGGTGATTTCGTGTTGTACCGACCGCCATTCTCGCCACGCACCTGGTTGTTGTGGCTCGCGCCGGGCCTGCTGCTGCTTATCGGTGCCTGGGTATTCTGGCGGGTGATCAGCACGCGCGCGGACAAGCCCATCGACCGGGACTGGGTCGATCCCGCGGAGGATGCTTCGAAATGACCCTGTTCCTGGTGCTGGCCGCGGCAATGACCGCGGCGGCGCTCCTGTTGCTCGTGGTGCCGGTGTGGCGACTTGCCGCCGACCGGCAGCGTCGCTGGTTCGGCGTCATCGTGATTGCCGTGCTCGTGCCGCTCGGGGGTGTGGGTAC
This sequence comes from Gammaproteobacteria bacterium, assembly GCA_041745895.1. Taxonomy (GTDB): domain Bacteria; phylum Pseudomonadota; class Gammaproteobacteria; order Steroidobacterales; family PWYM01; genus PWYM01. Next base: position 24,688 of record JBGTIC010000028.1, read on the forward strand.
GTATCTGGTGGTCTCGACCTGGCAATGGGATGCGCAGGCCCGCGCCGAGATCGCGGTCGATTCCCTGCGGCGTATGGCCGCCAATGCCGAACGGGACCTCGGCGCGGGTGATGACGTCGATGGCTGGCGCAGCCTCGCCGAGTTTTACATGGGTTTGCAGGACTTCGATGGTGCGGCACGCGCCTACGAGCGCGCCTTTGCGCTGACCGGCCCCGAAGACGTGTCACTTTCGCTCTCCTACGCTGAGGCGCTGGCGCTGCAGGACCCGCGAAATCTGTCCGGGGAAGCGGGCGGTCTGCTCGATGAGGCGCTCCGGAGACAGCCCGATAACCCGCGCGCGCTCTGGTACGGTGGCCTGGCCGCCTACAGCGACGGGCGCTGGTCGCTGGCCGAGCAGCGCTGGGGCAGGCTGCTGGCGCTCGATCCGCCTGCA
>JBGTIC010000029.1:0-1786 GCA_041745895.1 Gammaproteobacteria bacterium
GCTTGGGAATGCGGCGCGGCCTGGGCGAGGATCTGGTCGTCGCACCCTACGCCAGCATGATGGCGCTGATGGTGGCGCCTGAGGCCGCCTGCAAGAATTTGCAGCGACTAAGCGAACTAGGCTTCGATGGCAGCTACGGGCTCTACGAAGCCATCGACTACACGCCAAATCGCGTACCGCCGGGCAGCGCGTATGCCATCGTGCGCTCGTTCATGGCGCACCATCAGGGTATGGGTCTGCTGGCGATGGATTACCTGTTGCGCGATCAACCGATGCAGAAACGCTTCGTCGCCGACCCCGAGTTTCAGGCCAATCTGTTGCTGCTTCAGGAACGTCCGCCACGGGTCGGCGTGATCCATCCGCATGAGGCCGAAGCCATAGGACCGCGTGTGTCATCGGCACCCAGCGAAACCCATCTGCGGGTGTTCCGCAATCCGGCCTCGTCCCAGCCAGCGGTTCAGCTGCTATCCAACGGCCGCTACCACGCGATGCTCAGCAGCACTGGCGGCGGCTACAGCCGGCAGCGCGAGATGGCGGTAACGCGCTGGCGCGAGGACGCCACGCGTGATCACTGGGGCAACTTCTGCTATCTGCGCGACGTCGACAGCGGCGAGCTGTGGTCCGCAGCGCATCAGCCCACCTGCGTGCCGGTGGAGCAGTACGAGGCGATCTTCTCCGATGCAAAGGCCGAATTCCGCGGCCGCAAGTGTGGCTTTGATACGCATCTGGAAATCGCTATCTCGGCCGAGCACGACATCGAACTGCGCCGACTCCGGGTCACCAACCGCGCTCGTCACGCACGTCGCATCGACATTACGACCTACGCCGAGGTGGTCCTTGCCCCGGCGATCTCCGACGAACTGCACCCGGCCTTCAGCAACCTGTTCGTGCAGACCGAATTGCTGCGCGCCAAGCAGGCGCTGCTGTGCACCCGCCGCGCGCGGTCGGCGCACGAGACACCGCCATGGATGGTTCATCTGGTGGCGGTGCACGATGCCGACATCGACGCGATTTCCTACGAGACCGATCGCGCGCGTTTTGTCGGTCGCGGCAACACGCCGCTCACACCCCGTGCGATGGCGAGCGCCGAGCCGCTGTCCGATACCTGCGGATCAGTGCTCGATCCGATCGTGGCAATCCGCTGTCGCATCCTGCTGCAGCCTGAGCAGACCGCAATGATCGACATGGTGTTCGGTGTCGGAGCCACGCGCAGCGAGTGCGACGCCCTGATCGACAAGTATCGCGACCGCCGACTGGCCGACCGCGTATTCGACCTGGCCTGGACCCACAGTCAGGTCGTGCAGCGCCAGATCAACGCCTCCCAGGCCGACGCCCAGATCTACGAGCGCATGGCCCGACTGGTGGTTTATGCGCATCCCCAGTTGCGGGCCGACGCCGCCGTACTGTTGCAGAACCGTCGCGGCCAGCCCGGCCTGTGGGGCCACGGCATCTCCGGCGATCTGCCGATCGTGCTGGTGCGCATCACCAGTGCGTCGAACATCGAACTGGTGCGGCAACTGGTACGCGCGCATACCTACTGGCGGCTCAAGGGACTCAACGTCGATCTGGTCATCTGGAACGAGGACCAGGCAGGCTATCGACAGCAATTGCAGGAGCAGATCCTCGGGCTGGTCTCGGCCGGGCCCGAAGGGCATGTGCTCGACCGCCCGGGCGGCGTCTTCGTGCGCCCGGCGCCGCAGATCTCGGCCGAAGATCGCATCCTGCTGCAGGCGGTCGCGCGGATGATCCTGAGCGACGACCGCGGTACGCTGGCCGCGCAGGTCGG
>JBGTIC010000030.1:0-3589 GCA_041745895.1 Gammaproteobacteria bacterium
GGTCACGTCTTCAATCTCGATGACCTTGAAACCCACCGCGTTCAGCGCGCGCACTGCGGACTCGCGACCCGGACCGGGTCCCTTGACTCGCACCTCGATGTTCTTGACGCCGTAATCCAGCGCGGCATTGCCGGCCTTTTCCGCGGCCACCTGGGCTGCGAACGGCGTGCTCTTGCGCGACCCGCGGAAGCCGCAGCCACCCGAGGTCGCCCAGCTCAGGGTGTTGCCCTGGCGGTCGGTGATGGTGATGATCGTGTTGTTGAAGGAGGCCTGGATATGCGCGATGGCATCGAGCACCTGCTTCTTGACACGTTTTTTGGTACGGGTTGCTGGCTGAGCCATCGTCTGCCTACCTGGGCTTGCGCTTGCGAAAGCGTTGATTCAACAGTTACTTGCGAACTGCACGGCGGGGGCCCTTGCGGGTACGCGCATTGGTGCGCGTGCGCTGGCCACGAACCGGCAGGCCACGACGATGGCGGATGCCGCGAAAGCAGCCCAGGTCCATCAGTCGCTTGATGTTCATCGACACGTCACGGCGCAGGTCGCCCTCGACCATGAAGCGCGCAACTTCGTTGCGCAGTCGCGTCACCTCGGCTTCCGTGAGGTCCTTGACCTTCGCGTTCGGCTCTACGCCGGACTGTGTGCACAGCAGCCGTGCGCGCGAGTTGCCGACGCCGTAAATGTGCGTCAGCGCGATCACGATATGCTTCTGCAGTGGCAGGTTGATGCCAGCAATGCGGGCCATATAACCGGTTCCCTAAATGTTCAAAATCAGATGCTTGGACGCACCGGGAGCGGCTGCTCCGCGCGCACTCAAGCCGACTGCACGGCCACGGCGAAGCCCACAGCCCCGCGCGTAGCCGATCATAATACCGCGAGCCGACGCACAATGCGAGCGCAAAGCTTTAGCCCTGGCGCTGCTTGTGACGGGCATCCGTGCAGATCACGCGCACGACTCCGTTGCGCCGCACAATCTTGCAATTGCGGCAGATGCGCTTGACCGATGCGCGTACCTTCATGACTCCATCCTCGATACGGTGTGCTTGGACCCTGCCGGCGAGCTAAGGGCTGCGTCAGCGGGGCTGACCCGGACGGCCGTAGCCGCGCAGGTTGGCCTTCTTCATCAGACCATCGTACTGCCGGGACATCATGTGCGCCTGGAGCTGCGACATGAAGTCCATGGTCACGATCACGATGATCAGCAGTGATGTGCCGCCGAAATAGAACGGCACATTGAATTCCAGGATCATGAACTCGGGCAGCAGACACACGCCGGTGATGTAGATCGCGCCCCACATGGTCAGGCGGGTGAGCACCTTGTCGATGTAGTCGGCGGTCTGCTGGCCCGGCCGGATGCCCGGAATGAACGCGCCCGAGCGCTTGAGATTGTCTGCCGTCTCGCGGGCGTTGAATACCAGCGCCGTGTAGAAGAAGCAGAAGAAAATGATCATGCTGGCGTAGAGCAGGATGTAGATCGGCTGACCAGGCTGCAACGTGGCGCCGGCGGCCTGCAGCCAGCCCATGCCCTCGGCGGTGCCGAACCAGGTGGCGATCGTGCCCGGGAACAAAATGATGCTGGAGGCGAAGATCGGCGGAATCACGCCGGCCATGTTGATCTTGAACGGCAGGTGACTGGTCTGACCGGCATACACGCGGCGGCCCTGCTGGCGCTTGGCATAGTTCACGGCGATGCGCCGCTGGCCGCGCTCGATGAACACCACGAACGCGGTCACGGCCAGCACCAGCACGATCAGGATCAGCGCGAGTGCCGCGGCCATCTCACCGGTGTTGACCAGCTCCAGCGTGCCGCCGATGGCCGCCGGCAGACCTGCGATGATGCCGGCCAGGATGATGATGGAGATGCCGTTGCCGATGCCGCGCTCGGTGATCTGTTCACCCAGCCACATCAGGAACATCGTACCGGTGGTCAGCGTGACGGCCGCGGTGAAGATGAAACCCGGTCCCGACAGCACCGTGACGCCCTGGTTCTGCAGCGCGGTGGCCGCTGCGACGGACTGGAAGCTTGCGAGCAGCACCGTGCCGTAGCGGGTGTACTGCATGATCTTGCGACGGCCCGACTCGCCTTCCTTTCGCAGCGCAATCAGGCTGGGGAGGATGTGGCTGGCCATCTGGATGATGATGGAGGCGGAGATGTAGGGCATGATGCCGAGCGCGAAGATCGACAGGCGCTCGAGCGCACCGCCCGAGAACATGTTGAACATCGCCAGGATCGTGCCTTCCTGCTCTGCGAACAGCTGCTGCATCGCGATCGGGTCTACGCCCGGCACGGGGATGAACGTGCCGATGCGATAGACGATCAGCGCGCCCACAAGGAAGATAAGCCGCTGACGAAGCTCCGTGAGCTTGCCGGCCTCCCCGAGCATGGACGCCGGGTTCGCAACACCTGTGTTTCTGGCCACGGTTGATTAGTCCTTTAGGGTCTCGTGCGAATGCCGCCCGAAACGCTCAGGCCTCCTCGACCTTGCCGCCGGCTGCCTCGATGGCTGCCCGCGCGCCCGGGGTCACTTTGAGCCCCTTGACGGTGACGGCGCGATCTATCTTGCCTGAGGCGATGACTTTCACCTTGGTCGCACGCGCCGAGATGATGTGCGCCTTGCGCAGCGCCTCGACATCGACGACGTCCGTGCCGGGCACGGCGAGTTCGTGCAGGCGAACTTCGGCCTGCAGGGCACGCGTCGGCGAGACGAAGCCGATCTTGGGCAGGCGGCGCTGAAGGGGCATCTGGCCGCCTTCGAAGCCGACCTTGTGATAGCCGCCGGAACGGGCGTGCTGACCCTTCACACCCCGGCCGGCGGTCTTGCCCTGACCGGCCGAATGACCGCGGCCCAGGCGCTTGGCTTCCTTGCGCGAGCCATCGGCGGGCTTCAATTCGTTGAGCTTCATGCGAGCTCCTCCACCTTAAGGAGATAGGACACGGTGTTGATCATGCCGCGATTCTCGGGCGTGTCGGACACCGTGATGGTCTGGTGGATACGACGCAGCCCCAGGCCCTGCAGGCAGGCCCTGTGGTTCTTGAGTCGGCCGTGCTTGCTCTTGACGAGCGTGAGCCGGACCTGCGCCTGATTCTTTGCCTTGGCCATGATCGGATTACCCCAGGATCTCTTCGACGCTCTTGCCGCGCTTGGCGGCAATGTGGCGCGGCGAGGTCATTTCGCCCAGCGCCTTGATCGTGGCGCGAACGACGTTGATCGGATTGCGCGAGCCATAACTCTTGGCCAGCACGTTGCGTACGCCGGCACACTCGAATACCGCGCGCATCGCGCCACCGGCGATGATGCCGGTACCGTCCGAGGCCGGCTGCATGTACACCCGGGTGGCGCCGTGGCGCCCGTTGAGCACGTACTGCAGAGTGTCATCGCGCAACTGAACCTTGACGAGATTTTTGCGTGCGGCCTGCATGGCCTTCTGGATCGCAATCGGCACTTCACGGGCCTTGCCGTAGCCAAAGCCCACGCGACCCTGCCCGTCGCCAACGACGGTCAGCGCAGTGAAGCCGAACTGGCGGCCACCCTTGACGACCTTGGCCACGCGGTTGACCGCGACAAGCTTCTCGAGCATGTCGTCATTG
>JBGTIC010000031.1:0-3128 GCA_041745895.1 Gammaproteobacteria bacterium
GGCCGCAACCTGAAGAAGATGGGGCTGAAGTCGCAGGATACTGCAGAGCTGTTCTTCAACAACGTGCGCGTGCCCAAAGCTAACGTGCTCGGTGATGCCAATCGGGGCTTTTACTACCTGATGCAGTTTCTTGCAGAAGAGCGGCTGATCGGCGCGGTGGGCTATCTGGCCAATTGCGAACATGCGATGGCCATCACACTGGAGTATGTGCAGGAGCGCAAGGCCTTTGGCCAGCGCGTCGCGGATTTTCAGAACACGCGTTTCAAGCTTGCGGACATGCGCACCCAGATCGACGTGGCCCAGGCCTTCGTCGACCAGTGCGTGATGCAGCACAACGAAGGCAAGCTAACCGCGGAGATGGCCGCACGCGCCAAGCTGTTCACCTCGGAGCTAGAGGGTCGCGTCATGGATGAGTGCGTGCAGCTGCACGGTGGCACCGGCTACATGGATGAGTACGAGATCTCGCGAATGTTCGTGAATGCCCGCATCTCTCGGATCTATGCGGGCACCTCGGAAATCATGCGCGAGATCATTGCGCGGTCGATGGGGCTGGACCCGCGCAAGCGCGCAACACAACAAAACGAGCACGACACGCAGACGCCGCGGGTGGCGAACGGCTGACAGCTTGGTGGGGCGCCGGCCGAGCGCTCGGCCAGCGCCCTCGGGACAATCGTGGTACCTTTGTTTCTCGACGATACAACTCGAGGAGCTCGTGCCATGCAAGCGCCCTCCCGATGGTTTGGACTGCCGTGGGTCCTCCTCGTCGTCCTTGTCGCTTTCCTGCCCCACGGGGACGATGCCGAAGCCGGGTCGTTGAGCGTCCAGGCGCGGGCGATCCAGGCTTTTCAGGACTCGGCGCAGGTGCTCCAGGCGATCGATAAGGCCAGGTCGAGACCGGGCTATCAGACCGTGCAACAAGCCGCGCCGGTCGCGGTTATGCTCAGCGAATCCTGCGGCGTCGCGGGTTGCTATTATGCCTACTTTGTATCCCAGCTGCTGTCCCCGGGAGAAGTCGTCAACGCCCAGTCGACCAGCGTATCGGCTGTGGTAAAGATCTCGCCGGCGCGGCACGCCACGGTGAGCCTGGTGAACCTCGCCGATCCCCGGTAACGCATTACCACATGTGAGATTGCAGTGAAGCCCGTCGACCCCGATGTCGCCCTGCTGACCGAGGTGCTGCACGCGGACCTGCAAAGGCTGGCCCATCGGGTGCGTCTGCGCACGGGGCCCGCCTCGGAGACACTGCGTACCACTGCACTGGTTAACGAAGCCTATCTGAAGCTGGCGCGGCACGGCGGCTTTCGGGATCGCGGGCACTTCCTGGCCACCGCGGCACTGGCGATGCGGCAGGTGCTCATTACCCACGCGCGTGAACGCCTCACGGGCAAGCGTGGCAGCGGTCTGGCGGCGGTGCCGCTCGAACTGGTCGAAGGGATCCTGGCGGTGCCCGAGGAGCGCATCGTCGCGCTCGACGATGCGCTGCAGGACCTCGAAGCGCAGCATCCGCGTCTGGTCCGGGTCATCGAGTGCCGTTATTTTGCCGGTTACAACGAAGCGGAAACCGCCCACGCGCTGGGCGTCACCGAACGCACCGTACAGCGCGATTGGGCGAAGGCGAAAGCGCTGCTGTATGAGGCGCTGGGGAGCGACTGAAGAATATCGCAGGGTCCGTCGCGGTCAATGTCGGGAATGTCCGGAAATTCGCGTGTTGAGGGAGACAGACTCTCAACATTCGCGAAGAAGGACTCGGTCATGCGCTTGCTTGGTGTATCCATTCTGGTGGCTGCAGGCGCCAGGAACCCTATTGGACAATCCCTGATTGCCGGCCTGACGCTGCTGGCGCTGTTGCCAGCGACCAGCCTCGCTACCGGGCAATCTCCGGTGTGTATTGCGCCCTCCAGCGCGGCGTTGATCGGCATGCAGGGCGAGGAGGCCGGCCACGCCATCGATGAGATGCTCGCAAGTTATCTGCGGGGCCCACGCCTGGAGATCATCAGGCTGGAGTCGCGCCTGCCCGCCCAGGCGCGCCACGAGGCCGTGGATCTGGGCTGTGCTTACACGCTCTTCACCACGGTCAAGCAGCAGCGGCGCAACTCGGCGTTCGTTGATCGTATTGCCGCCGGTGCAATCTACAGCGGTGCCGGCAGTGCTGCGGGGGTCGTCGAGTCCGCCGGCGGGCGCGTGCTGGCAGGCGCGGTCTCAGGGGCCGCCGGCACGGTAGTAACCTCCAATGAGGTGCGCACGCGCGACCAGATGATTCTGACCTACCGGCTCGAGGCGCCAGGTGGGCGCATCGTGATCGACAGATCCGAAAAGCGTCGCGCGGGCGCGGACCATGAGGATGTGTTGACGCCGTTGATCGAGGCTGCCGCCGAGGCGGTGGTTGGCAACGTCCTGGCCGATTGAACTCCGGGAGACGCGAGGGTGGCCGCATGAGTTCCGACCCGGTCGCGCAGATCGTCGAGGGGCTGACAGCGGACCTCGGATGGGTGTTGCCGGCTGCCGCCGGCCTGATCACAATATGGTGCCTGGCGCTGCTGACCATGGGCGTGCTCACCGGCTGGCGCCAGCTCGCATCCTGTTATCCCGCGCTGCCATTGCGTGGCCAGCGCATCCTGCCGGGCTGGGTGGGCGTGCGCTGGCTCGGCTATCGCAATCTGGTGGTGCTGCGCGCAAACGAGACGCATCTGCACGTCAGGCTGTGGCTGCGGCTGGGTCATCCGCCGTTCAGCGTGCCTTGGGAAGACATTCGCGCCGAACGGCGCGCCACCGTGTTGCGCGGTAATGTGATTCTGTCGTTTGCCCGAGAACCGCGCGTAACAATCAGAATATACGGGCGGATCGCCGACCGACTTGCCGCCGCCAGCGGCGGCAGGCTGAGTGTTACGGGCTAACGAGGCAGAGTTGCAAGTTCGGCCTGCAAGATCTGCGCTTCTCTGATCGCGCTGGACTCGGGATGGTTGTACTGCACGTAAGCGTGCAGGGCGCGTTGCGCCCAGGCTTGCGCTTCGACGAGCGCACCGGCGCATTGCAGCGCCTGGGCGCGTACCAGCCAGACATACGGCGCGTTGCGTACCTCAGCCTGCGGAGCGGCCTCGAGCAGCGCCAGCGCCAGGCTGCTCTCTCGC
>JBGTIC010000032.1:0-3061 GCA_041745895.1 Gammaproteobacteria bacterium
GCCAGGAGCTCGCGGTACGGCGGGTGTCGAGATTGTTGCGACGTCACTTCCGTGGCGTACGGGCGGCGGTCATCGGCCCCGATCTGTCTCATCGACGCAGCCTGATCGCCCAGCTGCTGACCACCGCACCGGTGCGCCAGGCCATCGCCGATGAGGTCGCAGCGACCGGGCACGCCCCTGCGCGCGTGCGCGAACAGGCCCGCCGCTACGGCATGGAGATCGCCGCCGATTATTCCTATCCCGCGATCCTGGTGTTCGAAAAGCTCATGACCTGGTTGTGGACCCGGCTGTACGCTGGCATCGCGCTGCATCACGTCGAGCGGCTCGGGGAGCTGGCCCGGGAGCACGAGCTGGTCTATGTGCCCTGTCACCGCAGCCATATCGACTACATGATCCTATCCTACGTGGTCTACAAGCAGGGCCTGGCGATTCCCTATATCGCCGCAGGTCTGAACCTGAATCTGCCCTTGCTCGGCCCCCTGTTGCGACGTGGTGGCGCGTTTTTCATCCGCCGCAGCTTTTCAGGCAATGCGCTGTACACCGCCGTGTTTCGTGGCTATCTGGCAGCGATGCTCAGCCGGGGCCATCCCATCGAGTACTTCATCGAGGGTACGCGCAGCCGCACCGGCCGTCTGCTGCCCCACCGCACCGGCATGCTCTCCATGACGGTGCACAGCTATCTGTGCCAGCCGGTGAGGCCGCTGGCGTTCGTGCCGGTGTATTTCGGCTACGAGAAACTCGTCGAAGGCCAGACGTATATCGGCGAGCTCAGTGGTCAGCGCAAGAAGAAGGAGTCGATCGGCGGCCTGCTGCGCTCGTTGCGTACGCTGCGCGAGCACTTCGGCCATGTCCAGGTATCGATTGGTGATCCGCTGCACCTGTCGCCGCTGCTCGATGCGCACCGACCCGACTGGCGTGGAGAGGAACATCAACTCGACACCCGGCCCGCCTGGCTGGGAGAGGTGGTCGACGAGCTGGGCCGCGAGATCCTTGTTCGCATCAATGCCGCGGCGGTGGTCAATCCGGTCAACCTGGTGGCGCTGGTACTGCTGGCGATGCCCAAGCAGGCGATGGTCGAGCGCGACCTGGCAGCGCAGATCTCAATCTACCTGCAGCTGCTCAAGCGCAGGCCCTGGGCAATGGGCTCGCGGCTGCCTGACATGGAGGCACTGCAGGTCATTCACACGGCCGAAACCCTGCAGGTGGTCCAGCGTCGCCAGCATGCGCTTGGCGACGTGATTCACATGGACGAGCGCCGCGCCCTGCTGGCCACCTATTTCCGCAACAACGTACAGCACCTGCTCGCGCTGCACGGGCTGGTGGCCTGCTGCTATATGAATCATCGCAGTCTGGGCCTGCGGCGCATCCGTCGATTGATCGCTTTGACTTACCCGTACGTTTCGCGCGAGCTCCGGCTGCCCTGGCGTGGGCGTGAACTTCGTCAGGCGCTCAACGAGACGCTGGCGGCCATGGCCTCCTCCGGTCTGCTTCGACCGGGGCGTGGCAAGCGCATCTGGAGTCGCGCGCGCGCAGGTTCTGCCTCCACGGCCCAGCTGATGGTGCTGGGTCAATCGATGATGCCGACGTTGCAGCGCTACTACCTGGTCGTGGCGCTTCTGCTGCAGGGCGGGTCGGGGAAACTGCGTCGCAGCGAATTGCTGGATCTCTCCCAGCAGGTGGCCGAACGACTTTCGCTGGTCTTCGAACTGCACTCGCCCGATTATTTCGACCGCGGCGTGTTCTCGGTGTTCATCGACGGGATGCGCGATGAGGGCGTGCTGAGCATCGACGGCGAGCAGCGCCTGCATTTCGACGATCGGTTGCGCGATGTCGATGAGGACGCCCGGCAGGTGCTGGGCGCGCAGATTCGCCAGTCGCTGCAGCTGGTGCTGTCACTTGCGCCCGAGCAGGTCAGTCGCCCTGCGGCGGACGACCGCGCAGACGCTTGATGCGGGCGCGGTCCTTCTTCTCGGACAGCCTGCGTTCGCGAGTCGCGCGCGGCACGCGGGTGGCAACTCGAGGGCGGGGAGGTGTTGCGGCTTCCCGCAGCAGTTCCAGCAGTCGGCCCATGGCATCCTCGCGGTTGCGTTCCCGGCTGCGGTTGCGCGAGGCTTCGATGAGAATCTCCCCGTCGTCTGTGAGTCGCCGGCCGGCGAGCGATCGCAACCGGTCACGCACGCTCGGGGGCAGCGCGGAATGCCCGTCGACGGTGAATCTGAGTTGCACTGCCGTCTCGACCTTGTTGACATGCTGACCGCCCGGCCCGCCGGCGCGGTGATACTGAAAATGCAGGTCGCGCTCATCGAGTGACAGCGAGCCTGTGACAGGAATGCGCATGGCATCTGCGCTCAGGCGTTGAGGTCGGGAATCAGCTGGCTTTCCAGCCTGTTGATGGCGTCCTTGAGCTGGAGCTTACGCTTTTTCAGGCGACGAATCATCAGTTGATCTACTTCCAGAGCATGGGCGAGATGATCGATGACACGGTCCAGATCACTGTGCGCGACACGCAGCTCGCGCAAACGCTCGAGCCGCTTGAATCCTTCCGTGTCGATCTTGTCGCTCATGGTGTTTCCAGTCTAGTGCTCGCCCGACATGCCCACGTGTTGCATGCGGCGGCCGAGCATGATGATAAAGCCAGTGGCCCGCAACACTCCATCGACGGTGTAGTCGAACACGTAGGTGCGTTCCAGCCGCAGCCCGCCGCCCGCCAGTCGAGGCCGCAGCCCCGCCAGAGACACCGTCCCATCGAGAAACTGCAGCCCCTGGCGAGCGCAGGTGTTCTGTGCGATGCGATTGGCCGCTTCGCGCGCGCGCATGCTGTCGTACCAGAATGCCGCCAGCGCGATCACCGCCGCGGCAATCGACAGACTGGACAGACTCAGCGTCATTGTTGGCCCGCGGCCCGCAGGCTGCCGGATACATGACTGAGCCAGGGCCGAGAGCGGTCGGCGTAAACTACGAAGAACCCGTTCAGCAGAGAGCTGCCCTTGTTGTAGCGCAGGGGCTGGCCGTGCAAATCGACCGTGAGCGCGCCGGCAGCTTCGGCCACCGCCTGGCCGGC
>JBGTIC010000033.1:0-20182 GCA_041745895.1 Gammaproteobacteria bacterium
CAGGCTGATGTGCCCAGGCAGGCTGATGTGCCCAGGCAGGCTGATGTGCCCAGGCAGGCTGATGTGCCCAGGCAGGCTGATGTGCCCAGGCAGGCTGATGCGCCCAGGCAGGCTGATGCGCCCAGGCAGGCTGAGGCGACGACTGCGCCTCCGGCTGAAGCACCGAATGCCCGTGCCGTCGAAAGTGCTGCAGCCTACCAGCGCAGCCTTGAGCGGGCGCGTCAACAAGCCGAGGAGGCAGCGAGCGGCAATCTGGGCAACGGCGGCAGCCGGCGCGAAGCCCCGCCCGCCCAGAGTCAGGCAGACCTGCCGCTGAATGCACCCGAGCCTAAGGCCGGCAAGACCGACGTATCCCAGGAACACGGACGCACGGAGCGCGACGCCGGGTCTTGAGCCACCCGCTTCGAAGTGGGTGTCCGGGAGGCGGCCAGGACCGTCTCCCGGATGTCACCCCTGACCTGGAACTGTGCGCTTTCAGCGCTGGCGCGCGCCAAGGCGGTCGGCGATCTGGACCAGCAAGCCCTCGCTGGCCTGCTCGATCAGGTCCAGAACGTGTTCGAAGCCGTTGGCACCGCCATAGTAGGGATCAGGGACCTCGCGCACGTCCAGCGAGGGTGCAAGCTCCAAAAACAGCTTGAGCTCCGCACGGGCGTTATCCGGCCTGAACTGACGCAGCGCATGCAGGTTCTGCTCGTCCATCGCCAGCACCAGGTCAAAGTTGTGGAAATCGTCCACTTCTACCTGTCGCGCACGAAGATCATCCATCGTAACGCCGCGTCGCGCAGCTGCGGCAATGCTGCGCTGATCAGGCGGATCACCGATGTGGTAGCCGTGCGTGCCGGCCGAATCCAGCCTGACCGGCAGTTCGGCATATCGCTGCTGGAGATGATGACGCACCACGCCGTGCGCACTGGGCGATCGGCATATATTGCCCATACAAACGAAAAGCACGCTGAACTCGGTGGTCGACATGATCTGGATCATGCAAGTTGCTGTCGCTGACTACCATCCGAACCGCCGTGCAGAGCGACGATAAGCTCGGCTTCTCCGCGAGACACACCCGTGCGCGCAAGTATCTCGTCGAGACTTGCGCCCTGTTGGGCGTGGCGAATAGCCTGAAAATAAGGGCCGGCATCGGCGTCCCGCATCATGAGTTGCTCCTGCTGACGCGACAGCAACGCGACGCGTTCTTCAAGCTCGACCTCAAGACGTCGCGTCTGGCGGCCATCGTCATGGACGTCACGGAGCACGCGCTGAATCGCGTGCACCTCGCCCTGCAGCTGATCGATTCGCTCGGCCATGCCCGACACCCGAGCGTGGACCCGAAAATAGCTCCAGCACATCACCGAAGCCAGCAACAGCAGGCACAGCCCCCAAAGCAGGTAGATCAGCTGCGCGTTATCAAGCGACACAGTCATGCGAATTCGTCGATGAGACTCCCCGGCTCGCCATCCTTGCGATTGTCATCCAAAACGCCGGCCTTGTCATTATCCGCAGGCACTACACGTGGCTCATGCTCGTCTTCACGCGATTCCCGATCATAAGTCTCAGGCCGACGTATGCGCCGCACCGGCGCGACTGCTTGGATTACCGGGTAGCCGTCGACCTTGCGCATGGGCCTGTCTCCATCGTGTCGGTGCCGCCTCTCAGGCGGCAAGCTGCGTCAGCCCTGAGCGATGCAGCAGAAATGCGATCTCGCCACGAATCGTCACAGCACCGCGCACCTGTGACACCGTCGAGCCGGCACCTTGGACAGGCACCGCGTCCAGGGCCCGGGTATCGACGTGAATGATGTCCTCGACTGCATCCACGAGCACACCCACCGCATCGCCGTCATCGTCGAGCACCAGCACACGCGCGTCGGCCCCGTGGGCCTTTCCGGGCAAGCCCAGCACACGCCGCGCATTGATGACGCTCACGACGCTGCCACGCAGATTGATCACGCCCAGAACCTCTGCCGAGGCACCCGGCACGGCAACAATACACGGCGGAGAAAAGACTTCCCGGACGACAATGATCTCGATGACATAGCACTCGCCCGACACCCTGAACGCAATGCATCGTTCACCGTGGACAGGGGCCTGCTTGCCTGGATGATCGGCATCCAAAAGTGCCCGGGCATCAAGCATCGCACGATAGACTGCGTCAGACGACATGGTCGTGCTCACGGGGCAGCAAAACAACGATGACGACCCTCACCACGAGGGCACTGACGGCGCGTCAGCCTCACGCATGGTGTCCGCTCGCATGCCCAGGCCACTGAGATCATCTTCTTCGCGAACGCGATTGGCCATGACCACGATCACCACCCGGCGATTCTCCGATTGGCCGACCTCCGTGCTGTTATCTCCCACCGGCCGAAACTCACCGTAGCCTACGGCTGCGAGTTGACGTGGATCAACACCGGCGGCATTGAACATACGCACGACCGTAGAGGCCCGGGCAGCAGATAGCTCCCAATTGGATGGGAAGCGCTCGGTGCTGATAGGCCGAACATCTGTGTGCCCTTCAACCTGGACGCGGGTGTTCTTGCCCGAGAGAATCTCGCCGACGCGGTAGACAATCGGCTGGGACTGGATGGAAAGCTCCGCGCTTGCACTGTCAAACAACACGCTCGTATTGATCTCGATCTCGATCCAGAACTCGTCACGGCGTATTCGTACGAGATCCTCTTCAATGAGAAGCTCCAGTGCTTCTTCAAGCGCATCGCTGATCTCGCGAATCATCTCGGCAGCGGCTTCCACCTCAAGTGGTGACAGACCACTACTGCGCAGCAACTCCCAGTCACGGTCGTCCGTTCTGTCATGCGCCAGCAGATCCAGCGCCTCGGTTTCCAGCGGCACAAGGGTCCGCAGTTCTCGCAGGTCGATGCTCTGGGGAGATCGCGACACCTCCCCAATCTGTATAGGCTCCAAAGACTTGGGCGGCGATCGGAATGCAGCTACCAGCGAGTCCGACAGAATTCTGTATTTGCCCTCGTTAACCGACGACAGCGCATACATCACGACAAAAAACGCCAACAATAACGTGACCAGATCTCCGTACGGGATTGCCCAGGCCTCGTGATTGACATGATCCTCGTGACGGCGTCTGCGACTCATGTCCCGCGCTCGATGAAATACCCGCGCAGCCGTGTCTCGATGCTGCGAGGATTGTCTCCGCGGGCGATACTCACCAGCCCATCGATAATGAGTTCACGTTCACTGCTGGCCGACTGGATGATGCCCTTGAGCTTGTTGCCAATAGGCAGAAAGATCAGATTCGCCGAGGCAATACCGTAGATTGTCGCTACGAAGGCCGTAGCAATGCCAACGCCGAGTCGCTCTGGTTCGGCCAGGTTCTGCATCACCGCCATTAAGCCCAGAACAGCGCCGATGATGCCCAGCGTCGGTGCATAAATACCGAGGCTCTCGAACACCTTCGCACCCTGCTGGTCGAATTGCTCGCGGGTCGAAAGCTCCACGTCCATGATGTGTCGAATGGTTTCAGGCTCGGCACCATCGGCGAGCAGCATCAAGCCCTTGCGCATGAAGTCATCGGCTTCCTGCTCGGCGATCGTCTCGAGTCCCAGCAAACCCTCGCGGCGAGCCACCTGACTCCACGAGATCACCTGCTGGAGGACCTTCTCGCTGTCGCGCTCCGGCGAGATGAGTATCCAGCGTAGAATGCCAAAGCCGTGCATGAACACGCGCAGACGCACTTGCAGCATCACCGCAGCGAAGGTGCCGACAATCACGATGATAAACGCAGCGCCGTTCCACAATGCCGCCAGACCGCTCCCCTTCAGCACTGATCCGCCAAGGATGGCGATCAGGCCGAGTACGATCCCTATAATGCTGAGAATATCCATACTGCAGACCTAAGCGGTCGACTCCAGACTCGTCGAAGGCGTGCCCATCGGCAAGACAGTGCCTGCATCGACGGCCTCTGTGAGGTCGCGCCAGTTTGCATACAGACTCGGCACATCGATGATCAAGGCGATATCTCCGTCCCCGGTAATGGTTGCACCTGCGAACCCCGGCAGCGCCGCGAGCCTGCGCCCAAGCGGCTTGATGACGACTTCTTCCTGACCGAGCAGGCGATCCACTATCAGACCGACGCGCTGGTCTCCGGCGTTGGTGACCAGCACCGATTGATTGATCGGCGGAAGGTTCTCCGACTTGAGCCAGCGATACAGATCCAGCAGCGGCAGCAACTCGCCGCCGCGCGACAGCACGCTGCGGCCATCCATGATTGTGCGTTCACCGCTATCGAGCTCGATGATCTCGTCGACCACCGGCAATGGCAGTGCAAAGCGTCTTTCGTCGACCGTCACCATCAGGGTCGGCAAAATCGCAAGCGTCAGCGGCAGGCGAATGATCACCCGCGACCCACGACCAGGCTCGGATTGCAGCTGAACGGTGCCGTTGATACGGGTGATCTGACTCCTGACCACGTCCATACCCACACCGCGACCCGACACCTCGCTAACCGCCTCGCAGGTGGAGAACCCCGCTACGAAAATCAACTGGAGCACCTCGTCGTCGGGCATCTGCAGCGCAGTATGACTCTCCAGGAGCCCCCTCTCGACCGCCTTGCGGCGAATGGAGTCAGGGTCCATGCCAGCACCGTCATCACTGACGATGATGACGATATGGCTACCTTCCTGCCGTGCCGTGAGCACGATGCGCCCCGCGGCTGGCTTGCCTGCCGCCTCACGCCTGTCGGGAAGTTCGATGCCATGATCAACGGCATTTCGGACCAGGTGCACCAGCGGGTCGCTGAGACTCTCGACCATCCCCTTATCGAGCTCGGTTCCCTCGCCTTCCATAACCAGCTCGACCTGCTTGCCAAGCTGTCGCGCCAGGTCCCGAACCACGCGGCTGAAGCGGCTGAAGACCTTGCCAACCGACTGCAGTCGAAGGCGCATCACGGAGTTCTGCAGATCCGAGGTCACCAGATGCAATTGCGCCAGAGCGCGGTGAATCTCCTCATCTCCAACACGTGCGCCTAGTGCGGCCAGACGGTTGCGCACCAGCACCAGCTCGCCCACCTGGTTCATCAAGCTGTCGATGCGCGCGGCTGCCACTCGCAAAGTCGAATCAGATGCATCCGTACCAATACCCTGAGCACCAAAAGCGCCTTTCGCGGATGTCGGCAGCGCCTTTCCCGCTCCCTGATCGCTCTGTGCGTTACGCGCCTGGATCTGGTCGAGCAACGCGTCGAACTCATCCTCACTGATGGTGTCCGCACCGGCCTGCGGCTCGCTCGGGCCGGATGACGGGGTATCCACCTGGCTGCGCTCGACGGGCTTAGCTACCGGGCGGGCTCGCGCGGCAACTTTGCACTGGTCGTGACTGCCCTTGAAGGGCAGCCCTTCACACAGTGCGCGTAACGCCGCGAGCACATCAGGGCTCGCGCAATGCGGCTGCGCACCGGCCCGGAGCTCGTCGAGCATGCCCTTGACCTCATCGACCGCCAGGAGCACCGTATCCATGACCACGGCATCCAGCGGGCGCCGGCCGCCGCGCACGGCATTGAGGACCTCTTCGGCCTCGTGGCAGAGATCCACCAGCGAGGCGAGCCCGAGAAAGCCGGCACCGCCCTTCACGGTATGAAAGGCGCGGAACACCGCGTTGAGAAGACCGACATCGTCAGCTCGGCTCTCGAGTCCCACGAGCTGACCATCAAGGCCATCGATGAGTTCACCGGCCTCGATGATGAAATCCTGAAGTAGCTCAGCATCCATAGGACATTCTCTTCGCTGTCTGGCCGGGAGGCGCCAGGCGCCTCAGAGCCCCATATCCGAAAGCAGCGCGTCTACATCGTGCTGGCCTCTTACGACCGATGCATCGTCATCGCCAGGTCGCGCCGGCCCGCGTCCGCGATCGGAGCGACTTTCCGCCAGCCCTGTCGGCAGGGACTCGCGCACTGGCCCGCCGGACCGCGCAACGTGGCCTTCCAGCTCCCGCACCAGTTCAACCACGCGCCGGATGATCTGCCCTGTCAGGTCCTGAAACCCCTGCGCCACCAGGACCTCGGAGAGTTGCGCTTTCAGTGCTTCGGCATTCCCTGCAACACGGTTAAGCAGACTGTCGAGCTCGCGGTCGGGGACCAGATCCGCGCCGCGCTTGACGCGGAAGTTCTCGACCAGAGTCATCACGCCGCCAGCCAGGGGCAACGCTGTCTCCACGGCCGTCAGGGTGGAATTGGCCGCCGATTCGGTAATCTCGATGATCTGCCTGAGCTGCATCTGCGCATCATCCTGCTCGCCACCATTGTATTCGCGCGCCTGTCCATGCGGGCCCACGCGGGAGAGCACCGCGCGCAACTCCGTGACGATTCGCTCCAGCTCACGCCAGGCCTCGCTGCCGTACGCGCATGCAATCATCTCGGCACTGCGACGTGCCGCGGGTTCGTCTCCGATCTCGATCGCGTACAGCAGCTCGCGCGCCATCGTCAGACGCGCTTCACGCAGCTCAGGCTTCGACACATCCACACACTCAGCCTGCGAGCGCCAGTCGCTCGAAGATTTTTTCGATCTTCTGCTCCAGCGTCTGGGCTGTGAACGGCTTGATCACGTAGCCGTTGACCCCGGCCTCGGCGGCCTGAACGATCTGCTCACGACTGGCCTCGGCAGTCACCATCAGCACTGGCAGATCACGCATATTCGGATCGGCACGCACATGACGCAGCAGTTCAATACCAGGCATGTGTGGCATGTTCCAGTCGGTGACCAGCAGATCAATGCCACCTGCCCTGAGCAGCGGCCACGCGGTCTGTCCGTCGTCCGCCTCCAGGGTATTGGAGTACCCAAGTTCCCGAAGGAGGTTCTTGATGATGCGACGCATCGTCGAAAAATCATCGACGATGAGAATTTTCATTGACTTGTCCACTTGATCCTCCACCCAGGACTGACCCGTTCATCGTCGTCTGCCAAGTACAATCTCGTCAGGCCAAGACCTCGTCCAGTTCCCACTCTCCCAGGCGGGCGCGCAGCCTTGTCAGGGCCTGCCCGTGGATCTGGCAGACGCGCGACTCGGTCACGCCCAGCACCTCGCCGATTTCCTTGAGGTTGAGTTCATCGTCGTAGTAGAGCGAGAGCACAAGCTGCTCGCGCTCCGGCAGGCTTTCGATGGCCTGCACTGCTGTCTCGGCGAACTTGTGACGCATGCACTCACGCGCCGGATCGCCCCCCACCCCACCGATGCTGTCGTCGAAGCTGCCTGAATCCTCATAGAGTTCCTCAAGACTGAATACTCGTGCCTCCGCGACCTTCTGCACCATCGCGTGATAGGTGTCGGCATCCACCCCCAGTTCGGCCGCAATCTCGGCCGGGGTCGCCTCGCAGCCCTTGCGCCGCTCGACGGCACGAATCGCCCCAGATATCTGCCGGTTGTTGCGATGGCTCGACCGCGGTGCCCAGTCCTGCCGACGGACCTCGTCGAGCATTGCGCCACGAATTCTGATGCCAGCGTAGGTCTCAAAACTTGCACCATGTGACTCATCGAACAACCTGGCCGCCTCAAAGAGTCCCAGCACGCCCGCTTGGATAAGGTCATCCACCTGCACCGAACTCGGCAGCCGCCCGAGCAGGTGATAGGCGATTCGACGCACCAGATCCATGTGCTGCGTAACCAGCAGATCGCCCTCGCTGTGCCGTTCAGCCGCGTACATCGGCCACACCCGGCAATGGCTTGTGCATCGTCGCAGCCTGCAGCACGCGCTCGAGGAAGAAGCTCGGCTGACCACCGAATTGCTCTCTCACCGACCACTCATCGGCACGTAGCGCCAATTCCTTGAACGCCTGCGCAGATGGACTGGAGGGGAAGGCCTGAACGACCGATTTCTGGCTGCGTACGGCGCGACGCAGGAAGTCATCCTGAGGCACATGACCGGCATAGCCGATCGCCACATCGAGAAACCGATCACAGACAGCAAGAAGTTTGTGATGCAGCTTGCGGCCCTGCTCGGCCGACGTGACACCATTGGCGAGCACCTGGAAGCGACGCACGGCACGCTCCTGGGACATGACCTTGATCAGTGCATAGGCATCAGTAAGCGAGGCGGGCTCGTCACACACCACCACCAGGACCTCGTGCGCCGCTTGGCAGAACCCCAGCACGCCGGCATCGATGCCAGCGGCGGTATCGACGATCAGCACATCGACGCTGAAGGGCAACATCGAAAATGCGCTGATCAGACCGCTGCGCTCGCGCTCACCCAGACTGGCCATGCGGCTGACACCTGAGGACGCCGGCACGATCTTCACGCCATCGGGTCCAGCGAGCAGGATATCCTCGAGGTCGAGTTCGCCATTGAGAACCTGTGAGAGGTCGGCTCGTGGCTTCAGGCCTAGCATGACATCGACATTGGCCAGTCCGAGGTCAGCATCCAATAACAGCGTTTCGCGGCCACGTCTGGCCATCGCCACGGCAAGGTTCACCGAGACGTTCGTTTTGCCGACACCGCCCTTGCCGCTGGTCACAGCGATGACCTTCACCGGGCACTGGCCTGCAAGCCTGCGCAGGCCCTCAGCCTGGTCCAGGCGTTCAGGCGCTTGCATTGACCACCTCCCGGAAGATCGCAGGTTGGCGGCCAAACACCCCAGGAGGTGCGCGTCCGGTGTCATCGGGCGCGTCAACTTCTCCGGCCCAGCCCAGCAGATGTATCACACGCGCGAGTTTGAGATCCTCGGGAACCCGCTGGCCCTCGCTGAGCCACAGCGCGGGCAAACGCGACTCGATCAGCGCGCTGACGGCCGCACCAAGTCCAGGGCATTCATCCAGCTTGGTCAAGGCCACACCGCACAACGCCTCACCGCCAAAAAAGCGCACCGCATCGCGCATGACCTGCAGCTGCATGTTCGCGGCGAGCACGAGCACGCGCTTGAGCCCTTCGACGTCGCCGAGGCGACCCAGCGCATCAGCGAGGCGGCAATCACGCGGTGCCATCCCGGCCGTATCGATCAGCACGAGGCGGCGATCGCGCAGCTCGGAAAGCTGTCGCGACAGATCCTCGGCATTGTCCGCACGGCGTACCGGGACCCCGAGAATCGCGCCATAGGCATCCAGCTGACGCTGGGCGCCCACACGGAAATTATCGGTGGAAATCAGCGCGAGCGAGTCGCTGCCATGACGCAGGCAATGGCGTGCCGCAAGCTTGGCGATCGTCGTCGTCTTGCCGACACCGGTCGGTCCGACCAGCGCGAAGACCCCCCCCTGATCGAGTGGATCGACTCTGGCAACTTTCAGCCGCCCCGCAAGGCCCAGCAGCAGCTCGCGCCAGGCCTGACCGCGATCATCTGGATGCGCAATCTCGCCGACCAGGCTATTGGCCAAAGACTCATCGAGCCCAAGCGCCGAAACCCGGCGCAACAACATCGCTCGTGCCGGACGGAACGCCCGCAGATCCGCCCACGACAGGCGTGCGAACTGCTCATTGAGCATGCCCTTCATCGCCGTGAGTTCGAGTTGCATGGCCTGGAGGGCAGGATCCTTGGTCCACTCGATCTCCAGCACCGGCGCAGCCTTGCGCGCCTCGCGCGCGCCCGATGAGGCAGGCGCGGGATCGGGTTTTGGTTCTGCATCGGCATCGGACTCAAGGGCGAGTGTCAGGGCCGATGCCTGCAGCGGCTCGGCAGAACCAGCACTGCCAACTTCCTCGGCACTCGTCGCACTCACCTGCCTGCCCATCATGCCGGTGAGCAGCTCGGGGTCGTAGTCGAGCGCCGAGACGATCTCCACGCCCCCGTCGACCGAGTTGCTCGACAGGATCACCGCGTCGGGTCCGTGCGCCTGGCGAACCTGCTGGATCGCCCGACGCATGTCAGGGGCAAAAAACCGCTTGATCTTCATCGTGCATATACCTCTTCAGTAAACCCGGCACCTGCGGGTTCGATTCGACGTTTGGCGGTAGCGGGCGTCTCGCGCCCGACTGTGGCGACCACCTGCACCGGCCGGTTGTCCGGAATCTCGGTGTAGGCCAGCACATGCAGGCCCGGAATCGCGGCACGCAGCCAGCGTGCCAGCCACAACCAGACATCCGGAGAAACCACCAGCACAGAAGGGTCACCGTTCATTTCCTGCCGCTTGACCAGATCCTTGAGCGAACTCTGCAGGCGCTCGGCAAGCCCCGGTTCAACGGCCGGCGCGCCGGCTGCACCGCCCAGAGATTTCTGCAAGATCTGTTCCAGCGCCGGATCCAGCGCCAGTAGGGGTAGCTGACCGGCCGTTCCTGCGATGTTCTGCGCGATCGCACGCGCCAGGGCGACGCGAACCTGCGCGGTGAGGGCGTCAGGATCCTGACTTGCGGGCCCGTGCTGCGCCAGGGTCTCGGCGATGCTGCGCATGTCGCGTACGGGGACCTCCTCGGCGAGCAGGTTCTTGAGCACCTTGAGGACCGTGCCAAGTTCCAGGGTCTTGGGCACCAGGCTCTCGACCAGTTTCGGATGACTGCGGGCCAGCACGTCGAGCAGCTTCTGCACTTCCTCATGGCCGAGCAGTTCGTGGGCATGCTCCTTGAGCACCCGGCTCAAATGGGTTGCGATCACGGTGGCCACATCGACCACGGTGTAGCCCAACGACTGCGCCTGCTCACGCGCCGAGGGCTCGATCCAGACGGCCTCCAGGCCGAACGCCGGGTCCTTCGTCGCATGGCCCGCCACGCTGCCATAGACGCGACCCGGGTTGATCGCCAGATCGCGGTCGGGCTGCACTTCGCCCTCCGCGAGCGGCACACCCAGCACGCTGACGCGATAGCCTGTGGGCGGCAACTCCAGGTTGTCGCGAATATGCACGGGGTGCAGCAGAAAGCCCAGTTCCTGGGACAGCTTGCGGCGCACCCCCTTGATGCGCGCCATCAGGCTGCCGCCCTGCGATGCGTCGACCAGCGGAATCAGCCGGTAGCCGAGTTCCAGGCCAACAAGGTCGACCGCCGGCACGTCATCCCAGGACAGTTCACGCTCGTCACCGCCACTGACATGCGCAGGTTCGAGGTTTGCCCCATCAGGCGACTCACCTGCCGTCTGATTCCGCCGTATGAGCCAACCCAGACCACCCATCACGGCGGCCAACAGCAGGAAGACTGTCGATGGCATACCCGGCACGAGGCCCATCACACCTATGATGCAGGCGACCGTGAACAGCGCTCGGGGGTTGCTCAGCAGCTGGCGGTTGACCTCCTCACCCATATCACGCGCGGCAGAGACGCGCGTGACGATGATGGCGGTGGCCGTCGAGAGCAGCAGTGAAGGAATCTGGGCCACCAGACCGTCGCCGATGGTCAGCAGCACGTAGTTTGTGGCCGCATCGCCCAGCGACATCGCGTGTGACACCGTGCCGATGATCAGACCACCGATGATGTTGATGAACAGGATGAGGATGCCGGCGATCGCGTCGCCACGCACGAACTTGCTTGCACCATCCATGGAGCCGTAAAAGTCGGCCTCCTGGGCAACCTCCTCACGTCGGGCTTTGGCTTCCTCCTGTGTCAGGATACCCGCGTTAAGATCGGCGTCGATGGCCATCTGCTTGCCGGGCATCGCATCCAGGGTGAAACGTGCGCTGACCTCTGAGACGCGTCCGGCGCCCTTAGTGACCACGACGAAGTTGATGATCACAAGAATGGCAAACACCACGAGACCGACCGCGTAGTTGCCGCCGATGACGAACTCACCGAAGGCCTCGATGACCCGGCCGGCCGCATCGGTGCCGGTGTGACCATTGAGCAGCACCACGCGGGTGGAGGCGATGTTCAGCGCCAGACGCAGCAGCGTGGCAACCAGCAGGATGGTGGGAAATACGCTGAAGTCCAGCGGACGCGCGCTGTAGACGGACATCAGAATGACCACCAGTGCCAGCGCGATATTGAACGTGAAAAACACATCCAGCAGCAGCGGTGGCAGCGGGATCACC
This sequence comes from Gammaproteobacteria bacterium, assembly GCA_041745895.1. Taxonomy (GTDB): domain Bacteria; phylum Pseudomonadota; class Gammaproteobacteria; order Steroidobacterales; family PWYM01; genus PWYM01. The sequence continues at coordinate 11,895 of JBGTIC010000033.1, forward strand.
ATCATGGTCAACAACGCGATCAGCAGCAGCGGTGTCCCCAGCCCCAGCAGCTTCAGGCGATACCCGGGATTTGAAAGTGCACTCATCAGCGGTTCCTTCGCGGCTTCAGCAACTCATCGGGCACCGGCAGCCTCTGTGGCAGCGGCGGAGAATTGACGCCCGTGCTCCGTGCTGACTTGACTTGCATGACCCATGCCAAGACGCGCGCCACGGCAAGATACAACGCCGCGGGGATCTCTTCGCCGAGACGACAGTTGAAGTAAATGGCGCGTGCGAGCGGTGGCGCCGCGCACAGCGGAATTCGATGCTCTTCAGCCAGTTCGCGTAGCCGCGCCGCGATCAGATCGCGACCCATGGCGACGACGCGCGGGGCCCGGTCAGGGCGATCGGTGTAGCGCAGCGCCACGGCGTAATGCGTCGGATTGGTGATGATCACATCGGCCAGAGGCACCTGTTCCATCATCCGCCTGGAGGCGACCTCCTGCTGCATGCGCCGGATGCGCCCGCGCATTTCCGGGTTGCCCTCGGTCTGCTTGAGTTCGTCCTTGACCTCCTGACGGGTCATGCGCAACTGCTTGAAGTGATTCCACAGCTGGAAAGGCACATCCACCGCTGCGATCAGCACCAGGCCAACGGCAAGCGTCAGAAAGGCCAGCTGGACCATGCGCGCAGCCTCCGCCATCCCCTGCAGATACTCCCCGTTACCCAGCGAGAGCAGACGATCGGACAGGGTCCATAGCAGTGCACCGGAAATGCCGGCGAGCACGACGAATTTGAGCAGCGTCTTGCCCAACTCCATCAGGCCCTGTGCGGAGAAGATGCGCTTTAGGCCCTTGGGCACGCTGAGCCGCTCGAGTTTCGGCCGTGCCGCCTCGGCGCTGAACACCAGCCCGCCCAGCAGGGCGGGGCCACCCAGGGCAGCCACGATCAGCACCAGCAATAACGGTGCAAGCAGCAGCATGGCCTCGCGTACAGCCCCGTAAAGCGAAACAATCGGATCGGCACTGGCCGAGCCGAACATGCCTGCACTGCCAAGACGCTCGATCATCACGCCCTGAAGCCCGCCGAGCATCCACTCGCCCAGCACCAGCATCGCGCCTGCACCGACGAGCATGACGGTCATGGTGTTGAGCTCACGCGAGCGCGGCACCTGGCCTTTGCGCCGAGCATCGAGCAGGCGCTTGGGCGTCGGTTGTTCGGTCTTCTCCTGGGCGGGCTGATTGTTCTCGCTCATCGGGCTGCACCGAGCACTGTGCGTGCATGTTCAAAGCCGGCCTGCAGCACCTCTGCGAACTGCGCCCCCAGCGAGGGCATACTGAAGGTCAGCACGACGAGGCCCAGCAACAGGGTCATCGGAAAGCCCACCGCGAATACGTTGAGCTGCGGTGCGCTCCTGGCAATCATGCCCATCGACACGTTGGCCACCAGCAGCGAGGCCGATGCCGGCAGGGCAACGAACACGGCCGAGGCGAACATGTCGCTGCCCCAGCCCACCAGCTGTTGAAAACCCGCGCCGGCAAGCCCACCGGTGGCCGGTGGCAGCATCTGAAAACTCTCGACCAGCAACGCCAGTAAGGCAAGATGGCCGTCCATCGCCAGGAATAGCAGAGTCGAGAAAATCACGAAGTACTGCCCGACCAGCGGCACGCTGCCCCCTCTCTCGGGATCGACCATGCTGGCAAACGCCAGCCCCATCGACAGCGCAACGAGTTCGCCGGCCATGGCCATGGCGGAGAACACCATCTGCAGCACGAAGCCCAGGGTCACGCCGATCAGGATCTCGCGCAGCACCAGCGTAGCGCCTGGCAAGGACAGAGGGTCGACATCAACGGGTGTCTCGATCAGCGGATACACCACCAGTGCAAGCAGCAGCGCCAGGGTGATGCGAACGCGTACGGGAACGGTACGCGCTCCAAACATGGGGGCTGCCACGAGCAGCGCACCGATGCGAACGAACGGCCAGAAGAACCCCGTCAACCACGCCGTGAGCTGCCCTTCGGAAATCTCGAGCAGAGCCATGGGCGCTCAGCCGATCAGCATCGGGATGTCGAGCACCAGGTCGCGGAACCAGTCGAGCATCATGGAGAGCATCCACGGTCCGGCGATGACCAGCATGCCGACGATGCCCAGCAGCTTGGGGATGAACGACAGCGTCATTTCCTGGATCTGCGTGGCCGCCTGGATCATGCCGATCACCAGGCCGATCACCAGGGCAGTGAGCAAAATGGGCGCGGCCAGCAGCATGGCGATCCACATGGCCTGGTTGCCCACTTGCAGTACATCTTCAATCATCATGTGCGGCGTCCCTGATGCGCATTCGGCGCAGTTCGAGTCACAGGAAAAAGCTGCCGGCCAGCGTGGTCATGACCAGTGACCAGCCATCCACGAGCACGAACAGCATGATCTTGAAGGGCAGCGAGATGATCAGCGGAGAGAGCATGACCATGCCCATCGACATCAGCACGCTGGCCACGACCAGGTCTATGATCAGGAAGGGAATGAGCAGCAGGAAGCCTATCTGGAAGGCGGTCTTGAGTTCGCTGGTCACGAAGGCCGGCAACAGCAGCGTGAACGGCACGGCTTGCGTATCGGCAAACGGCTCGTGGCCGCCAAGGCTTGCGAACATGGCAAGATCGGTCTCGCGGGTATGTGCCAGCATGAACTCACGCACCGGGTGGATTGCAGCCTGCAGGGCCTGCATGGGCGCGAGCTCCTCGGCCACATACGGCGTGATGGCGTCCTGATAGACGCGATCGCCCACTGGCGCCATGATGAACATGGTGAGAAACAGCGCGATGCCCAGCAGCACCTGGTTGGAGGGCGTCTGCTGTGTACCCAGCCCCTGGCGCAGGATCGCCAGCACAATGATGATGCGGGTGAACGAAGTCATGGTGATCAGCAGCGCCGGGATCACGCTCAGCGCTGTCATGAACAGCAGCACCTGCAGGCTCACGGAGTAGGTCTGCGCGCCTTCCTGGCCACCGCTCACCGTCAGCAGCTCCAGCGCCGCCTGAGCCTGGACTCCCGAAGAGAACAGGACACCGGTCAGCAGCAGCACCACACAAAGGCTGATGCGTAGACCGAAAGTGACGCTGATCACGAAGCTCTCCCACCCAGCGTGCGCGACAGCCAGCTGCCGGATTGGTCGGCAACGTCTGCGCGCAGGTCTGCCGGTGCCTGGACCGGCTCATCGAGGACGTGCAAAGTATTCACGCGGCCCGGCGCCACCCCGAGCATCACCTGGCGATTCCCCACTTCAAGCAACACCACGCGTTCGCGCTGACCCACCGGCAACGAGGCGACGACACGAAAGCCGCGCCCGCCCGTCAGGCCGCGACCACCCAGACGGGGCAACAGCCTGGAGAGCACAAACACCAAGGCCAGCACGAAGATCAGCCCGGCGACCAGGCGCAGGAGTTGTGCGCCTGCGCTCGGCGCAGACTCGGTCGCAGCCACTGCGATCGTCGGCAGCAGCATGGCAGCCAGCGCCGTCGCCATGACCACAGCCAGGCTGGCGAGATATGCGCTCGATGAAGGCCTGATCATCTGCAGTATGCCTACTTCAGCTTGCGCACGCGTTCGGCAGGACTGACCACATCGGTGAGTCGGATGCCGAAGCGCTCGTTGACGACCACGACCTCTCCGTGTGCGATCAGCGTGCCGTTGACCAGTACGTCCATCGGCTCACCGGCGAGCTGGTCGAGTTCCACGACCGAGCCCTGGTTGAGCTGCAACAGGCTGCGGATCGGCAACCGCGTGCGGCCGATCTCCATTGAAACCGTTACGGGAATGTCCAGGATCACATCGAGGTTGCGATCGCTGGTCGCTGAGCCTTCAGCGCAACCCGGACTGGCGCTATCCAGCACAGGCATCTTGACCGCCTGTGCCTGTTCGGGCTGTTTCGCGGCAGCACCGCTGTCGCCCTGGCCCTGCTCGGCGAGCGCGGAAGCCCAGTCATCGCCGGCAGAGTCATCCGCCGCAACATCCGTCTGTGCTTGTTCAGTCATGTCACCGTCACTCCATATGCGACTTTGCAATCGGTCCCGACAGCACGCGTTTCAGGCGACGCCGGGCGTGTTGGGTTCACTCAGCTATCGCGTTCCACAGAATCACGTGCAATGGGCTGCATGATCTGCAGCGCATTCTGGCCGTCCGCAACCCCTACACGGGCGCGGAACAGCGGGACGCCCTCAGCGCACAGCGTGACGACATCCGGGAGATCAACTGGCAGAATGTCACCGGCCTTGAGCGCCAGCACGCGGCCCACGGTCATGCGTGACTCGACCAGACTGCTGTGGACCTCCACTTCGGCGGCCTGCATCTCATGGCGGATCGAGCGCAGCCAGCGCTCGTCGCGACTGCCACGATCACTCTGGATACCCGCATCGAGCAGTTCGCGAATTGGCTCGAGCATCGAATAGGGAAGGGTCATGTGCAGCTCTCCGCTGATGCCATCCATATCCAGCGAAAAGGAAGAGATCACCACCACCTCGGTGGGACTGACGATGTTGGCAAACTGCGGGTTGACCTCGGAGTTGATGTACTCGAACTCCACCGGCATCAGAGCCGTCCACGCCTCCTGCATGTCGGCGAACACGCGAGCAAGCGTCATCTCGATGACCCTGTTCTCCATCGCCGTGAACTCACGCCCCTCGACACGGTTCTGGAAGCGGCCATCACCACCGAAGTAGTTGTCCACCAGCGCGAACACGAGGCGGGCATCCAGCACGATCAGACCGGTGCCGCGAAGCGGGGAGACGCGAATCATGTTCAGCGACGTGGGTAGTGCCAGGGTGTGCGTGTACTCGGCGAACTTCGCCAGACGCACGCCCTGGAAAGAGATTTCAACGGCCCTGTGGATCAGGTTGAACAGACTGACGCGAAAATTGCGCGAGAAGCGATTGCTGATCATCTCCAGCGTGGGCATGCGACCGCGAACGATGCGCTCATGTGCGGTCAGGTCTACCGGGCGGGCCACGCCATCGCGCAACCGCAGATCATCCTCGGTAACCACATCGCCGCTATCGACCCCATGCAACAGGGCATCGATTTCATCCTGGGACAGAATATCGTTGACGGACATCGCAGCGCCCTACTGCATCACGAATGAAGTGAAGTACAGGGACTCGATCCCTGGCTGGCCGTAGCGCGCCTGCAGAACCGCCTGGATTTCCGCAAGCGCCTCGCGCTGCAGCGACTCCTTGCCCTCACGAGTGGCCAGCGCTTCGCTGGACTGGTCACTGAGCAGCATGATCAGGTTGTTGCGAATTACTGCGTTGTGGCTGCGCAAGGCCTCAATGGCCTGCGGGTCGCGCGACATCACCTCAATACCCACCTGCAGGTACCGCGTGCGCGAGCCACCACGAAAATTCACTACCAGGTTGGAATCCAGCGTGTGGTAAATGGGCTGACGACGCTCCGTAGCATCAGCATCGGCCGCATCGGCCGCTGTTCCGGCACCCGGAATGAGCCCGGCGTACCACGCAGCGCCTGCGCCACCGGCTGCCAGCAGCAGCAGCGTGATCCAGACCAGCCCCTTGCGCTTGGCCTTGCCCGCAGGCGCCGCGTCCTGCTCCAAGACCACCGATTCTTCTGCACTCATTTTGCCTTGCCTCCGGATGACTACGAAGGTTTCAAAGCAAATGTCGTGCCATCTCAGGGAATAGCCCGTTACTACATGTTTATTAGAGGTTTTTTTTGTCTGCCGCCAAGACTGGCACAGCTCCGGAAGGGAGACAGACGGAAATTTGACGCATGCTGCCCGAGCGGGACACCCAGCGCTGCGCCGGGGAATCGAGCGTAGCCTCAGGCGAAAGTATCTATGAGTGCGTAGCCGTGGCCCGGGCGTGCTGAGCGCACTGCGGAATCGGCCTCTTCATCGGCGGCAATTCCGGTGTCCTGTCCGGCCACGGCGTCCTGAGAATCGCTGCGCTGGCGCTGGGCATCGCGCTCACCACTGCCCACCTCTGCATGACCGAGGTCGAGTCCCTGCTCGGCAAGGGTTTCACGCAGCCGGGGCAGTGCGCTTTCGAGCGCGTCGCGTACGGCAGCATGAGGTGAGGCCATGGACACCTGCAGCGCGTCGGCTTCCAGTCGAATACGGATCTCGATCGGGCCCAGATGCTCTGGATGCACCCGCACGCGCGCATCCTGGATGCCCTGTTGGACAAACAGCAGCACTCTCTGCGCGAGCGTCTGATCGAATCCCGGCTGCTGCGGGCTCAGCGCTGGGCCGCCCCGGCCGGGCGAGATCACGGCTGGGGCTGTCCCCGTGCGCACTGAAGATCCGGAGAGGCCAGGAAGTGCAAGCTCGGCGCCTGCGGGCTCCTTGCCCAGCAACTGCTGAGCAAAGATCGATGCAAGCGGGTCGCCCGCTGCCTGGCCGCCAAGACGTGCAGCGGTTGCCAGCATGCCTGCATGCCGCAGCAGGCCGTCATCAGCATCAGCTTGCGCAAGTGCAGGCGGAACTTGCGAAAGCGGCAAGCGTTTGCCTTCAAGCGGCAAGCTCCTGCCGGGCAGCCCATCGCCACTGATCTTGTCGGCCGGCGCATCAACCGTCGATCGACCGGGCGCAGCCGCGAGTGTCACCGGCTGGTTGAGCGCTGCGAGCACCAGGGCGAAGCCGGGATTCTCAGCGTCCACGGTGTCGTCTACGGCGCCGCCCGGCAGGCTCGTAGACTCACCGCCCGCAGCCCCAGCCTTGAATTCTATTCCCGAGCCCATTGGCACCAGCATCACCCAATACTCCCGCGCCCACGCGCACTGATCGATTCTGCAGTACTCTCAAGCAAGTCCTGTGCCAATCGAGGGACTCTTCAGTGCGTGTTGCCGGCTGCCAGCCTGCGGGCGGGTGCCTGGAGAGCGAGTTCGTCCTGCTGGCGCTGCTCCACACGGCGTCGCTCGACGGCAGCCGCATCGCCCCGCTTGCCGATCAGCTTCTCGATAGCCTGACGCTGCATGCGTGCCGACAACCAGCGCGCGCGCGCAGCCTCCAGACGTTGTCGGCACACCGAGACCTGCCGGCGCTGCGCCTCCAGAGTCTGCTCGAGTTGCGACAGAAAACTGTGCTGACTTTGCAATCGATGAAGGTCCACCGTTCCGGTGAGGGTGCGTGCGTGGTACTCATCTACATAGAGCTCAACCGCGTGGAGGCGCTCCTCCTCTTCGGCCAGTTTGGTCTGCGCGATGCGCAGTGCCTCGCCCGCCTGACGTTCCTCTTCACGCTTCATGCCTGCGACCAGATCAAGTTGCGCCTGTTGCCGGGTCATTCCATGGACTCCTGCGTGTGGGTTGCGCGGGCCTCACCAAGCAGGCGGGCAAGTGCGTGCGCGCTCTCCGCCACCCCGACCGACTCTTCCGGGGACTGGGTCAGGAACGCCTCGATTCGCGGATACAGCTCTATGGCCTGATCGACCGCGGCATCAGTGCCTCGCCGGTAGGCTCCCACAGTGATCAGATCGCGGTGCTGCTCGTAACACGCGGTGATACGCCGAAAGCTCTGCGCAAGCTCGCGCTGCGCCGGGCTGACCATCGCGTTCATGACACGGCTGATCGAGGCCTCGATGTCGATAGCCGGGTAACGACCACGCTCTGCAATCCGTCGGGAGAGCACGATATGCCCGTCGAGGACCGCTCGCGCCGCATCGGCCACCGGGTCCTGTACGTCGTCGCCTTCCGCCAGGACTGTATAGATGCCGGTGATCGAACCACCCGTGTTGGAGTTGCCCGCGCGCTCGAGCAGCTGCGGGAGTTTTGCGAACACTGAAGGCGTATAGCCGCGCGTCACGGGCGGCTCGCCGATGGCCAGGCCGATCTCGCGCTGCGCCTGGGCATAGCGGGTGAGCGAATCCATCAGCAACAGCACGTGGCGACCCTGTTCCCGAAAATACTCGGCGATTGCGGTGGCCGACTGCGCCCCCTGCAGCCGCATCAGTGGCGGTGCATCCGCCGGGGCGACAACCACGACCGCGCGGGCAAGCCCGTCAGGCCCAAGAATCTCGTGGATGAACTCGTTGACCTCACGGCCACGCTCGCCGATCAGGCCGACGACGATGACCTCAGCGGCGGTGTGCCGGGCCATCATGCCAAGCAGCACGCTCTTTCCCACGCCACTGCCGGCGAACAGGCCCATGCGTTGACCACGACCGATGGCGAGCAGCGAATTGATGCTGCGTACGCCGACGTCCAGCGGCTCACGCACCGGCTCACGCTGTAGCGGGTTGATGGTGCGCCCCGCCAGCGGCATGCGCTCGCGGCAGCGCGGTGAGGGCGCTGAATCGAGCGCCTGG
>JBGTIC010000034.1:0-7475 GCA_041745895.1 Gammaproteobacteria bacterium
GGCAATCACCGGACGCCGACCGATACGATCGGACAGCGCGCCCAGCGGCACCTGCAGCAGCGCCTGAGTCAGGCCGTAGCCCCCCACGGCAAGACCCACCAGCAGAGGCGTTGCGTCCGGCAGCTCCGCGGCATGGAGCGCCAGCACCGGCAACAGCAGGAACAGCCCGAAGGTGCGCGTGGAGAACACGCCTCCCACCACTGCCGTGTGCTGCCATTCGCTGCGCGACATCGTCACGCGGGCGGAGTCCTGGCCCAAGTCCCTTCCTTTGCGAAGCGTGTCGATGCACCAGTATTATAGAGAGTTTCCCTGCCGTCGCAGGGCCGTGGCCGCGGTGGCATCAGGCGAATTTTGAAGATGAAGCAGATCCGACTGCGCGGAGCGCGCACCCACAATCTGAAAAACATCGATGTCGATCTGCCCCGCGACCGGCTCAGCGTGATTACCGGGCTGTCGGGCTCCGGCAAGTCTTCTCTGGCTTTCGATACGATCTATGCCGAGGGACAACGCCGCTACGTCGAGTCGCTGTCCACCTACGCGCGCCAGTTCCTGTCGGTGATGGAGAAGCCCGACATCGACCACATCGAGGGCCTGTCACCGGCGATCTCGATTGAGCAGAAATCGACTTCCCATAACCCGCGCTCCACGGTCGGTACGGTTACCGAGATCCACGATTACCTGCGCCTGCTGTTCGCGCGCGCCGGCACACCGCGCTGCCCGACCCACGACGAACCGCTCGAGGCGCGCAGCGTCAGCCAGATGGTCGACCAGGTGCTGGCCATGCCCGAAGGCACGCGGCTCATGATGCTTGCGCCGGTCATCGACGATCGCAAGGGCGAACATCAGCAGCAATTGATCGAGCTGCGCAGCCAGGGCTTCGTGCGTGCGCGCATAGACGGCGAAGTTGTCGATCTGGATCCGGTGCCCACCCTGGAGCCGAAACGCCGCCATCGGATCGAAGCGGTCATCGATCGCTTCCGCGTGCGCGACGACCTGCGTCTGCGCCTGGCCGAATCCTTCGAAACCGCGCTGGGTATCGGCGAGGGCGTGGCCGTGATCGCCCCGCTCGATGGCGAGGGCGCCGAGATCCGTTTTTCCAGCCGCTTTGCCTGCCCGGTGTGTGGCTACAGCATTGCCGCGCTTGAGCCCAGACTGTTCTCCTTCAACAATCCCGCGGGTGCCTGTCCCACCTGTGACGGCCTGGGCGTGAAGCAGTTTTTCGATCCCGAGCGGGTGGTCCGCGACGCCTCACTGAGTCTGGCCGGCGGCGCCATCCGCGGCTGGGATCGACGCAACGCCTGGTATTTCCAGATGCTCACCAGCCTCGCGGCGCATTACTCCTTCGACCCGGAAGCGCCCTTCGAATCGCTGCCTCAATCGGTCCGCGACACTGTACTGCAGGGTAGTCGTGGCGAGGCAGTCGAGTTCAGTTATGCCAGCGGTCGCGGCGGCCAGGTCACGCGCAGCCATGCCTTCGAGGGCATCCTGCCGAACATGGAGCGCCGCTATCGCGAAACGGATTCGGCGATGGTGCGCGAGGAGCTCGCGAAGTACTTGAGCACCCGCCCCTGCCCGGACTGCCACGGCACCCGACTCAACGAAGCAGCGCGCCATGTGTTCGTCGCCGATCAGACATTGCCGCATATCGCTTCGCTGTCAATCGGCGAGGCCTCGGCATTCTTTTCCGACCTGCGCCTGCCGGGCTGGCGCGGCGAGGTAGCCGCACGCATCGTCAAGGAGATCGGTGATCGGTTGCGCTTTCTGGTGGATGTGGGGCTGACGTACCTGAGCCTGGATCGCAGTGCCGAGACACTCTCCGGCGGCGAGGCGCAACGCATCCGCCTCGCCAGTCAGATCGGCTCAGGCCTCGTCGGCGTGATGTACGTGCTCGATGAGCCTTCGATCGGCCTGCACCAGCGCGACAACGAGCGCCTGCTAGGCACACTGCTGCACCTGCGCGACATCGGCAACACCGTGATCGTCGTCGAGCATGATGAAGAAGCCATTCTCGCGGCTGACCACGTCATCGACTTGGGGCCAGGCGCCGGCGTGCACGGCGGCGAAGTGGTGGCCCAGGGCACGCCGGCCGAGATCCAGGCGAGCACCAGTTCGCTGACCGGACAGTACCTCACCGGACAGCGACGCATCGAGATCCCGGCGCACCGCAGGCCTGCGGATCCGAAGCGCTGCCTGTCGCTGCGCGGCGCGCGCGGCAACAATTTGCGCGGCGTCGATGTGGACATTCCCATCGGACTGCTGACCTGCGTGACCGGTGTGTCCGGATCGGGCAAAAGCACGCTGATCAACGACACGCTCTACCGGCTCGCCGCGCGCCACATCAACGGGCCGGCCGGGGATGATCCGGCACCCTCGGAGGGCATCGACGGACTGTCGCACATCGATCGCGTGATCGACATCAGCCAGAGCCCGATCGGTCGCACGCCGCGCTCCAACCCGGCCACCTACACCGGGCTGTTCACGCCCATCCGTGATCTGTTTTCCGGCACCCAGGAAGCCCGTTCGCGCGGCTACGATCCTGGGCGCTTCAGCTTCAACGTCAAGGGCGGGCGCTGCGAAGCCTGCCAGGGCGACGGCGTGATCAAGGTGGAGATGCATTTCCTGCCGGACATTTACGTGCCCTGCGACACCTGCGAGGGCCGACGCTACAACCGCGAAACGCTGGATATCCGCTACAAGGGCCGGAACATCCACGAGGTGCTGGAGATGACTGTCGAGGATGCGCTGGCATTTTTCGCCAAGGTCCCGGCGCTGGCGCGCAAGCTGCAGACATTGATGGATGTAGGTCTTTCCTACCTTCGCCTGGGTCAAAACGCGACCACGCTCTCCGGCGGCGAGGCCCAGCGCGTGAAGCTTGCGCGCGAGCTGTCGAAGCGCGACACCGGGCGCACGCTCTACATTCTGGATGAACCCACAACCGGGCTGCACTTCCACGATGTGGCACAGCTGCTGGCCGTGCTGCACCGGCTGCGCGATCACGGCAATACCGTGATCGTCATCGAGCACAACATGGACGTGATCAAGACCGCCGACTGGGTAGTCGACCTGGGACCGGAAGGTGGATCAGGCGGCGGCCAGGTGCTGGTCTGCGGAACGCCCGAGACCGTGGCCGCAACGCCGGGCTCGTATACGGGTGAGTATCTGCTCCCGGTGCTGGCGAGACAGGCGGTGCCTGCTTCGCGCAAGCGGCGGGCTTGAGGGTGAGCGGCTGCCGGACCAGGCTACCTGAGACGAACTCATGTACGAGCTGTACGTGAAACAGAAGATCGAAGCGGGCCTCCCTGACGTGCGCGCGGGTCGCAGATCGTCAATCAAGGTCCCGCATAGCCGATCGATGCTACGAACCGCTCGTAACACTGCCAGGGAATCTCCATTGGTTGCCCGCTGACATCTCTCTTCGGATAGACCAGATGGGCGGTGACAATGTGGCTGGCAAACTGAATACTGGTAACGACCATTACATAGACATTGCGGTGTGTGCCCACGGACTGGAAAGCGAGCCTGTTATGGATGTCCAATACTTCCTCGGACTCCAGCACTCCGTTGTTCCTCTCGTACGCCTCGCGGTGAAGCTCAGTCGCCGCAGCCACAAAGAAGGCCGGGTCAGAAAGTCCCTCGGGAAGATCCGCAAGATCAACGTGATACTGGCCGCTACCGTCACCGCGCCAATTTTTCAAGCCTGTCGTAAACACCACGGATGAGTGCGCGACGTAGACGCGCGGATCGTACAGGCACTCGGCCGGCGCTCGCACCTCGATGGGGGCCTCCCGGAATCGGTAGATACCATCGGTATCCACGGTGCCCCGTGAGTACCCGGCACAGCCGGCCAGTCCCAAGAGGACGGCCATCGCGAAATGCAGCTTCATCCTGCAACCTCCCGACGCATGCACGGCACCCGCAGCACAACTCAAGGCCCGGGACGCGAGGGTACGTCGCAGGCCTTGGCAAACTCCGGATTGAACTGCAGCTGGTCCGGATCCAGCGTGCAATTGGTGATCCACCTCACCACCCTTGGGTGATACAACGCACACGAAGGAACGTCCGACACCGTGCCCTCATAATCGCCTTCCAGTACCTTGACCGTAACCCGGAGGTAGGGAGGGGCTCCCATAAGTTTCGGACTACGCAGAATCTCGTGCACGACTATGCGCGTTCCCGTCGGCACTTCACCGACGATCTGGAACCTTCCGAAATTGTCATCGGGTTGAATCTTCTCGGGTGTCAACATGAGCCTGGTGGAGAAAGCCCTATCCAGTCTGGTTTGCGCCATATAGTGCGGCACCAGCAGTTCCTTGCATTCGCCGAGAAACCGGCTTTCGGCGACTCTAGTAACGCTGCAACCGGGCAAGACAAGCGCTAGTCCCGCTATTGTCGGCCACCATCGGTTCATGTCAGTCTCCGGATGGGCTGCGTCCAGAATGCGCTGAGCAACGTCTTGTGCCGCTTGCGGGTTAGTCTTCGCGATATGGTCGTGCGCTTGGTCGAAGTCGGCCAGAGCCAACCGGGTCCAACGCAGCCTCAAGTCTCGACGCCATACTTTGCGAACACGCGTCGGACCTCTTCATCGCTGGCGAACTCGCCCTGTTCGGCCGCGCGCTTGCCTTCCTCAACCGCCCGAAGGAAGCGCAGTCGCTCGATGGCATCCCCCAGAGTTGCATCCTCCGGGAGGCGCTCCGCCAGAGTGTGCAGGGTTTGTCGGATATTCGATGCCATGGGTTTCAGTCTACCTTCCTTGCCCACGATCGTTAGCCTTCGAAAAGCAAATTACACGACAAAAAACTTTAGTTCGCGTCGCAAAACACGCTTTTCTTGTCGCATAAAAGCTTTGGGAGACGTTAACGACCCGCTATGCAAGGGCGACATCGAAGAGCGCCAGCAGGCGACTCCATGCGCGCTCCGCCTGATCCTCATCGTAGACGGGCGAGTCCGGCACACACCAGCCGTGGCCGGCTGGATACACCTCGATCTCGGCAGGCAGTTCGGCCTCGTCGAAGGTCTTTCGCAGCGTGTGCTTGACCTCGGGCTCACGCGCATCGTCATTCTCGGCGATAGCGATCAGGAAATGCGCGTTCATCTGTGACACCAGACGATGCGGACTTTCTGGCTGATCGGTGGCAAGCCCGCCGCCATGAAACGACGCACCGGCACCGACTCGGTCGGCGACTGCGGCCGCAGTGCGCATCACCATCGGTCCGCCCATGCAATAGCCGGTGGTGCCGACAGGCCGGCCGGTATCGACCCCGCTCTGCGTGTCGAGCCAGCCAATGAATGCCTTCGCGTCGGTCACGTGCGTGGTGGCACTGAGCGTGCGCGCCAGCGGGAAGACCAGATTACGTATGGCGTCGTCGGCCAGGCTCGCGCCTGCGGGCACGACAGGTGCACGAAGTTCGCGGTAGAACGGATTGACCACCAGCACCGCGTAGCCAGACTCGGCCAAGCGCCGGCCCATCTCGCGGAACGTCGGCCGCAGACCCATGATGTCCGGCCACACCAGCACCGCAGGATGTTTACCGCTCGAGGGATGGACGAAGTAGCAATCCGCGACGCCGTCGGGGGTGGTGATCTCGACGTCGGCCTCGGTAACCTCCTGAGCGTTTGCAGCGCTGGGCAGCATTGCCATCAGGCCGATGCTGGCGGATATCGCACCGAAATCCCGGCGGGTCACGCCCACGTTACGCTGATAGTGCTTCAGGTCTTCCGCAAAATTCTGATCACACATTTCTGGCATCTCCGACGGATAGCACGACACGGGTAGCGATGAGAATTCGTTTCCGCGGAGATGTTTCCTGAATGGTTCTCATTCCGAGGCAGGACATACGTATTGGAAAGTGCCGAGAACAGACGCCGTTCGTTAGCGCTCCGACAACACCGCGATCCGTCGGAACATTATACAGCGCCTACCCCAACGATTCCGTCGAATCGCAGAAATCCCGCACCAGCGCGGCAAGTTCAGCCGCATGAACCTGCAGCAGGCCATGACCCCACTTCGGCAGCTCCAGCATCCTGCCATTTGCAAGCAAGGGTGCCGCGCGCCGGGTGTACTCGGTGAGGTCATCCTCTGGATTCAGTAACAGCACCGGTTGGCGAACCTGCGGCAGCAGCTCGGCAAGTTCGAATGCGAATGCCGCGTAATGCCCCCACCAGGAAATCGCCGGACGCCGCAGGCCCTCGAAGAAATGCTCGGCTGCCATCTCGACGCTCTGGCCCGGGCCTCGCCATCGCATCAATGCCTGCCACCGGTCCTGCAGGTGCGCACCCTGCTCATCGAGCGCGTCGGGTCCATACAGATCACGAAAGGCCTCGCGCTCCTCGGCGGTGAACACCGGTGCCGAGACCATGACGACATGGCGCACCTGCGCCGGGCGCAGCAGGGCCAGCGCCACGGCAATCTTCGAGCCCGTGTGATAGCCGATGACGTCCACCTCGTCGAGCGCGAGTGCGTCCATCAAGGCCGCCATCGAACGCGCGTAGTCGGCGATTTCCGGGGCCGTGGCCGGCGGGTCCGACTCACCGAAGCCGGGCGTATCTGGCGCGATGGCCAGTCGGTCAGCGCCCATCTCGCGAAGGAAGGCTTCATAGACCAGTCCCGAGTGCGGGCTCATGTGAAAACACAGCAGCGGCCGCGCGCTGCCGCTACCGCTACCGCTGCCGGCACGACGATAATGAATCTGGCCGAAAGGCCCGTCACAGTAGCCGCGTCGCACGGAGCCTTGCACTCGAGTCACTGGATCCGATCCTTCCTTAAGTTCACGCCGACAATCAAAGATACCTGAGATGGCCCAACCACGTGCCGATTCAAAAACTTCCGCGAAAGGCTATAGTGCTGGCGTTCGCAATGCGGTGAATGACGGGAAGAATCCAATGCCTGAGATCTTGCGCGGCTTTGTCAGCATCGACGAAGGCCAGGTGCACTATCGTTATACGGACACCCGGTCACAGGCGTCTGGCAAACAGGCGGCCCACCCCCTGTGGATGGTGCATGCCTCGCCAAGCTCGAGCGTCGGATTGTCCGGCCTGATGCGCGAACTGGGGCGTTCCCGCAGGATCGTTGCACCGGACACCCTTGGTAACGGCGACTCCGCACCGCCTGCACCACCCGCACCGGACATCGCCTATTACGCGCATTCGAGCCTGCGTGTCATGGACGCGCTCGGCATCGAGAAAGTCGACCTGTATGGCAGCCATACAGGCGCACATATCGTCGCCGAAATGGCGATCGCCAGACCGGATCGCTTCGGCCGCATGGTGCTCGATGGCATTGCCATGTTCAGCGCCCGGGACAAGATGGATTTCCTGGAACACTACGCACCGGCGATCACGCCCGACGCCTTCGGTACCCAGTTTCACTGGGCCTGGCATTTCGTCCGCGACCAGGGCTGGTTCTTCCCCTACTTCCGGCGGGATGCGGCACACCTGCGCGGGATGGACGCGCCCGATGTCGACACCCTGCACACAAC
>JBGTIC010000035.1:0-2287 GCA_041745895.1 Gammaproteobacteria bacterium
GGCGCGCAAGCTCCGCCAGCCGTGCGCGTCCATCCACGCTGCGCATGTCGATGTCGCGCGACAGCCGCTCGACGAGGAAGTCCGACAGCGGCACCGCCTCGGCCAGCCGTGCCTCGAAAGAATTCGCCCCCTCCCGCGCGACCAGCGAGTCGGGATCCTCGCCTTCAGGCAGGAACAGAAAAGCGATCTGGCGTCCCTCGCGCGCCTCGGGCAGGGCGTTTTCCAGCGCCCGCCACGCCGCTGCCCGCCCGGCGCGATCGCCGTCGAAACAGAACACCACCTCGTCGGTGACGCGGAACAGTCGCGCGACCTGCTCGGCGGTGGTTGCGGTGCCCAGCGTGGCCACCGCGTAGGCAATACCGTGGCGCGCCAGGCCGATGACATCCATGTAGCCTTCGACCACCAGCAGCCGCGGGATCTCGCGCAACGCCTGGCGCGCCTCGTAGAGTCCGTAGAGTTCGCGCCCCTTGTGGAAAACCGGCGTTTCCGGGGAGTTCAAATATTTCGGCTCACCATCGCCGAGCACGCGGCCACCGAAGCCGACCATCCGGCCGCGCAGATCGCGGATCGGGAACATGATCCGGTCGCGAAAGCGGTCATAGCGTCGATGCCGCTCGTTCTCGGTGAGCAGGCCGACGAGCAGCAGCTCGGCATCCAGTTCAGCCGTACCGCCCATGTGCTTCATCACCGTGTCCCAGGCCTCGGGGGCGTAGCCGAGCTGATAGCGCGCCGCAGTCGGTCCGTCGATGCCGCGGCCCTTGAGGTAGTCCACGGCGTTGGGCGCGCTCTTGAGCAGCTCGCGGTAGTGCTGCGCGGCCTGGGCCAGCAGGTCATGGTGGGAGCGTTGCTGGCGCGCCGCCGGGGAATCCTCGCGCGGCACACTCATGCCGACCAGGGAGGCGAGTTCCTCGACGGCTTCCACGAACGGCAGCCGGTCGTGTTCCATCAGGAAGCCAAGTGCGGTGCCGTGCGCACCGCAGCCGAAGCAGTGATAGAAGCCCTTGTCGGGGCTCAGCGTGAAGGAGGGGGTTTTTTCGTTGTGGAACGGGCACAGCGCCTTGTATTCGCGCCCGGCTTTCTTGAGCTGCAGGCGCGAGCCGAGCACCTCGACGATGTCCGCCCGTGCGAGCAGCTCGTCGATGAAATCCTGGGGGATGCGTCCGCTCATGCTGACTGCCCGAACCGCAACGCGCGAGTGTAACTTAGGATCAGCCGGTCAGACGTTCCTTGACGCGCTGGCTGACCACGGCCATGTCGGCCCGACCCGCCGCAGCCTCGCGTACCTGCGCCATCACCTGGCCCATCTCGCGCATCGAGGTCGCACCCGTGCGCTCGATGGCCCCGGCGATCACGGCGTCGAGTTCGGCATCCGACAGGGGCGTGGGCAGGTAGCTGCTCAGCAGCTCGATCTCGGCAAGTTCCTTGTCCGCGAGATCCTGGCGGTTGCCGGCCGTGTACTGGCTGACGGATTCGCGGCGCTGCTTGATCATCTTTTCGAGCACGCTCAGGACCTGGGCTTCGTCAAGCGCGATGCGCTCATCGACTTCACGCTGCTTGATGGCCGCCAGCGTCATGCGCAGCACGCTCAGGCGCTGCTTGTCGCCGGCGCGAAGCGCGGTCTTGACGTCGTCATTGAGCCGGGATTTGAGACTCATGGGCGCACGCGCAGTGCCAGCCCCGGTCAGTACAGGCGGGTGCGGCGACCCTGCTCGCGCGACAGGCGCTTGAGATGCCGCTTCACGGCAGCAGCCTTCTTGCGCTTGCGCTCCTGGGTGGGCTTTTCGTAGAACTCGCGACGGCGCAGCTCCGTGAGCACGCCGGCCTTCTCGCAGGCGCGCTTGAATCGCCGCAGGGCGGCGTCGAAATGCTCGCTTTCTTTGACGCGAACGCTTGGCATCTTGACCTCAACTCCCAAGCCCGGAACCGGGCCCAAAAACAAAAACGCTCCCCCGACCGTCATGACCACGGCCTGCCGGGCGGGGCGACAAAGGCGCAAAAGTCTACTGCCTCCGCGCTACAATTGCAAAAATCCCTTGGCTCTTCCGGTGGAAGCTTTGCATGCGCGTGCTGGGCATAGAGACCAGTTGTGACGAGACCGGTGTGGCGGTCTGCGAGCGCGCGCCCGATGGCCGGGTCCACCTGCTGGCCCATCAGCTGTTCAGCCAGGTGGATCTGCATGCCGCCTTCGGCGGGGTGGTGCCCGAACTGGCCTCGCGCGACCACGTGCGGCGGCTGGTGCCGCTGATTCGCCAGACCTTGCGGGAGGCAGACGCGGCACCGGGGGCCA
>JBGTIC010000036.1:0-2551 GCA_041745895.1 Gammaproteobacteria bacterium
GTCGCCCGCCTGCTCCCACCGGCGCAGGGTCTGCACGACAGCCACACGTGTCTGCTCGGCTGCCTCGACGCGGCTGTCCACCGCGGCGTCATGGAACCCGATCCTTGCATGACCTGCGACCGCGGCGAGTGCGGTGACAGCCACCAGCAATACCAGCGCCACCCACAGACCGGGACTGGAGCGCAGCAACAGCCAATCCTGCCGCAGTACACGGGCGACCATCATCGCAAGGCCAGGTCCGTGCGACGCACGGACAGTCCTGCGAACAGTGCAGTACCGGCAAGCCAAAGCAGTAGCAGAACCGCACCGGGGGCCGCTGCCGACGCTACTCTGCCGGGATCCCTGCCGCCAAACCCGAATGACTCGACCTGGGACCACAGCTCGGGACCTGCGCGGTAGTCCATTTGTCCGCCCCGCGCGCTGAAGGTCATATCGCGATTGAGCAGCGCGATGAAATCGCGCCGATAGGCCTCGGCTTCGTCCTCAAAGGCCTGTTGCGCGTCCAGACTGGTCTCGGAAAGCTCCGCCGAAAGTCGCTGTACGGCCATACGCGGCGAAAACAGCGTCGCCAGATCATGCAGCGCAAGTTGCGCCTGCATGCGCGACTGAAGGCGTGCAAAGTGCCGCGCGTAGGCCACATCACTGATCTCTTCCTGCAAGGCGAGCACCATGCCCTGAAAGTTGATCGGCAACTCATCTTCCGACGCCACGCCGTAAAGCGACAACACCTGCTGCCGGCGCTCGCGAATCAGCTCATCGACACTGCGCCCGTCCCGAGCCGTCTGCATGTCCTGCTCGACAGCCTCTCGAAACGCCTCCAGTGTGGGCAAAGGCCTGAGCAGCGAAGCCGCATCCGCCGCAACACGCGGCACGACAAAACTGCTGATTGCCCAGAACCCCACCAGCACCACGAGCGCTGCCTGCGTGGATGAAGCACGCGCGGAGACGCCCAGGGAAAGCAGCACGAATATTGCTGCGTAGACCCCATAAGACAGCGTAAGCAGGACTGCGCGCGGCAGCGCCCCGATCGCCGACCCGGAAAACATCAGGGCCACCAGCGCAAGCGCCACAACCGGCAATAACAGCCCGAAGACCGCACCGAGCGCACCTAACGCCTTGCCCGAGAGCAACTGCAGGGGCCGAACGCCCGTGGCCAGCACCTGACGCAGCGTGCCGTTCTCCCGCTCGCCGGCAAATGCGGCATAGCACAGCAGAATCGCCAGCAGCGGCAACAGCGTCTGCAGCACGAACGCGCCAGTCATTTCGCCAAAACGCGCCACGCTGCCAAGGTCAGCCGCAGGCGGCGCTTCGGCGAAGTTCCGTCGATGCGCCTCCAGCCACACCGACACCCCCTGATGGGAACTCACCCCGGTATCGAAGAATGTCAGGGGACCTACTGGCCGGAACGCATACAGGCCGTAATGCGCCGCTGCATGCGGATTCTTTTCCCCCTGCTGCTCCCATTGTTCGGCGACCAGCGACTGTGCGACGCCGCGCTCATTCGAAATAACCGCATAGCGCTGCATCGCCGCGGCGATCGCCATCAGCAACATCACGACCAGCACCACACCAAGCGTGCGGATGCGTCCGTCAGCCAGAACGATCGCAAGTTCCTTACGCGCAACCAGCAGCACCATGCGCCAGGTCCTCAGCGTATCTGCACGGTCACATCGAAGCGCAACATCTCGAAGTCATCGATGAAACCTTCGACACGCAGCTCCCACTCACCGGGAATCACGAACTCGTTGAAGTCGAAGTGATACCCCCCTCCCATTGAATGGCCAAGCTTGTAGATGCCCTCGATCGAAGCGGCCGGCAGACCTGCCCTGATCGCCGCTCGCGCCATGCGGAACGCCTCGCCGTCCGGCCCGGTGAAGTAAACCATCACCATATTCTCGCCCGTACGCGCCGGCGTCACTTCCACACGGGCGGTATAGCCTCGTGTCTCGGCACTTGCGGTATAGCCCGTAGCGGTGTCCATCTCCATGGCTGATTGCTCGGCGATGGCCCGCGGCGGGACTGGCAGGGTCAGGGATACAGCCGCCGCAAGAATCAACACGATCAGACCGTACTCGATTCGAATCGCGTTTCTCAGAGATTCCTGAGCCTTCTCGGTCCCAGCCGCCAATCGGGGCGTCAATCGCGATTTATTGCGTGCCGCAAGGCCAAGCAGCACAAGGAACAAGGCCACCTTGATGCCAAGGCGAAAGCCGTAGTCGGTGGTGAACAGCAAGGCCAGCTCAGCGACCTGCACCCAGCTGATCACGAAGCCGCTGATGAACAGGGCCGCCACGCTCCACACTGCAACACGCGAGAACTGATCCATGACCGCAGCGGACTTGCGCGGCGCCGACTCACCGAGCACCGCAGCCAGCGGCAGCAGCGCCGCGAACCATAACGCTGCGCACACCACGTGCACTGCCACCATGGTCGCCATCAGCCAGACCGGCTGAGCGGTTGCGGCATGCCCTGTCAGAAGAAAACTCAAGACCATCAGTGCCGCCCCGATCGCCGCGATTGCGAACAGCGGTGCAGGCAAGGACGCCCGCGA
>JBGTIC010000037.1:0-4800 GCA_041745895.1 Gammaproteobacteria bacterium
GCGCTGATGCGCGCGGCGGGCCGTGCCAGCGTGTAACCCCCGCTGGCACCGCGCTGGGAGCTCAGCAGCCCGCTCCGGGCCAGCGTTTTCAACAACTTGCTGACGGTGGTCTGGGTCAGACCGGTACCGGCCGCCAGTTCGCTGGCGGTGTGCAGGCGTTCGGGCGCTGCCGCGATGTGGGCCAGCACCACAGTGGCATAGTCGGTCAATCGGCTCATGCGCAGCATGACTTCGAGTCTCTCCGGATATCGATATAGCACTATTTTAGTCCCCTTTGACCAGAGGTGCCAGCAGCGCCTCACGCCGGTCCGCGGCAGCGGCCATGCGCTGCCGCGCAACGCTGCGCTTTTGGTATGCTTGATGGCTTTCCCAGGCGCGGGTCCGCTCGCGTCATCACGCTTGAGTCATCTTGCCCGGAGGAGTCCTGGAATGAATGCGCACGACTTGCATGCGGTGGCGGTGGCCATGGTCGAGAAGGGCAGGGGCATCCTCGCCGCAGACGAGAGCACCGGAACCATCGGCAAGCGCTTCGCAGGCATCGGTGTCGAGAATGCCGAGGAGCACCGGCGTGGCTATCGCGAGATGCTGTTCACGACCGAAGGCGTGGGCGAGTACATCAGCGGCGTGATTCTCTATGACGAGACGCTGCGCCAGGCCTGCAAGGACGGCACGCCGTTTCCGAAGTATCTAGCCGATCACCGCATGATCCCGGGCATAAAGGTTGACGCCGGTGCGAAAGCGCTGGCGGGGTTTCCGGGCGAGACCATCACCGAAGGTCTCGATGGCCTGCGCGAGCGGCTTGCCGAGTACGTCTCGCTTGGTGCGAAGTTCGCCAAGTGGCGCGCCGTGATCGATATCGGCGCCGGCATTCCCACGGATTTTTGCATCCGGGCCAACGCCCAGGCACTGGCGCGTTATGCGGCGCTGTGCCAGGAGGCCGGGATCGTGCCAATCGTGGAGCCCGAGGTGCTGATGGACGGCGCACACGACATCGCCCGCTGCGAGGAGGTCACCGGTGAGACGCTCTCGCAGGTGTTCCGCGAGTTGCACCATCACCGGGTGTTCCTCGAAGGCATGGTGCTCAAACCCAATATGGTCATCTCCGGCAAGAAGTGCCCGCAGCAGGCGGGTGTAGAGGAGGTCGCCGAGGCGACGGTACGTTGCCTGACGCGTTATGTGCCCAGTGCCGTACCGGGCATTGCTTTTCTGTCCGGCGGCCAGAGCGACGAGGTGGCCACCGCCCATCTGAACGCCATGAATGCGGCTTTCGAACTGCCCTGGCAGTTGAGCTTCTCGTATGGACGCGCACTGCAGGCGCCGGCACTCAAGGCCTGGGGCGGCAAGGCTGCGAACCTAGACGCCGGTCAGCAGGCCCTGGCGTTGCGCGCCCGGCTGAACAGCCTCGCCACACTGGGCGAGTATTCCGTTGACATGGAACAGGCGGCCTGAGAGCGTGAGCCGGGCCGCGCATACATCAGGATGGCGATGACGTGAGTACCGTGCTGCGTGCCTCGGGCGACAATTCGGGCCACACGCGCGCCGACGATCCGGGTGACAACCTCGTTGAAATGCGCGGCGTGTGTTTCCGGCGCGGCAAGTTGATGGTCTTCGATGGTCTGGACATGAACATCCGCCGTGGCCAGATCACCGCCATCATGGGGCCCAGCGGCACCGGCAAGACCACCTTGCTGCGTCTGATCACCGGACAGTTGCGACCCGATGCCGGCACCGTGCGCGTGGGCGACTATGAGGTGCCCACGCTTGGCCTGAACCGGCTCTACGATCTGCGCCGCCAGATGGGCATGCTGTTCCAGAACGGCGCGCTGCTGACCGACTACAACGTGTTCGACAATGTCGCTTTTCCGCTGCGTGAGCACACGCGCCTGCCCGAACGGCTGATCCGCCACATCGTGTTGACCAAGTTGCACGCAGTCGGCCTGCGAGGGGCAGCGTGGCTGTACCCCGCTCAGCTCTCCGGGGGCATGAACCGGCGCGTGGCCCTGGCGCGGGCCATCGTCATGGATCCGGATATCCTCATCTATGACGAGCCCTTCGTGGGCCTGGACCCGATCTCGATGGGTGTCATCGTGCGCCTGATCCGGCAACTCAACGATGCGCTGGGTCTGACCAGCATCGTGGTGTCGCACGATATCCACGAACTCGAGTTGGTGGCTGACGAGTCCTTTCTGCTCGCCGAAGGGCGCGTCGTCGCGCACGGTCCGCACCGTGAGTTGATGGCGCAGGACTCCGCACTGGTGCGCCAGTTTATGCATGGGGAGGCCGATGGCCCGGTGCCCTACCATTTTCCGGCGCCCAACTACGCCAAAGACCTGCTCAACGCACCGAGCCGACGCTGATGGGTCTTATTCGGGAACTGGGCGCCACGCTGGCGAGCTTCATCCATGCGCTGGGCAGCATGGCCATCTTCCTTGGCCGCCTGATCGCCTATACGCCTTTAGGGCTGCTGCGCTTCAGGCTGGTCGTGCACCAGGTCCACAATACAGGTGCGCTGTCGCTGGTCATCATCATGCTCAGCGGGTTTTTCGTCGGTATGGTGCTGGCGCTGCAGGGCTTCGATCTGCTTTCGCGTTTCAACTCCGAAAACATGCTGGGCGGTGCCACGGCCCTGGCTGTCATCAAGGAGCTCGGCCCGGTGGTCACGGCGCTGCTGTTTGCCGGGCGGGCGGGCACGGCGCTGGCCTCCGAGATCGGCCTGATGAAGGCCACCGACCAGCTCTCGGCGATGGAAATGATGGCCGTGGATCCGATGAAGCGGGTGGTACTGCCGCGGTTTCTCGGCGGCATCATCGCGATGCCGCTGCTCGTGGCGATTTTCACCTCGATCGCCATTTTTGGTGCGTGGATGATCGGCGTGGCGCTGATGGGAGTCGATCCCGGCGTATTCTGGTCACAGATGCAGTCGCTGGTGGGCATCGATGATGTGCGCGAGGGGATTTTCAAGAGTGTCGTGTTCGGCGTGACCGCAAGTCTGGTCGCCGTCTACGAAGGCTATACGGCCTGGCCCACCGCCGAGGGCGTGGGGCGGGCCACCACCCGGACCGTGGTGATCACCGCCGTAGCGGTGCTGATCCTGGACTACATGATCACGGCGGCATTGCTGTGATCGAGGAATACCGCAATGCAGCAGACACGAACCGTTGAACTTGGCACCGGCCTGTTTGTCTTCCTTGGACTGGCAGCGCTGTTTTTTCTGACCACGCAGACGACCGGCAGTGGCATGGGCCGGGTGGAGACTTACTCGGTGACCGCGCGATTCCGCAATATCGGTGGTCTTGCTGCGCGCGCTCCGGTGACGATGGCGGGCGTAGCCATCGGCAGGGTGGAGAAGATCGAGCTGGATCCGGATCGGCTCGAGGCCGTGGTGACCATGCAGATTGACCGACGGTTCGACCAGATTCCGGAGGACTCGGGGGCCTCGATTCTGACCGCGGGGCTTCTGGGCGGCAATTACATCGGTATCGGGGCCGGCGGCTCAATGGACGCGCTGCGCGATGGCGATGAAATCCTTCTTACGCAGGAGGCACTTGTACTGGAGAGCCTGATCAGCAGGTTCCTGTTTTCGCAATCGGAAGACGAGTCGGAAGAAGACAATGACTAGAGCACTCACAGTTGCATGCATGATTTTAGGCGTTGCCCTTGTCGGCAACCCGGCCATGGCGGAGGATCGTGCCGAGCTGGGTCCGGCGGAGGTGATCGAATCCACGGCCAGACAGGCACTTGATGTGCTGGAGTCCCGGCGCGACGAGTTTGCCAGCGACACGGAGGCGCTGTATTCGGCGATCGACGACATCCTGTTGCCGGTGTTCGATGTCCAGCGCTCCGGTGATCTGGTGCTCGGACGTCATGCCCGCGAGGCCTCCGCCGATCAGCGACGCCGTTTTGCCACGGCGCTGTATCGAGCACTGATGCGCCAGTACGCCGACAACGCCACGGATTTCTCGCCCGACCGGCTGGTTGTGCGCCCCGTACGTGGTGAGATCGATCCGCGTCGCACACGTGTGGACAGCGAAGTTCGTCTTTCCGATGGCACACGCGTGGCCATCAGTTACATGCTGCGCGAAACCGATTCGGGCTGGAAAGTCTTCGACGTAGTTGCCGAGGGTATCTCCTATGTTCGCAATTTCCGCGAACAGTACGATGCCGAAATCCGTCGCCGTGGGCTCGACGACGTCATTGCCGGCCTCGAACGCCAGGGCGGCATCGCGCAGGCCGACAACGCGTCGGGCGCCGGCGATCAGCCCGCTGAGAACGACGAGTCCGCGCTCGCCGATGCGGCGTGAGCTTGCGTGGCCTCTGAAATCAGCTTCACGGCGGATGGCAATGGCCGGATTCGTGTCGACGGGCGCCTGACCTTCGAGACCGTCGATGCGCGCCTGCTCGAGCGCAGCCGCTCGCACCTTCAGGGCAAAGGCAACCTTGTAGTTGACCTCGCTGGTGTCGAGGAAGGCGACTCGGCAGGCTTGGCACTGCTGATCGAGTGGCGCTGCTGGGCCCACCAGACAGGCGTGCAACTCGAATTCGCCAATGTGCCTTCCTCGCTGCTGGGTATTGCCGATATCAGCGACGTCTCCGCGTTGCTGGGACTGGCCCCGGCGCAGCCCGCGCACGCCCCGGCCAGCGCAGCAACCGACTGAGATCATCCGCCGTCATGGGCTCCCCCGCGTGACCCGGTCAGCCAGTCGGCTGGCCTGTCTGCCATGGGCTTTGGGGCTGTGGCTGTGGTCGGCCACAGCCGTTGGGGCGCAACCCGTCGACGAGCCGTTGCGAAACGCGCTCGAG
>JBGTIC010000038.1:0-7967 GCA_041745895.1 Gammaproteobacteria bacterium
GCGCATGCGCACGGCGCCGAAGCGCCCGCCATGCAGCAGCATGCGCCCGAGCATGCCGATGACCAGAATGCCGAAGAGGATCCCCATGAGGCGGATGTTCAGGCGCATGTCGCCGTTGAGGATATGGCTGAATTCGTGGGCGACAACACCCTGAAGTTCCTCGCGGTCGAGCTGTTCCAGGCAGCCGCGGGTCACGGCGATGGCCGCATCACCGGGTGCGAAGCCGGCTGCAAACGCATTGATGCCGGCTTCGTTTTCGAGCACGAAGGTCTCGGGTACCGGCACGCCTGAGGCAATCGCCATCTCCTCGACGACATTGCGCAGGCGCAGTCGCAGGGGATCGGTGGTGTCGTGCGCGATCTCGGTGCCGCCCAGCGCGCGGGCGATGTCACCGCCGCCCGTGGACAGCCGTGCGCTGCGGTAGGCACTGGACAGGCCTATTACAGTCAGTGTGATCGCCGCGGTGGCGATCACCAGTGTGGCGTTCACACGCAGCCAGCCCATCGGATCGCTCACCAGCCACTCGAGCGTGCCGTCGGCTGCGGCAAACAATGCAGCCACGACAATGACGACCGCCACCATGATCAGCGCGCAGGCCAGCGCGAAAATCATCAACAGGCGACGGGTACGCCGGCGGGACGCCTCCTGGGAGGTGAAGAAATCCATCGGGCCGGCACCGCTGACCTAGGTAAAGGAGACTTTCGGCACCTCGCGCTTCTCGGCCGATTCGATCTCCAGAAACGCAGCTTCACTGAAGCTGAACATGTTGGCGACGATGTTGCTGGGGAACTGCTGGACCGCCACGTTGAAGCGCATCACCGCGTCATTGAACGCCTGACGCGAGAAGGCCACCCGGTTTTCCGTGGTCGCCAATTCCTCCTGGAGCTTCTGCATGTTCTGGCTGGCCTTGAGGTCCGGGTAGGCCTCGACCAGTGCGAACAGGCGTCCCAGCGCGCCGCCCAGCGCGGCTTCTGCCCCGACCAGTTCACGCATCGCGCCGGCGTTGGCCGGATCGGCTTCTACCGCCTTGAGCCCTGCTGCCGCCTGGTTGCGGGCCTTTACGACAGCATCGAGGGTTTCGCGCTCGTGCGCCATGTAGCCCTTGACGGCTTCGACGAGGTTGGGAATGAGATCGTAACGACGCGTCAGCTGAACATCGATCTGCGCAAAGGCATTGCGAACCGCATTGCGCAGGCTGACCAGACGGTTGTAGATGCTGACGCCATAGATGGCCAGCGCGACGAGAAGGCCGAGGATAATCCAGATTTCCATGCGGTGCGTCTCCGAAAGTGCGAGGCGAGCGTGCTCACGGACACCGGGAGAATACGCTGCCCAGCCTGCGCCGACCAGCATGAATCGCCGCCTTCGTATCGATGTCGAGCCGACCCGGCGCTTGCCGGGCGCATCATGCACTCGCAGAATGGCGGCATGATGTCACTGGATATCCGCTGGAGACATGACTGATGCAGCTCTCCCGCCTGCCAGCCCTGTGCCTGTCGGTGCTGCTTGCCCAGGTGTTCGTGCCGCCGGCGCTGGCCGACTGGCATCGCCTCGAGGAGCCGCTGATGGGCACTTCGGTGTCCGTGGAGCTCTGGCACGAGGATGCCAGCGCGGGGCAGGCCGCCGCGCGCGCGGTGATGGCGGAATATCACCGCATCAACGAGACCATGAGCACCTACCGCGAGGATTCCGAGATCTCGCATGTGAACCGCGAAGCCTACCGGGCGGCCGTGCCTGTCAGCGACGAGCTTTTCGAACTGATCGCCCGTTCGCGCGAGCTTTCGCAGCGCAGTGATGGCGCCTTCGATATCACCTTCGACAGCGTCGGGCAGCACTATGACTTCCGCGCCGGTGAACTGCCCGATGCCTCCGATCTCCAGGCGGGCGTCGCGGCGCTGGATTATCGTCTGGTCCAGCTCGATGAGCAGCAGCGCACCGTGCGGTTCCTCGCCCCTGGCGTGCGCATCAACCTCGGTGGCATCGCCAAGGGCTATGCGATCGAGCGCGGCGCACGTCTGCTGCTGCAGCGGGGCGTCGAATACGCGCTGCTCAACGCCGGAGGCGACAGCCGCGTCATTGGCGATCGTCGCGGCCAGGCCTGGATGGTGGGGGTTCGCGACCCGCGCGATCGCGATGCCGTGGTCGTGCGCCTGCCCATCGAAAACGAGGCGATTTCCACCTCGGGCGATTACGAACGCTACTTCGAGCGTGACGGCGTTCGCTATCACCACATCCTCAATCCGCGCACCGGTCACCCGGTCTCGGGGGTGCGCAGCGCCACGGTGATCGGTCCGGACGCGACGCTGACCGATGGTCTTTCAACGACCATTTTCGTCATGGGGGTCCGCCGCGGCATGGCGCTGATCGCCTCGATGCCCGGCTACGAGGCCGTGATCGTCGATGCCGACGGCCGCATGGCCTATTCGAGCGGACTCGCACCACCACCGCCCTGAGGCCACGGCTCGGGCCCTCCCCGGACCCCGGTCCGCCGCCGGCCGCGTTGCGGAAACGTGTCGCACCCGGAGTTTGTGACGCCCATCACTGCCATGTGACAGAACGTCCCCGCAAGATGCTCATTGACTGAAAAGGGCAAACCCGTCGAAAGGCGGGGACGCAAAACCACCGGTCTACGGGCATGGCCTACGACGGCGGGGGTACCAGTTACAAGGCGCACGGCGTATGGATATCAAGCGAAGCATCGGACCTGCCAGCGTGGTGCTGCTCGCGTGGCTGGCGTGCCTGCCCTCGATCTCGTTCGCCGCCTCCGATCAGCTCGCTGCGGACTTCGCCCTGAAGAGCCTGGAGGGGCGCAATCTGCGACTCTCGGAGCTGCGCGGCAACGTCGTCATGGTGAATTTCTGGACCAGCCGCTGCGGCGTGTGCAGGCAGCAGGCCGAAGCGCTGCAGGCCCTCTACGCGCAGCATGCCGAAGCTGGTGTGCGTCTGCTCAGCGTCAATTTCGACAGCGATCCGCATCGCGCACGCGAGTTCATCGCCGGTGCCGGGATCGACTTTCCCGTGCTGCTTGACGAACGCCGCGAGGTGTCGCGGCTGTATCAGGTGCGCAGCATTCCGGTGCTGGTGATCATCGATCGCGACGGTCGGCTGCGTTTCCGGCATGACGATTACCGCGCCGGTCGCGAGCGCGAATACCAGGCGCAGCTGCAGGAACTGCTGGAGGAGTGAATACGATGAGACCCCGATGCCCCGTGCCGCCGAACCGTTCGCGTGCTTACCGCTTCACCTGCCGTGCGAGCGGATGGCTGGCCGCGGGACTGATGGCCGTGCTGATGCCCGCCATTGCCGATGACTTCACCAGCATCGATCGCGACGTGCAGGCGCTCAAGCAGGAAGTGCTCGCGCTCAACCGCGATCTTTTCATGCTCGAAGAGGAGCTGCTGTTTCCGGCCAACACCCAGGTTGCGGTGTTCGTATCCATGGACGTCGGTGAATTCTTCCAGCTCGACTCCGTGAGCCTGCGGCTCAACGGCCGCGAGGTTGCCAATTACCTCTACACCGATCGCGAACTCGATGCATTGCTGCGCGGCGGCGTGCATCGCATCTTCATGGGTAACCTTCGTGCCGGTGAGCACGAACTGGTTGCCGTGTTCACCGGCCATGGCCCGCACGAACGCGAGTATCGCCGCGGTGCTGAACTGAGCTTCGAGAAGGGCATCAGCGCGAAGTTCGTAGAACTCAAGATCAGTGACGTTCAGCGGCGCTTGCAGCCCGAGTTCGTCGTGCGAGAGTGGGACTGATCAGGTGACTCGAGGGCTGCATCGCTGGCAGGCCGGCGTCGTGCTGTTGCTGGCGCTCGGGGCTTCGGCGCGCGCCGAACCCGTCGTCGTGTCCGAACTGCACTACGGCGAAGCGCTGTTCATGTTCTACCAGCAGCAGCACTTCGATGCGATCACGCGCATCCAGGCGGGCCGGCTTTCGGGGCATATCCGCACGCATGACGATGATGCCCAGCTGCTGCTCGGCGGCATGCTGCTGTCCTGGGGTCAGCATGAGGAGGCGGCAGGCATCTTCCAGCGCCTGCTCGATACAGGCACGCGCGCAGAGGTGCGCGATCGGGCCTGGCTGTACCTGGCGAGGATTTCTTATCAGCGCGGCGCAATTGCGCAAGCCGCCAGCGCGCTTGCGGCGATCGGCACCGCCCTGCCTTCGGGCATGGCTGCCGAGAAACGCCTGCTCGAGGCCCAGGTGATGATGGCTGCCGGTCAGTACGATCGTGCCGCCGCGGCGCTCGAGCGCTGGGACGCTCCCGGTGACTGGCGCGCCTACGCCCGCTACAACCTGGGCGTGGCGATGGTGCGCCAGGGTCGAGTCGACGAAGGTTCGGCGCAGCTGGCGCATGTTGGCAGGCTCAACGGCAGCGATGAGGTGCGCGCCCTGGCCGATCGAGCCAATGTCGCGCTGGGCTTTTCGCTGCTGCAACGGGATGAGCCCGACGCGGCACGCGAAGTGCTGCAACGGGTGCGCCTGAACGGTCCGCATTCGAACTCCGCGCTGCTGGGCGCTGGCTGGGCCGAGTCCGCCCTGGAGCGTCACCATGAGTCGCTGACGCCGTGGATGGCGCTGCGCGATCGTGATCTTCTGGACCCTGCGGTGCAGGAGTCGCTGCTGGCCATTCCCTATGCGTTCGCCAGTCTGAACGCCCACGGCCAGGCGGCGGAGTTCTACGTCGCCGCCGTGCGCTCGCTGAACGCCGAGATTGCGCGCCTCGAGGAGGCGATCGCAAGCGTGCGCAACGGCGAACTGGTGCCCGCCCTGCTGGCCATGGACAGCGCCGAGGACCCGGGGCTGCACTGGCAGCTCGATGCGCTGCCCGATCGCATCGAGAGCCGCTATCTCTACCAGCTGCTCGCCACCCACGAGTTCCAGGAAAGCCTGAAGAACTATCGCGATCTGGATTTTCTCTCCGGCGTGCTGCGCAACTGGGTGGACAATCTGGGCGCGTTTGCGGACATGGTGGCGACCCAGCAGATTGCCTGGGCTCATCATGCGCCGCGGGCCGAGGCGCTGATGGACAACACCGACGTGGCGTCGCTTCGGGCGCGCCACGCCCGGCTTGGCGAACGTGTCTTGAGCACAGTGGCGCTTCACGATACCCGCTCGCTGGCCAGCCACGAGGAGCTTGTGCAGCTGGCTGAACTGGATGATCTGGCAGGGCGCCTCGCAACGCTCGATGATTCGCCCGAGGCCGTCGAGCTCAGACAACGTGAGCGGGTGCTGCGCGGTGTGCTGCTATGGCGTCTCAACGCGGAGTTTCCGGCGCGGCTATGGCAGCAGCGCCGGGAACTGCGGGATCTGGATCCTGTGATCAGCGACCTGCAGGCGCGCGAGGGTCGTATCGAGGCGCTGCTGGAAGGCGCCGAGGCGCGATTCGAGGCTCAGGCGTTGCGCATCGCCTCACTGGGCCCGCGCGTGGCCGGACTGTTGCTGGACGTGGGCGGCGCCAGCGTGCGCCAGCGTCAGCACCTCGAAGCCATGGCCGTGGACTCGCTGGAAACCCAGGTCGCGCGCCTTCGCAGCCACGAGGTACAGGCGCGCTTTGCGCTGGCAAGAATATATGACCGTGCATCCGATCCGCGCGAGGATGTCGCGCGGATCGGCAGGGGGGCGCCGTGAGCGCCTCGACGCTGGCCGTGA
The DNA here is from genome assembly GCA_041745895.1 of Gammaproteobacteria bacterium. Taxonomy (GTDB): domain Bacteria; phylum Pseudomonadota; class Gammaproteobacteria; order Steroidobacterales; family PWYM01; genus PWYM01. The sequence continues at coordinate 5,656 of JBGTIC010000038.1, forward strand.
TCGTCGTGACCGCTGCGCTGTGGCCCTTCGGTCGCGGCGGCGAGGAACGTCGCGATGAACCGACCATCGGCTCTCTGGAGCAGCAGCGCGTGGAGATCCGGGAGGACCAGTCGCTGCCCGAGGCGCGCGCGCGCGCAGGCGAGCAGTACCGGGCGTTCCTGGCGCTGGATGACGCCGATGATGAGATGACCGCAGAGGCGCTGCGCCGGCTGGCCGATCTGGCACTCGAGGCCGAGGAGGCCGAGCAGCTGGCGATGGGTGCCGAGCAACTCTCGGTCGAGGCGCATGCGCAGGCGGCGATGCTGTATCGCGAGCGACTGGCACGCTTCCCGGACCACCCGTCCAATGACCAGGTGCGCTACCAGCTGGCCCGCGCCCAGGAGCTCTCCGGTGATGGCGATGCGGCCCTGATGACGCTCGATGAGCTGATCGCGTTGCAGCCGTATTCCCCCACGGCCTACGAGGTGCAGTTCCGTCGCGGTGAACTGTTGTTCTCGCGCGGCAGGTATCTGGCAGCCGAGCAGGCCTATGAAGCGGTGCTCGCCGAACCGGGTCGGGAGTTCTTCCAGCAGGCCTCCTACAAGCGTGGCTGGTCGTTGTTCAAGCAGGGGCTGTTGCCGGAGACGCTCGAGGCCTTTTTTGCCCTGCTCGTGCATCAGCTCGGCCCGAGCGATGCTCCGGCACTGGATGCGCTGGCGCGCGCGCAGCGCGAGCTCATCGAGGATTCCCTGCACGTCATGGCGTTGTCGCTGGCCGCGCTGGATGGCGTGACCACGCTGCACGGTCTGCTGGCGGCACAGCCGGCTCGCGCCGCATGGGCGGCTGAAACCCATGCCGCGCTCGGTGCGCTGTACCTCGAGCAGGAACGCTATACCGACACCTATGAGGTCCTTTGGGCATTCGTCGACTATTCACCGACACACAGCCGCGCGCCCGCACTGGCGCTCGAAGGCATGGATGCGCTGCGGCTCGGCGGCTTTGCCACCCGGCTGTTGACGGCCAAGGAAGATTTCGTCAGGAGCTTCGGCCTCGATCAGCCGTTCTGGCGTCTGCACGACCGCAATGAATACGCCGAGGTCGTGCAAGCTCTGGCCTCGGCGCTGACGACCCTGGCGCATCATCACCATGCGCTCGCTCTTGAAGACGATGCCCCGCCGGCGGCCACTGCGCAGGCCATCCGCTGGTACTCGCTGCTGCTCGAGTTCTTCCCGGAGGCCGATGAGGCACCCGAACATCATTTCCTGCTCGCCGAACTGCTGTTGGCCTCGGGCGATCTCCACGCGGCCGTGACAGCGTTCGAACACACGGCGTACCAGTATCCGTTGCACGGGCGCAGCGCCGAGGCGGGCTATGCCGGACTGCTGGCACGCGATGCGCAGCTTGCTGCGCGCGATGATATCGAGTTGCAGATGGCACGCATCGATGCCGGTGAACGCTTCGCCGCGCGCTTCGTCGAGCACCCGCAGGCCCTTGACGTGCTCAGCGACACCGCCGAGCGTGCGTTCGCGATGAACGACGCACCTCGCGCGCTGCGTCTGGCCCGTGCCGTGACGGCCGCACAGCCTGCGGCACCGGTGCGCCTGAGTCGTGTGGCCTGGCGCATTCAGGGCCATGTGCTGTTCGATCTGATGGCCTACGGTGAGGCCGAGCAGGCCTACTGGGAGGTCCATGGCCTGGCCGACGCCGGGGAGCGTGCGCAAATCCAGGAGCGGCTGGCCGCCAGCATCTACCGCCAGGGCGAAAGCGCGCGTGAGATCGGCGAGCATGAGCTTGCCGCCATGCACTTCCTGCGCGTCGGCGAACGCCTGCCCGATGCGCAGATTCGCCCGGTCGCGCATTTCGATGCGGGCATCGAACTGATGGCTGCGCGGCACTGGGAGCGCGCCACCGCCGTGCTGCTGGATTTCCGCAGCCGCTATCCCGGACATGCCCTGGGAGAGCAGCTGGAGATCAATCTCGCCAGCGCTTACGAAGCCCAGGACCAGCCCGGCCAGGCGGCCGCCGAGTATCGCCTGCTTGCGGCGCGAATGACCGATGCACGCGAGCAGCGTGGCGTGTTGTGGCGTGCCGTCGAACTGCTTGAGCGCGACGGCGATATCCGTGCCACCGAAGAGGTGCTCGAGCAGATCGCCACGCAGCATGCGGCAGCGTTCGACGAAGCGCTCGAGGCAAGGCAGCAGCTGCTGGAGCTGGCCATGGCGCGGGGCGACAGGGAACTTGCGCTCGGGCGCGCACAGGCCGTCGTCGACTTCGATACGCGAGGCGAATCCACTCCGCGCTCGCGTACGTTGGCTGCGCGCGCCGCACTCGCG
>JBGTIC010000039.1:0-6833 GCA_041745895.1 Gammaproteobacteria bacterium
AAGTGCCAAGCCGTCGAGCATGTACGCGCCGTTCTTCTGCGCGACCGTGCTGCGTTCGAAACCGGTTTCATCGACGCGCGCCCAGTCAACGCTGCGCGGCCGCGCCGGTGCGCGAATGGCGGGACCATGTTCGACAGCGACCTGCACCCCCGCGCTGTGCATGCCGTCTTCGAGGACCGCGCGGCTCCCTATCAGCAGGATGTCGGCCATGCGCTCCGTCGCGCCATCGGCAAGCAACCTGGCGACGAGTTCCGGCCCGATCCCGGCCGGGTCGCCCGTGAATAGCGCAATCGTCGGCTTCACTGCTCGATCTTCACGTTGGCGTCCTTGATCAAGCGGCCGAAACGATCGTAGTCGGACTTCACCAGCGCGGTGAACTGCTCCTGCGTGGCGTTACCCGGTTCGCCGCTGGGTGCCCTGGCCGCGGCCAGTGGACGGCCGCAGGCGTTGCGCATCACCGCGCATGCAGACTACCGGATGGAATCGATCGGCATCATGGAAAACGCGGCCAACCTTTCAGCGGGGGGGTTCGACGTGGTGTTCGTCATCGTGTTCCTGATGCCGATCGTGATCATCGCGCTGATGTTCGACCTGCTCTCCAGGGAGCGTGAGCTCGGAACGCTGCCGCTGGTGATTGCCCAGGGAGTGTCGCTGCAGGACTTCGTCATTGCCAGGGTGCTCAGCCGCGGTCTGCTCGTGCTGCTGGGGATGACGACCGCCGGACTGGTGGCCATCCTCGCGGTCGGTGGGCCGGCGGCGCTCTGGCCTGATGGCGTGAGCTGGCTGCTCATTGCAGGGCTCTACGGTGCGTTCTGGTTTGCACTGGCGTTGTTCGTCAACACGCTGCGTCTGGGCTCGGATCAGAATGGCGTCATCCTCGCCAGTTGCTGGCTGGTGCTGGTGATTGTGATTCCCGCGCTGGTAAGCCTGCTGGCAGCAACGCTCTATCCCGCACCTTCCCGTGTATTCCTCACGACCGAAATCCGCGAGGCTGCGGCTGAAGCCGAGGAACGCGCAGCCGACGCGCGCGAGGCATTCCTCTTCGATCATCCGGAACTCGCCGGCGGTGATGAAGCCCAGGAGGCGTACTTTAGGCAAGTGATGGAGACCGAGCAGGATGTGGCTGCAACGATTGCACCGTTGCTGGCGGCTTTTGCGGATCAGTCGCGCCAGCGCGATGGGCTGGTGAGTCGATTGTCCGTGCTTTCGCCTGCGTTGCTCGCTGATCAGGCCCTGATGGGTATCGCCGGCATGGACGCTTCCCGGTCACGCGTCTGGCGCGAGGCAGTCAGCGAGTTCCATGCTGCGTGGACCGGCTATTTCGCTGAGCGTATTCGCCTCGAACGGCCCGTCACCAGCGCCGAGCTCGAAGCACTGCCGGTGCTGGCGTTTACTGAACCTGCGGATCGTCACCTGCAACTTGCGACCGGGCTGCTGCTGCTGATCATGAGTCTTGTGCTTCTGATCTGCGCCCTGTTCCGACTGCGTCGCTACCCGATTGCCTGAGAGGGAACCCTTCATGCTGCAGACCCAGGATCTGTCGAAGAGCTACAACGGTCACGAGGCCCTTAAGGCTCTCAACCTGCACATCGCACCCGGTGACATTTACTGTCTGCTGGGAGCCAACGGTGCCGGCAAGACCACCACGATCAACCTGTTCCTGAATTTTATCGAACCAAGCGCAGGCCGCGCGCTGGTCGACGGCATCGACGTGATGAGCGATCCCGTGGCCGCACGCCATCGACTTGCCTATATTCCCGAGCAGGTGATGCTCTATCGCCAGCTCTCCGGGCTGGAGAACCTCATCTACTTCAATCGCCTGGCGGGACGTGATCTTGCGTTGGAGGCCTATCGGGAGGTGCTCCACGATTGCGGATTACAGGCCGATGCCGCGGACCGCAAGCTGGGCACCTACTCGAAGGGCATGCGCCAGAAGGTCGGGGTTGCGATTGCAGTGGCCAAGCAGGCGCGAGCACTTCTGCTTGATGAGCCCACTTCAGGTCTCGATCCAAAGGCGAGCAACGAATTCTCGCAGCTGCTGATGCGCCTTCGCGATCAGGGTGCGGCCATTCTGATGGCCACCCACGATCTGTTCCATGCCCGGCAAACCGGGACGCGAATCGGTATCATGCGCGACGGGGTATTACGCCAGGAGCTGGCGGCCGACGAGGTTTCGCATGGCGATCTCGAGCGGATTTATCTGGAGCACATGCATTGATCAACCTGAACCAACCACGGATTTTTTTTTCACATCAGAGAACAAGCAGGGGAGAGCTTAAGATGAAGAGTCATTCCAGAGGGGCTGTTGCAGCCGCGGTCGCCTGTGCGCTGGGCACAGGTGCGCTGTCAACGTCGGTTGTTGCGCAGGAGGCGCGCAGCGCCCAGGCGCTCGACGAGATCGTGGTGACCGCGCGCAAGCGCGAGGAGAGCCTGCAGGACGTGCCAATTTCGGTGACGGCTTTCTCCGGTGATCGACTGAACGACCTGCAGATCAGAAACGCCACAGATATCGCTGAATTCACGCCAGGGTTTTCATTCCAGAGTTACCTTGGCCGCGACGAGGATCGCCCGGTCGTGCGCGGCATGGCCAACATCCTGGGTCAGGCCAACGCCTCGTTTTTTATCGACGGCGTATACGTACCCGGCTCGATCGCGTCGACCGAGCTGCGTAACCTCGAGCGTGTGGAAGTGATCAAGGGCCCCCAGGCCGCGCTGTATGGCCGTGCCACCTTTGCCGGCGCCATCAACTACGTTACCCGTAATCCTGGCAATGAGTACGAGGGCGAAATCAGCTTGACGGCAGCCGAGCACAGCGAGTATGAGGTCGCAGCGTCCCATATGGGCCCGATCATTCCCGATCAGCTCTACTACTATGTCGCGGGGCGTTACTTCGAGTACGGCGGTGAGTATCGCAACGAACTGACCGGTGGCCATGTAGGCGATCAGGAGACACTGAGTTTCACTGGCAAGCTGCTGTGGACGCCCAGCGATACCTTCGACGCCACCCTGTCTCTGACCTACGCCGAGGACAATGACGGTCATCCCGCCCTGTTTTTGCAGCGCTTTGGCGAGAACAACTGCTTTGCGCGCAATCCGGTCACGGCACCGGCTGCGCGTGGCTATTACTGCGGCGAGGCGCTGTGGAATGATACGGTGAGATTGCGTACCGATGTCCTGCCCGACGGCGGCGGTCTGCAGCGCGATGTCCTGCGTACTGCGCTGACATTGAACTGGGATGTGTTCGGTGGTCACACGCTCACCAGCGTGACGGGGTTCCAGGATGAGGAGATTACCCGGGAGCTCGATACCTCTTATGGCGGATACGATCCCCTGTCCTACCTGTTCGCGGTGTTCGCGCCGCTGAACGGTCAGTTCTGGCGCGTGCAGGATGAGGAGCGCAGCTCGCTGTCGCAGGAGCTTCGCATCAGCTCGCCGACGGATCGTGCGTTTCGCTGGCTGGGCGGCATCTACTACTTCAACGACAAGTTTGATCTGTACAACAACGACCGCATGAATCCGGGCACCAATTTCCCGTCGCAGATCGATCCTAACAATGTCGTGCGTCAGCCCAACACGTTCACCTCGACCCGGATCGTCGAGAACATGGCGGCATTCGGCGGCGTGGAGTTTGACTTCAATGATCAATGGACGGCTACCGCGGAGCTGCGCTATGCCATCGATCGTCTGTCCGATGACTTCGTCAATGTCGCCGGTGTGCCTTCCGCTTTCCAGAACGCGAAGTTCTACAGCCTCAGCCCCCGCGTAACGCTGAGCTACCAGTTCAGCGATGAACTGAACTTCTACGGCAATATCGCGCAAGGCAACAAGCCTGGTGGTTTCAACGATCCCGGTATCGAGCCGGAACTGCAGACCTACGATGAGGAGCAGTCCACGAACTACGAGATCGGCTTCAAGAGCCAGCTGTTCGATGGACGCGCCCGCTGGAACGTGGCGGCGTTCTACATCGACTGGAAGGATCAGCAGCTGACCTTCACCGGCGAGCGCGCAGACGGTTCGCTGAATTCGTTCATCCAGAACGTCGGCAAGACCCGGGTCATGGGTGTTGAGACCGAGTTCACGATGCTGCTGGCCGATAACTGGACGATGGATTTCAGCTACTCATTCGTCGACTCCGAGATCAAGCGTTACATCAGCGAGGACCAGGCAATCCTGCTCGGATGTGCGTTGCCTGCAGGCCAGGGGAGTAACCCCGTTGCGGTGGCCGCCTATGCGGCCTGTATCGATCAGCGCGGCAGTGTCGCGGGCAATCAGACACCCCGTTCGCCAAAACACCAGGCCTCGCTGCGCTCGCAGTACAACGTGCCAATGGCTAACGGATTGGAGTGGTTTGTGGGTGGCAACCTCACGCTGGAATCCAGCCGTTACTCGCAGGTGCACAATCTCGCCAAGACGGGGGATCGCTGGCTGCTGGGTGCACAGACCGGCATCCGTGGCGAGCGTTGGGACGTCACGCTGTGGGGCAAGAACCTGACGAACGACAAGACGATCGTCGATATCCTGCGCTACATCGATACCAGTCACTGGGTGGAAGGTGTGGAGATTCCGTGCCCGCCGGGCGGTCTGAATCCGGCTGCCAATTGTGGGCCATTCTTCCGTTCGAATGCCTGGGGTGGCTTCCAGACGCCGCGCGGCTTCGCCAACACCCTGCCGCGCCTGCGTCAGATTGGCGTCACCGCGAACTTCCGCTTCTAGAACGTACTCCAGCGGGTCATCAGAACCCCGTACAGGTACGCCGCTTGAGGCCGGGCAGAAATGCCCGGCCTTTTTTTTGCTTCAGCCCCCGCGCAACAGCACGTAAACCGCGCCCGTGCCGCCATCGCGCGGCGGTGTTGAGGCAAACCCCAGCACACTGTCCCACTGGCGCAGCCAGCGATTGACCTCCTGCTTGAGTACCGGCCCGCGCGGACCCGAGCGCATGCCCTTCCCATGTACGATGCGCACACAGCGGTAGTGCCGGCGCAGGGACTCGCCGATGAACTCGACGAGGATCTCGCGGGCGCGTGTCACCGACATGCCGTGCAGGTCGAGTTCGTCCTGCACCGCGTACTCCCCGCGGCGCAGGCGCCGATACGCCTGGCGGGAGAGCTGATCGCTGCAGTAGTTGAGCTCCTCACCTGTTTCGAGGAGATGTTCAAACGGTGACATTGTCAGGCTTTCGCCGAGCAGACGGTCGGTATCCTCGCCACGGCGCCGGCGCGTGCGCGGCCGCCGCCTGAAGTCGTGCCGTTCATCCGCAGGCAGTGGCCGCACATCGGCCATTGCCTGGCGGAAAAGCGACTCGTCGTCGGGGATGTCTTCCATGGCCTGTGGCCTCCCTGCGCGATGGTCTCAGGCTGCGCTGGCGCGGGTTGCAGATGCGCAGTCTGCGAGCATACCTGCTCGAGTCGGGGCACCCCAAGTCGGTCCGACCGCAGCCCGGTCGCAGGCGCTGGGCAGTGCATGCGCGACATCGCCATGTCGATTCCAGTATATTGTCGCGCTTCCCGGGCATTGCGCCCGTCGGATGCGCCCTGTCCGGGCGCTCCGGCGAGCGGTGTCAGCGACGCCTGCAGCCTGCGTCATCGCCTTTTCGGACAAAGCGTTGAAAATTCTGGTCAGCAACGACGATGGTTACCAGGCCTATGGCATCCGCTGCCTGGCCGCAGCGATGAGCGAACTTGGCGAGGTGGTGGTCATCGCGCCGGATCGCAATCGCAGCGGCGCCAGCAACTCGCTGACCCTCGATGTGCCCGTGCGGGTCGAGCAGGTGGATGAGCGTCTGTACTACGTCAATGGCACACCGACGGACTGTGTGCACATCGGCATCACCGGGCTGCTGGATTTCGAGCCCGACATGGTGGTCTCCGGTATCAACAACGGCGCGAATCTCGGCGACGATACGCTCTATTCGGGCACTGTGGCCGCGGCGATGGAAGGCCGCTTCCTGGGCTTGCCCGCCATCGCAGTATCGCTGGTGGGCCACCAGCCCAGCTATTTCGAAACCGCCGCAGAGCTTACCCGCCAGCTGATCGAGCGTCTGACCAGCGATCCGTTGCCGCGTGACACCATCCTGAGCGTCAATGTGCCAGATCTGCCGATGGATGAAATCCGAGGCTGGAAGGCCACACGCCTGGGCTTTCGCCACCGCTCCGAGCCGGTGATTCGCATGAATGATCCACGCGGCCGACCGGTGTACTGGGTCGGCCCGGCCGGCGAGGGCCAGGATGCCGGGCCGGGGACCGATTTCCATGCCGTGGCCAACGGTTATGTCTCGGTGACACCGCTGAAGATCGACCTTACCCATCACGCTCAGGTGCGAGAGCTGGAGGGCTGGCTGGAGGCGCGCGGCCTGTGATGGCGGCTGGCGGCGGTTCTGCCGGTATTGGCATGACCTCGGCGCGAACCCGCGACCGTCTGATCGAGAGACTGCGCGAGCACGGCATCCGCGATCCCGAGGTGCTCGAGCGCATTCGCAGCGTGCCCAGGCACCTGTTCGTTGATGAGGCGCTGGCCAGTCGCGCCTACGAGGACACCGCGCTGCCTATCGGCTTCGGCCAGACCATCTCCCAGCCCTACGTCGTTGCAGCGATGACCCAGGCGCTGATCGAGGGACGTGAACTGCCGCTGGAGCGCGTACTGGAAATTGGTACCGGCTGCGGTTACCAGAGTGCCGTGCTCGCGCCGTTCGCCCGCAAGATCGTCAGCATAGAGCGTATCGGATCGCTGGCGCGGCGCGCCCGTCTGCGTCTGCGCGAACTCAAGTGTCACCATGTCTCGGTTCGTCACGGGGATGGCCTGGGGGGATGGGCGCAACTGGCACCCTATGACGGCAT
>JBGTIC010000040.1:0-9067 GCA_041745895.1 Gammaproteobacteria bacterium
CCGGCCAGTTGCGCGCGGTGTGACTGGAGGCTGCACTGATGATCATTGTCGGCTGATCATCAGCGATGTGTTCGGCTGCAAAGGCTTCCTCCTTGGCGCTGATCGCAAAGTCCCAGCGCGGGCGCTCGGGGACCTGCAGGCCGATGGGCTCGAGGAAACTCAGCAGACAGTCCATGACATGCTGATCGTGCGAAGCCGGGGCGATGCTGCGGTTGATGACCAGGGAGTGCAGCTCCTTCGTGCGGGCGCTGTCGTAGCCGATACGCAGGTCGGTGGGCACCATGCGCGCAACCACGTTGGCGCGCACACTGCGCTGTGTGGCCAGCAAGGCATCGAAGCGTCGACCGGCGAGCCGGCGGCGCAGTGACAGCAGCCCACCCAGCCCGGAGCGTTTGTCGTACTCGAGGAGCTCCACGCCATGGATCAGGCGCGCCAGCCGCGCTTCATCCCTGCCTACGATCCAGGTGATCGCAACTCTTGGGCGCTGGTCCTGGATGGCCCGCACCAGTGGGACGGCATGGCAGACATCGCCGAGCGCGGACAGCCGCAGCACGCACAACGTGCGCATGTCAGCACAGTGCCAGCAGGAAGGAGATGTCCTCGTCGGTTTGACGGGGTCGCTGGTCGGCGCCGTGCCAGCGCAGGAAACGTACGGTGAAGCGGTGTTGACCGCCGCTGATTTCGGGATAGATGTCGGTATCGCGTGGCATCAGCACGCGCAGCAGGGTGGGGGTCTGGTTGCGTACCAGTGCCTGCTGGTACATGCCGCCGGCGGCAAGCTGACGGCGAGGCTGAGCGCTTTCGCGCATCAGCCACAGAATCTCCATGACCGCATCGCACAGCGGGCGCAACAGCGCAAGCCAGTCCTCCAGCTGATCGCGGCGTTCGATGAACGGGCGACTCAGCCAATAGGTGTAGTCGGGCAGGTCGAATACGCAGGTGCCGCCCGGGATCGCACTGCGATGCTTGATGGCGCTCAGAAACTCGCATTCGCGCAGCTGCTGCACCACATTCGCGCTGCCGCTGCCCAGCGATTCGCGCAGCTCATCGACATTGCGCAGCAGGCTGCCCAGGCGGGCATGGTCCACGCCCGGCGTGGCCTTGTAGCGGCGCAGCATTTCGGCCTGTCGCTCGAGTTCCTTGAGGGCCTCGGAGCGCACGTCCCCGCGCCCGAGGATCGCCAGGATGTCCAGCAGGCTGGTCACCGCTGCCCGGCTGTTCCAGTCCTGGCCGGTGTCGGCGTGAAAGGCGGTCTGCTGGTAGAGGAACTCCAGACGCAGGAATGTACGCATCCGCTCGGTCAGCGGCTGTTCGTACTCGACCATCGCCGTGTCCTCGGCGGACGCAGCGGCGCGGGGCGCAGGTTCATGCATCCGGCTATTCTGCTACGCTGGATGCAGCCCCCGCAAATGTCGCTGCGTGGCTACATGACAGAATCCGGCGCGCGCAGCCGCCGCATGGCCAGTGGTGGCACAAATACGGCATAGGCTGCCGTGCCCAGCGCCAGCCAGCGCAGCGGCAAATCCGCATCCAGCGCAAGTCCCAGCAGCGGCGGCGACAGCGCCGTGGCCAGCACCATCAGCGCGGCATGACGCCGCGGATCATGCCAACCTGGCTGGCACCGAGCACATTCAGCCGCACAGCCCGAACAACGATGCACGGGCCATCATGTGCCGTGGGGTCCGGACGCCTCCTGCGCGGACGAACGATGGCGTTGCTGCCATCGGGTGGCAACCTCCAGCAGCCGCGCATGCAGGCGCGCGACCTGAGCCTGGGTGTCGGCCAGAGCGCCTGCGTTGTAGATGACATCATCGCCGCGCGCCAGCCGGGTCTGGCGGTCGGCCTGGGCGTCGAGAATGCGCTGGGCCTGGGCTGCGTCGTGGGCGTCTCGCGCCATCAGCCGTTCGCGCTGAACGGCTTCCGGGACATCGACCACGATAAGGTGATCCACCAGGCGATCGAAGCCCGTCTCGACCATCAGCGGCACGACGACGATGACATAGGGGGTAGTTGCCGCTGCTGCGCGCCGCAGGGTTTCGGTGCGGATACGCGGATGCAGGATGGCTTCGAGTTCGCGGCGCCGCGCTGGCTCGGCGAACACCAGTTCGCGCATGCGCGCACGATCCAGACTGCCGTCGGTGGCGAGCACTTCGCCGCCGAACTGCTCGCGGATTTCATCGAGCGCGGGGCTGCCCGGGGTGACGACCTCGCGGGCGATGACGTCGGTGTCGACGATCGTCGCACCCAGGGCTGCGAAGGCGTCGGACACCGCGCTCTTGCCACTGGCGATGCCGCCGGTCAGGCCGACGAACAGCGGGCGCGGCGATGCAGCAGCGGACTCGGGCATGCGCCGAGCTTACAGCCCGACGCTTCCCAGATACAGACGATTGATCTGATCGCCCCAGAGCAGTGCGATCCAGCCTGCCGCGGCCAGATACGGTCCAAACGGGATCGCCATATTGCGATCGCGTCCGCGTGCCAGTATCAACACGATGCCGATCACTGCACCCACCACGGCGGAGAGCAGAATGATCTGCGGCAGCATCTGCCAGCCCAGCCAGGCACCGAGGGCTGCCAGCAGTTTGAAGTCGCCGTAGCCCATGCCTTCCTTGCCGGTGATCAGCTTGAAGGCCCAGTACACACTCCACAGGCTCAGATACCCGAACACCGCCCCGAGCACCGCCGAGGGCAGATCGGTGAACACGCCTGCGCCGCGATCCGCGAGCGCCAGCAGCAGACCCACCCACATCAGCGGCAGGGTGAGATTGTCGGGCAGCAGCGTCGTGTCGTAGTCGATCAGGCTGGCGGCCAGCAGCGTCCAGGTGAACAGCAGCGCTGCGAGCCCCTGTGCCGTAAGGCCCAGGTGCCAGATCACGATCACGCTGAACAGCGCGGTGAGCGCCTCGACAATGGGATAGCGCTTGCTGATCGGGGCGCTGCAGTCGGCGCAGCGACCGCGCAGCAACAGCCAGGAGATGACCGGCACGTTGTGCCAGGCGCGGATGCGATTGCCGCAGGCCGGGCAGCTGGAGTGGGGCAGCACGAGATTGAAGCGCGCCGGCTCGTGCACGGGGACTGGCTCCTCGCGCAGCTCCGCGCACTGATTCTCCCAGTCGCGCTGCAGCATGATGGGCATGCGGTACACGACCACGTTAAGGAAGCTGCCGATCAGGAGTCCGACGATGAGCGTCAGCGGCAGCGCGAGCGCCGCGTAGGACTGGAGTACCTCGAGCATGGGTCCGGTGGCCAGCAGAGCCTGCGGACGCGCTCAGCGCGCGTCGGCTAGACCACCGCGCCCATCTGGAAGATCGGCAGGTACATGGCGACCACGAGACCGCCCACCAGTACGCCGAGGATGGACATGATGGCAGGTTCAAGCAGGGCGCTCAGATTGTCGACTGCGTTGTCGACTTCAGCCTCGTAGAAGTCCGCGACCTTGGAAGACATTTCGTCCAGGGAGCCGGATTCCTCACCCACGGCGATCATCTGCGTGACCATGTTGGGAAACAGGTCGGTGTTTTCCATCGCGCGCTGCAGGCGGGTGCCGGTGGCGACTTCATCGCGCATCCGCAGCACGGCATCTTCATAGATGATATTGCCGGTCGCACCCGAGACTGACTGCAAGGCCTCCACCAGGGGCACGCCTGCGGCGAACGTCGTTGAAAGTGTCCGTGCGAAGCGTGCGATGGAGGACTTCTCAAGTATTGGACCAACCGCTGGAAGCTTGAGCGAAATCCGGTCCAGCGTCTGGCGGAAGGTACGGGAACGCTTTTTGAAATACATGAACGTATAGCCCGCAGCGATACCTATGCCCAGTATGATCCACCCCTTGCTCTGCGCGAACTCAGACAGACTGACAACAAAACGCGTGAATGCCGGCAGGTCCGCGCCGAATCCCTTGAAGAGTGAGTCAAACTGCGGCACAACAAAGATCAGGAGAATGGTTGTCACAATAATGGCGACGACCACCACCGCAGCAGGGTAGGTCAGCGCCTTCTTGATCTTTTTCTTGATTGCCTCGGTCTTTTCCTTGTAGGTCGCAATCTTGTCGAGCAATGTCTCCAGCGCACCCGCCTGCTCCCCGGCGGCTACGAGGTTCACGTAGAGATCATCGAAATAAAGCGGATGCTTGGCCAGTGCGTCAGCCAGGTTCGTACCGCCTTCGAGATCCTGTTTTATGGCGATCAGCAGCTTCTGCATCGCCGGGTTGTCGTGGCCATTGCCGATGATGTCGAAGGCCTGGACCAGAGGAATGCCGGCCGTGAGCATCGTCGCGAGCTGCCGGCTGAAAATCGCAATGTCCTGCGGCGAGACCTTGCCTTTCTTCTTGAACAGCGCCGACTGTTTGCGCACCTTGGTTGCAACGATGCCCTGGCGCCGCAGCTCCTGCTTGAGCTCGTTCTCAGAGCGGGCAAGCAGCTTGCCGCGCTGCTTCTTGCCCTTGCGGTCGGTGCCTTCCCAGGTGAACGGGGTTTCCTTGAGGGTGGCGGTTTGTGCCATGGCCGTCTCAGTCCTGCAGGGTAGATTTCAATGCTGATTGTCCGTTGCGCGGGGGGGACCCGCCCGGGCATCGCTCACAGTTTAGTCGATTGTCACACGGTTGATCTCGTCCAGACTGGTCAGCCCATCCTTGACCTTTTTGAGACCCGCGCGCCGCAGGTCCATGATTCCGTCCTTGGCAGCCTGTTCGGCGATCTGCATGGCATTGCCTCCAGCCATGATGATTCGGCCGATGTCCTCGGTGACGGGCAGCACCTGAAAGATGCCCAGACGGCCCTTGTAGCCATCCGTGCACTGATTGCAGCCTACCTGCTTGTAGACCGTCACCCCGGCATCCACTTCGGCCTCGGTGAAGCCTTCCTTGAGCAGCGCCTCCCGGGGGACGTCGGCCTGCTCCTTGCAATGAGAGCACAGTTTCCTGGCCAGGCGCTGCGCGATGATCAGGCTGACCGTGGAGGCTATGGCATACGGCTTCACGCCCATGTCGACCAGGCGTGTCAGCGTCTTGGGTGCGTCGTTGGTATGCAGCGTCGAGAGCACCAGATGGCCCGTCTGGGCGGCCTTGATCGCGATCTCGGCGGTCTCGAGGTCGCGGATCTCGCCAACCATGATGACGTCCGGATCCTGGCGCAGGAAAGCCTTGAGCGCCGAGGCGAAGGTCAGACCCACCTTCGGATTGACATTGACCTGGTTGATTCCGGGCATGTTGATTTCGGCCGGATCCTCCGCGGTGGAGATGTTGCGCTCCTGGGTATTCAACACATTGAGGCCGGTGTACAGCGACACAGTCTTGCCCGACCCGGTGGGGCCTGTGACCAGAATCATGCCGTAGGGCTTGGCCAGGGCGTTCATGTAGAGATCTTTCTGCTGCCGCTCATAGCCCAGCGCGTCGATGCCCAGCGTGGCGCTGGCCGGATCGAGAATTCGCATCACCACCTTTTCGCCGAACAGCGTCGGGCAGGTATTGACGCGAAAGTCGATGGCGCGGTTCTTCGACAGGCGCATCTTCATGCGGCCGTCCTGGGGCACGCGGCGCTCGGCGATGTCCAGGCGTGACATCACCTTGATGCGGGCCGTGACCTTGATCGCCAGCTGAACCGGGGGAGAGGCTACTTCCTTCAGCACCCCGTCGTGGCGCATGCGTACCCTGAACTTCTTCTCGTAGGGCTCGAAGTGGATGTCCGAGGCGCCTTTTTTTATCGCATCGAGCAGAACTTTGTTGACGAAGCGAACGATCGGCGCGTCTTCAACGTCAGCTCGTGAGACAGACTCGTCGTTGAATTCATCCTCACCCGAAGTGACGTCGAGTCCCTCCAGGTCCAGGTCGTCATCGGCCAATGCCGACATGCTGTTGTCCGCAGCCTCCAGGGAGGTGCTCAGGCGGCGCTCGAGCTTGTCCTCCTCGACAACAATGGGCTCTACGGACAGCGAAGTCTGAAACTTGATCTCATCGATGGCATGGAGATTGGTCGGATCCGACACGGCCACGAACATCCGCTTGCCGCGGCGAAGTACCGGCAGCACGCGGTGCTTGTTGAGCAGCTTGTCGTCGACCAGCCTGACGGTGTCCAGATCCACCTCGATCGCGTCAAGGTCGAGGAGGGGTACGCCGAACTCGTGGGAGGCGGCCACCGCCACTTGGCGGGCGTCAGCAAGTTTCTCGGCAATCAGGTGGGCCACCAGCGTCATTGGCTTGTCGCGCACGGCCTCCAGCGCGTCGCTGAGCATGTCCTCAGAAATGATGCCGTCCTGGACGAGCCTTCTGGGCAGTCCGGAGAGCGGGTTTCGGGTGGCAGGTGCGGCCATTACGATCTCTGAGGCTTCAGTATTATGTCAATTCGCGGCAGGCATTCTGACGCATTCATCCAACCCGTACCATTACCCGATCAGCGATCAAGGATCAATAACGATCCCTCGGGATTGTGACTGGATACTCGGATCCACCAGACCGGTGGACGGTCAGGCCCCGGTGTCAGTTTGGTGAAGCTGTTCGCGACACGCCTCGGGATAGTAGCGCGTCGGCAAGTTCGTGGGCGAGAAAGCGAGCGACGGGGTTACTAGTGAGGGCTGTGGCAGGGTGATGCAACGCCAGTGCCCAGAGCCTCCAGGCCCCACTGGGGCTGCCAGGCGAAGCCTCATGCCTGCGAGTTGGGGATGGGCCCGACGCCCGAAGACGATGTCAAGCTGCGGGCCGGCGAGATCGACGCTTTGCACATAGCTTGATCGGGAGGTAGTGGGATCTGCGTCCAGCCCGAGTTGGGTGCGGCTGGAGGGCCATTCCGTTGTTTGCTCATGGAACGCGATCATCTGTGCCTGTAGCCCGGCAACCGAGGCTGCTGCCGAGTCGACCTGGTGTCTGATGACGTGCAGGGTCAGCAATGACAGCAGTAGCGTTGTCACGAGCAGCACTACAACCGCGGCAATCAGCAGTTCCATCATGGTGAAACCAGCGAGGCGCGAACGCACCACGCGCTGTGCCTTCCTGACGTTCGTAAAGGGCTGCAAAGGGCTGTCCATCTGCCGATGATGCGCCTTCGCGGACGTTTCAGCGAGTTCGCTTGAGTATGCGCGATCCCACAAGAAACGATGTGTCCCGAAAAAAAAGACGCCCCGGCGACAGTGCGACGGGGCGTCCTGGTGCTGCAGCCTGACCTGGTGCATGGCCGAATCAGGCATTTTCCTCTTCAGACAGCGCTGTACTTACCGGCAGCTGGCGGGCAGGTACTTCGCGTCGACGGTGCCAGCGCAGGCCCACTGTACGCTGCCAGCCACGGAGTCGTCGCCGGTCAGCGTAAGGGTTTGCGTGGCAATCACAGGGTTGGCGGCGTTGCCGAACGTTGCGGTGATCACGCCGTTCGCGGCGCCAACCGCCACGTCATCGACGTAGTTGCCGACGATTTCGTTTGACGCTGCAACGCCCGCGTCAAGGTTATCGTCCGGCCAAACGCCAGTGGTCTGACGGAACTCAGACACCGCGGTACGCACACCAGAGGTCAGGCTCATCGCCTCCGAAACCTGCGCACGAATCGTGTAGTCCTGATAAGCCGGGATCGCAATCGCGGCCAGAATGCCGATGATCGCGACAACGATCATCAGTTCGATCAGCGTAAAGCCTTTCTGAACCTTCTTCATGTTAATTCACTCCAGTGATGTGGGTCGAAACACGGCAGCGTGTTTGCGCCGTTGCCGAGTATCGAAGCAAAGGGCGTGCCAAAGTGCGATATTCGAATCCAAGTGTTTGATTCGTATTGACTACTGGCGAGCGAAGCAAATTCGGCACTGAGAACTGCGTCACATCAGTACTGGCAGGGCAGCGTGCCATCATTGTCGCTTCGTGTCACAAACTGACAATTTCTGTCAGTTCCCACGCCGCCACGGCGAAGCCGCCTTAGTCGAGGCCCAGCTTCTTGATCCGGTATCGCAGCGAACGAAAGCTCATGCCCAGGAGCTTCGCGGCCGCCGTCTTGTTGTAGCGGGTCTGCTCGAGTGCCTTGCGGATCGCGTCGCGCTCCATATCTTCCAGCGCTGAGCCCAGAGGTGTGCCGTCCGCCTGCGCGGTCTCTGCCGTGGGTCCGGACGCCCCGGCCACAGGATCGGTGTTCAACTGGATGTCCCCCGCATCGATCCGTGCACCGCTGGCCAGCGTCAGCGCGCGCTCCAGCACGTTCTCCAGCTCGCGCACATTGCCCGGAAATCCGTGGCCGGCGAGCTTGCGGGTGGCGGCCTCGGTGAGTGCCGGCACAGCCAGGTCCATCTCACGGGCCAGCCGCGCCAGGATGTGGCGTGCCAGCGCCAGCACATCATCTGCGCGCTCGCGCAGCGGCGGCACGCGCAGCTCGATCACGTTGATGCGATAGAACAGATCCTCGCGGAACTGTCCGTCGCGTACCCGCTGGGCCAGGTTGCGGTGCGTGGCCGAGAGGATGCGTACATCCACGGCCATCTCGCGCGACTGGCCGACCGGCCGGATGGATTTCTCCTGCAGCACGCGCAGCAGCTTCACCTGCATGTGCAGCGGCAGATCGGCCACCTCGTCCAGAAACAGCGTACCGCCCTCGGCGCTCTGGAACAGCCCGTCCTTATCGGCCACCGCCCCAGTGAAGCTGCCTTTGCGATGCCCGAAGAACTCGCTCTCCATCAGTTCGGCGGGCACGGCACCGCAGTTCACCGGCACGAATGCACCACTTCTGCGGGGGCTGGCCTCGTGGATCATGCGCGCCACCAGCTCCTTGCCGGTGCCCGACTCCCCGCAGATGTGCACCGGCGCCTGGCTGCGCGCGACTTTGGCGATCATGCGCCGCAGCTCGTGCATCGGGGCTGAGTCGCCCAGCAGGCGGGTGCCGGAGATATCGTCGTCGGGCGCATCGTCGTCGGTCGCCGGCCGGCCGGCCTCCAGGCGCAGCGCCGTGTGCACCAGCTTGCGCAGCCGGTCGAGATCGATGGGTTTGGCGACGAAGTCGAAGGCACCGAGTTTCAGCGCGCGCACCGCCGCCTCCACATTGCCGTGGGCGGTGATGACCGCCACCGGCAGCGCGGGCTGCTCGCGCTGCAGCCACTCGAGGAGCTC
>JBGTIC010000041.1:0-1721 GCA_041745895.1 Gammaproteobacteria bacterium
ATGAAGTGGTGCGCGGCGTCGCACCGCGAAAGGCGCCTCCTAGCGATACGCGCACACGCTTGGCTGGCCTCGAGCCGCTCGTCATCACCAAGGAGTCGAACTTCATCGTCGTGGGTGAGCGCACCAATGTCACCGGCTCGGCGATGTTCCGCAAGCTCATCGAGGCCGATGACTACAACGCAGCCCTGGATGTCGCGCGCCAGCAGGTCGAGAACGGCGCGCAGATGATCGACGTGAATATGGACGAGGGCATGCTCGACTCGGTCGCGGCCATGCGCCGCTTCCTGCACCTGCTTGGCTCCGAGCCGGACATCTCGCGAGTGCCGGTCATGATCGACTCGTCAAAGTGGGAAGTCATCGAGGCGGGGCTGAAGTGCGTCCAGGGCAAGGCCGTGGTCAACTCCATCAGCATGAAGGAGGGCGAGGCGGGTTTCCTCGAGCAGGCGCGCAAGCTGCGCAAGTACGGGGCGGCGGTCGTGGTCATGGCCTTCGATGAGGCCGGCCAGGCCGAGACTGTCGAGCGCAAGGTCGACATCTGCGCGCGGGCCTACAAGTTGCTTACCGAAGTGGCCGGCATTCCGGCCGAGGACATCATCTTCGATCCGAACATCTTTGCCGTGGCCACCGGCATCGAGGAGCACAACGATTACGGTGTGGCTTTCATCGAGGCGACGCGGCGCATCAGGGCCGAACTGCCGCATGCGCTGATCTCGGGCGGCTTGTCGAACGTGTCGTTTTCGTTTCGCGGCAACAATGCCGTGCGCGAGGCGATGCACTCGGTGTTCCTGTATCACGCCATCGAGGCCGGCATGGATATGGGTATCGTCAATGCCGGTCAGCTGGCCGTCTACGACGATATTCCCGCGGAGCTGCGCGATGCCGTCGAGGACGTCATCCTCAACCGGCGCGACGACAGCACCGAGCGGCTGCTGACGATGGCCGAGAAGTATCGCGACAGTGGCGGTGGCACGGTTCGCAAGGCGGATCTGTCCTGGCGTGAATGGGCGGTGGAAAAACGTCTGGCACACGCGCTTGTGCACGGCATCGACGAGTACGTCGTCGCCGACACCGAGGCTGCGCGACTCAATGCCGAAAAGCCGCTGTCGGTCATCGAGGGGCCGCTGATGGACGGCATGAACGTCGTCGGCGACCTGTTCGGCGCCGGCAAGATGTTCCTGCCGCAGGTCGTGAAGTCCGCGCGGGTCATGAAAAAGGCCGTGGCGCACCTGATTCCCTATATCGAGGCCAGCCAGAAGGCCGGCGAGGTGCGCAAGAAGGGCAAGATCGTGATTGCCACCGTCAAGGGCGATGTGCACGACATCGGCAAGAATATTGTCGGCGTGGTTTTGCAGTGCAACGATTTCGATGTCGTCGACCTCGGTGTGATGGTGTCCTGCGAGAAAATCCTGAAGGCCGCGAAGGACGAGCAGGCCGACCTGATCGGGCTGTCGGGGCTGATCACGCCCTCGCTGGACGAGATGGTCCATGTCGCGCGTGAAATGAAGCGCCAGGGTTTCGATGTGCCGCTGCTGATCGGCGGGGCGACGACCTCACCGGCGCACACCAGCGTAAAGATCGATCCCGAATATGGCCACGCGGTGGTCTATGTCAAGGATGCCTCGCGCGCCGTGGGCGTGGCGCAGGCGCTGTCCTCGAAGGACAACCGCGAGGCCTACACACGCAAGATCAAGGCCGAGTGCGCCCAGCGCCGCGCCCGCCAT
>JBGTIC010000042.1:0-12315 GCA_041745895.1 Gammaproteobacteria bacterium
AAGGTCAGCGGTCGCATGGTGCCGCTGACCCACCGGCTGGACAGCGGCGACCGGGTCGAGATCCTCACGGCGCGCAATGGCAAACCCAGCCGCGACTGGTTGAGCCCCAAGCTGGGCTATCTGGCCTCCGGACGCAGCCGCGCCAAGGTGCGTACCTGGTTCCGCGCGCAGGACAAGGACGTCAACCAGCGCGATGGGCGCGCGACCATCGAGCGCGAACTGGCGCGCCTGGATCTGCGCGAGTTCCCGGTGCAGCGCCTCGCCGAGGCGATGGGCTATGAGAATATCGAAGCGCTCTCGCAAGCGGTGGGCGCAGGCGATGTGACCCATGGTGCGGTCGCCACCGCCCTGGCGCGCGAGTCCGGAAAGGATCGTCCGGTCACACCCTCTGCCCGGCGTAAACCCCGCGCTGCCGCCGCCGCGCCCGGCGGAGTGACGCTGCGAGGCATCGGCGACGTGATGAGTCACCTGGCGCATTGCTGTCGGCCCGTGCCGCCGGAAGATGTGCGCGGCTACATCACCGTGGGACGGGGGCTGTCGGTGCACCGCAGCGATTGCAATAACCTGCAGGCGCTGGCCACACGTAATCCTGAGCGCGTCGTCGACGTCGGCTGGGATCTCGACGCCCCGGAGCGCCAGGACTACGTGGTGCAGTTGGATGTGGTGGCCGAAGACCGCCAGGGTCTGCTGCGAGACTTGAGCTCGCTGCTGGCCGATGAGAAAGTCAGCATCCAGGGCACACGCTCGCGCTCGGACAGCAGCCGTGAGCGCGCGACGATCAGACTGGAGATTGCCGTGGCCGGCATGGAGCAGCTCGACCGCCTGCTGAGGCGGCTGGAACAGGTGCCCAGCGTGATCAGCGCGCGGCGCGCGTAGTGTCCGCGACTGCAGTCAGGCCCACGTCGTGCCTATACTGAGGCGATGAACTACCAGAAAATCCTCGAAGACATCCGCGTGGAAGTTCAGCCACTGCTCAAACAGGGCAAGGTGGCCGATTACATTCCACCACTTGCCGGCAGATCACTGCTGCACTTCGGCATGAGTCTTCGCACCATCGAAGGGACCACCTTCAGTACCGGCGAGGCTTGCGAGCGATTCTCGATCCAGAGCATCGCCAAGGTCTTCAACCTGACCCGCGCCATGCAACTGCACGGCGACAGGATCTGGAAGCGGATCAACCGCGAACCTTCCGGCGCAGGTTTCAATTCACTGGGCCAACTGGAGCAGGAAAACGGCATTCCCCGTAATCCGATGATCAACGCAGGCGCGCTGGTGATCATGGACATGATTTTGAATCACGCCGACGCCGGCGAGGACCTCATCCTCGACCAGGTGCGCGCGCTGGCCGACGACCCGACCATCGACTATGACCTGCTGGTCGCCGAGGCCGAGAACGACACTGGTCACCGCAACCGTGCCATGGCCTGGCTGCTCAGGGCCTATCGAAATCTCGACAATCCGGTGGAACGGGTCCTGCAGGCGTACTTTCGCCTGTGCTCGCTGGCGATGAGTTGTGAAGAGCTGGTCACCGCCTACCAGTACCTTGCGACCGGCGGCACGGCTGTCAACGGAAAGGTCATCGCCTCGGGGGAGCAGGTCAAGCGCATCAACGCCATCATGCTCACCTGCGGTGTCTACGATGAAGCGGGCGATTTTGCGTTTCGTGTGGGGCTGCCGACCAAGAGTGGCGTCGGTGGGGGAATCGTCGCCGTGCTGCCAGGCAAGTATGTGGCTGCAGTGTGGTCGCCGGGCTTGAGTCCGAAGGGCAATTCGCTAGCGGGAACGCGGGCCCTGGAGTTGCTGACGACTCGGACGACGGGGTCGATCTTCTAGGGTGTGCGGGTACGCTGCCAATGGTGATTGCTTTGCTCCGTGAGGATCGCATAGATGGTGTTCGGTGACTTCGGCCAGGATAGCCGAGCCAGCGCCAGCCCGTGGGTCCGCGGAAGATTGCTCTTTACCCTGCTCGCGGCGAGCGCGCTCATGGGCTGTACCAAAGCGAGCGATATATTTCAGGGGTCTTTCGAGATCCATGCGCCGGTAGATCCGCGGTCGTTTCACGCCGACGCCTCAGTGGCGCTGGCCGCACTGGGCTGGGAACCTCAAAGCGATCCTCGCTTCGGCGCGAATGAGGAATCATGTGTCGTGTACAAGGACTGGTGGCGGCAGCGAGGCCGATGGTTCTGGTGGAATTACGATGCGATCTATCTGGTTGTTACCTGTAATCCGGACTGGGTCAGCATAGGTGTAACCCTGAGTGATCGTACGAAAACGTTTGAGGAGAAACTGGACGAATACTACGAGCTCCGTAACACCGTCTTTCCAGAGATCCTCGGCCTGCCCGTGGAGGCGCTGGATATTCGGACAACCCGGCATCCGGCCCGGTACGTGCCTGTTGAGTCGCTGGCTGCATTCGACCGGGAGCCGCTCGACGATGCCCAGAAGCGGCGCCTCGTCCAGTGGGAAGCGGGTGAGTTGCCCAGTACTCGGCAGGCGCGCCGCGCGAAGTTCATAGACACGTTACGGGAACAGGGCCCATGGTACGGCCTGCCCGCCTTGATCGGTACGGTTGTGCTGGTGTTGGTCTGGCGATTCGTTGTGCTGCGCAGAACTTTCAGTGTGACTGCGAAGCGGGCTGTGTTCGTGGTGTTGGGGACATTGGCATGGGCACCGGCACCCATGCCGATGCTTCCGGTGACGACGGTCGGTGCCACTCTTTTCTGGCCAGTGCCGCTTTTCCTGATTTTTCTGTTCCCTATGTGGATCGTGACAGGCACGATCTGGGTTCCCAGCGTGGTCGCCTTGGTGCTCTGGTTGATCTCTCGCCGACTGATTCGGGGCGAACCTCGGCAAACTACTTGAGTTCGCGATAGAGATGCCGATCGGCCGCCACCCCGCCACTCAGACTCCGGCGTGCGCCACTAAGACTGCCGCCCATGAGTACGCCGAAAAATATAACCAAGCGGAGTCCCGTGAAAACGAAAAAATGGACTTTCGAACCGCGATATCTTCGGATTCAACACTGTTGGCTCACCCATCTGGCGATGCCGCATCCGCCGCCGGCCCCAACCACCCGCGACTTTCCAAGGCTTGGATCGCATCGTTGATGTTCAGCGTCTCGCCGGTCCAGCCGCTGCGACAGCTGCGCCAGTCGATGTTCAGGTGACGCTGACGGTGCCGTAGCTTTTGAACTGGACTATCGGGCAGTGATGCGCGCGGCCATGTATTGGCGATCTCTTGTCCTTTCGGATCGAGGAAGGTGACCTCACCGTCGGCGCTGTTGCGCAGGCTGAACCCGCCCTCATGAACCAGGCGATGATGGTGATGGCACAGCTCCACCAGATTGGATAAAGCGGTGTCTCCGCCTTGCGCCCAGTGTTCTACATGGTGGGCCTCTACGTGGCGGTGTTCGCTGCAGCCGGGGAAGCGACAGCCCTGGTCTCGTGCCCTCAAGGCACGCCGCAGTGCCGGCGGGATGCCGCGGCTGCGCCGCCCTACCGAGAGGATCTCCCCCTTTTCGCCATGCACGATCGCCACGCGGCTCGCATCGCAGCTCAGTCGTCTTAAGGTTTTCTCCGATAGCGGGCAATCGTGGGCGTGGGAAGCGTGGGCCGGCAGCGGGTCTTTGTGTTCCGGGCGCAGCTGACGCAGGTCGAGATGCACGTGGACCTGGAAGTGTTCGCCAAGAGGCCTTGGGATCACTGGCAGGGTTGATGCCTGGTTAAGCCATGATATCTGGTTATCTGAATCACTCTGTGCCTGTGCATTGATAAAGCTACGCGCCAGTGCACAAAGCGCCATGGCCCGCAGCGCAGGGCCTTCGGGTAGAGGCGCTTCAACGAAGTCGTTCGGCAACTCCGCGGAGTCGTTTATGGAATCATTCTCATTCAGGTCGGTTGCTTCATCCAACCCACCGAAGGGTTCCACTTCTGCTTCAGCCAGGATGTCACCGGTATCTGCACAGACGTTATCCTCCCACCGCGCCAGCGGGTGGGTGGCCGCCTCCTGCGGGCTGGCCTGTCGGGCCTGACGCCATAGCTGCTCGCGGGCGATCTCAAGGGCTTTCATCAACACCGCGCCTTCATCGGCGGGCAGGCTGGCGCGAAGGTTCAGTGCGCCGTCATCGTCATACCAGGTATCGAGCTTTCGCTCGGGCACAGCAGACGCCGCTGACAGGCACGACTGGGCCGACGCACTGACATCACCGCCACATCTGCGCATGGCGCTGACGATGCGCTCCAGCTGGGCGGCAGTGGAGCGCTGTGCCCAGTGCAACAGCTGTTCCTCATTCTCGGGGGTGACCACCCGGGAAAGCGCACGCACCTGCGAGTAGGACAAGTCGCCGTGATCGAAGCGCTCACGGACCAACGGCATGCCAGCCAACGCGTGCGCCACGCGCACTTTCTCGCGGGCCACGCCCAAGGAAATGCCGCAGCTCCAGTTCAACCAGTGGGCGCAGGACTTCGCCCCCGTACCCGCCCAGCCGGCGCGTTCGTCGTAGGCACGCACCAGCGACAGTAGCTTTGCAGTGGCGGCATGTACGTGGGCTGCAAGTTCGGTGATGCGCCGTTCCAGGCGCTCGCGGTGGGCATCATCAGGGAGATCAGGCTCACCGTACCAGACGGTCGGCACAGTCATGAGAGCACCTCACGCAGAACTGTATAGGTATACAGTATTGTGCCAGTCAGTAACACTTAAGGCAATGTTTTATATATTCTTTATTGCTCAAATCTCAATCGAGATACGATGACGAAGGTGCTGGTTGCTCGGCTATGAGCGCGCCGAGCCACGCACGCACCCGCCGGAAACTAACTCCGCCCCAGCCTGCCACTGCCCAGCCCGTACCTCCCCCGCTGAAGCTACTTGTTAACCGCGTGGATCGCCTTCCCATCCGCAGCCAATGCCGCCTCATGCAACACTTCGGCCAGCGTCGGATGCGCATGCACCGTACGCTGCAGGTCCTCGGTGCTTGCCCGGTATTCCATCGCAAGCACGGCTTCAGCGATGAGCTCACCGGCCATCGGGCCGATGACATGTACGCCAAGAATCTCGTCGCTGGCCTTGTCGGCGAGGATCTTGACGAAGCCTGCGGTCTGTTCCATCGCCTTGGCGCGGCCGTTGGGTCCGAAGGGCACCTGCCCGACCTTGTAGCTCACGCCGGCTTCCTTGAGCTGCGCTTCGGTCTTGCCCACCCAGGCGATCTCCGGGGCGGTGTAGATGACCGAAGGAATCACATCGTAGTTGACCTCGGCGAACTCACCTGCGATCAGGTCAGCGACCATCACGCCTTCCTCGGTGCCCTTGTGCGCCAGCATCGGGCCGCGCACGACATCACCCACCGCCCAGACGCCCTCAACGGCCGTGCGGCAATGTTCGTCCACCTCGATGAAGCCGCGCTTGTCGGTGCGAATCTCTACGCCCTCACCGAACAGATTTTCTGTGTAGGGCCGGCGGCCCACACAGACGATGACCGTGTCGACCTCCAGGGACTGCTCGCCCTTGCCGTCCTCGTAAGTCAGCGTCACACCCTTCTTGTTGACCTTGGCGCCACTCACGCGCGCACCCAGGCGGATGTCGATGCCCTGGCCGGTGAACTGCTTCTTCGCCTCGCGGGCGATCGCGGCATCGGCTGCGAACAGGAAATCATCCATGGCCTCGAGCACGGTGACCTCCGCGCCCAGCCTGCGCCACACGCTGCCAAGTTCCAGCCCTATCACACCACCGCCAATCACGCCCAGGCGCTTCGGCACCTCGGCAAGTTCCAGTGCATTCCATGAGTCGATGATGCGTTCACCGTCGAACGGCATTGAGGGCAGTTCGATGGGCGTGGAGCCGGTTGCCAGGATCACGTGTTTGGCTTCGAGCTCGTGGCTTTTGCCGTCGGCATCGGTGAACTCGACACGATTGCCCTTGAGCAGCTTGCCGCGACCCTTCAGACCATCCACCTTGTTGGACTTCAGCAGCATCTCGATGCCGCCGGTGAGCTGCTTGACGATGCCCGCGCGGCGCTTCTGCATGGTGGCAAGATCGACCTCCACGCCACTGAGCTTGATACCGTGCGTAGCGAACTCCTCATGGGCACGGTGCACCAGCTCCGAAGACTCCAGCATCGCCTTGGACGGGATACAGCCGGCATTCAGGCAGGTGCCACCGAAACTGCGGCTGCCGTCGAAGTTCTGCCAGTCGTCGATGCAGGCGGCACTCATGCCGTGCTGTGCGGCACGGATGGCCGCCGGATAACCGGCGGGACCGCCGCCGATGACGATCACGTCATAGGATTTCTTCATCGTTGATCAGATTCCAAGCAGCAGTCGGGCGGGGTCTTCCAGCGAGTTCTTGATGTTGACCAGGAACTGCACCGCTTCACGTCCGTCGATGATGCGATGGTCGTATGTGAGCGCGACGTACATCATCGGACGTGCGAGGATCTCGCCGTTGACGACCATCGGGCGTTCCTGGATCGTGTGCATCCCCAGGATGGCGCTTTGCGGCGGATTGAGGATCGGGGTGGACATCAGCGAGCCGAACACGCCGCCGTTGGTGATCGTGAACGTACCGCCCGTGAGCTCCTCCATCGTCAGCTGGCCATCGCGTGCGCGTGCGCCAAAACCCGCGACCGCCTTCTCGATCTCGGCGAACGCAAGCTCGCCGGCATCACGCAGCACCGGCACGATCAGACCGCGATCCGTCGACACGGCGATGCCGATGTCATAGTAGTCGTGGTAGACGATGTCGCTGCCCTCGATCGAGGCATTGACTGCGGGGAAGCGCTGCAGCGCCTCGACACTGGCGCGCAGAAAGAAGGACATGAAGCCGAGCTTCACGCCATGGGCCTTCTCGAAAGCCTCCTTGTGTCGCTGGCGCAGCGCCATCACTTCCGTGAGATCGATCTCGTTGAATGTGGTGAGCATGGCCGCGGTCTGCTGGGCCTGCACCAGGCGCTCGGCAATGCGGCTGCGCAGCCGGGTCATCGGCACGCGACGGTCGTTTCTGCCTGACGCTGCGGACGCAGCTGCGGCCGGAGGGTCGCCGCCAGCTTCCGCATCGCCCGTATCGTGGCGCTCCAGATGGTCGAGCACGTCACCTTTGGTGATGCGACCATCCCTGCCACTGCCGGAGATGTCATTGATGTCGAGATCGTTCTCCTCGACCAGGCGGCGTACTGCCGGGCTGAGCTTGGCCGCAGCGCTGGAGCGTTCACCGGTGTCGCCGGACTCAGGCGCTGTGTCGTCGTCGCCAGCGCCACCCGTATCATCGCCCTTCTCGGTACGCGCAATCGCGGACTTGCCCTTGGTGGCACCCGCTGCTCTGGCATCGCCGGAGTCCTTTTCAGAGACGTCCCTGGCCGCGGGAGCATCTTCGGCGCCCTCGCCTTCCTCGATGATCGCAAGCACATCACCGGTGGTGACGGTGGTACCGTCCTTCACAAGAATCTTCGTGATCCTGCCCGACCGCGCGGCCGGCACTTCAAGCACGACCTTGTCAGTTTCCAGGTCGACGAGATTCTCGTCTCGGCTGACGCTGTCACCCTCGCTCTTGTGCCAGGCCACCAGGGTCGCGTCGGAGACCGACTCCGGCAACTGCGGCACTTTGACTTCGATGCTCATGCTTTCTTCCTGACTGCTTCATTCTTGATATCCAGGGAAACTTCCATTTCCCTGATGCCCAGCGCGGTCTCGACCAGCGCCTCCTGCTGCTTCACGTGCAGTTGATAGATACCCGACGCCGGCGCCGCAGCGCCCGGTCGGCCCGCATAGTGCAGACGATGCCTGCCCTCGAGCGGCTCCTGCAGACGATGGCGGATCTGGTACCAGGCCCCCTGGTTCTGCGGTTCTTCCTGACACCACACGATGTCATCCGCGTCAGGGTAGCCGGCGACGACCCTGGCGTACTCCTCGATCGGGAACGGATAGAGCTGTTCGATCCGCACCAGCGCGACATCGTCCATGCTGCCGCCGCGCCGCGCCTCGAGCAGGTCGTAGTAAACCTTGCCGCTGCAGAACACGACGCGACGTACGCGCTTGGCCTCAAGCGGATCCTCCTCGCCGATGATCTCGTGAAAGCCGCCCTTGCTCAGTGCTTCCAGCGGCGAGACGGACAGGCGATGGCGCAGCAGGCTCTTCGGCGTCATGACGACCAGCGGCTTGCGCAGCCGACGGATCATCTGTCGACGCAGCATGTGGAACATCTGCGCCGGTGTGGAGGGCACGCAGACCTGCATGTTGTGCTCAGCGCACAGCTGCAAAAATCGCTCCAGACGCGCCGAGGAGTGCTCGGGCCCCTGGCCTTCATAGCCATGCGGCAGGAACAGCACCATGCCGCACAGGCGCGCCCACTTGGACTCGCCTGAACTGATGAACTGATCGATGACCACCTGCGCACCATTGCAGAAATCGCCGAACTGACCCTCCCAGATCACCAGGCAGTCGGGCGTGGTCGTGCTGTAACCGTACTCGAAGCCCATCACGGCTTCTTCCGAGAGCAGCGAATCGGTGACGGTAAATGCGTTGGCGCGATCGGCGACGTGCTCGAGCGGCACGTGCTGGCTGCCATCGGACTGGTTGTGCAGCACGGCATGACGATGGAAGAAGGTGCCGCGTCCGCTGTCCTGACCGGTCAGGCGAACGTCAAAGTTTTCCTTCAGCAACGACGCATAGGCCATGGTCTCGGCAAAGCCCCAGTCCATGTCCAGCTCACCGGAGGCCATCTTGCGCCGATCCTGGATGATGCGCTCGACGCGTGGATGCAGCTTGAAGCCATCAGGCAGCGTGGTGATCAGTTTGCCAAACTGTTTGACGGCTTTTTTCGGGATGGTGGTGTCGACCGAATCGGTGAGCTCGGCCTCCATGTAGCGCGACCAGTCGACCGTGTACTTGTTGCCGATCATCCCCAGTGCATTGGGGTTCATCGTTCGCCCGGCATCCATGCCGTCGCGATACTCATCTGCCAGCTCCGTGACTTCCTGTTCGCTGAACACCCCGGCCTCGACCAGGCGCTGTGCGTACAGCGTGCGGGTCGAGGGTTGTTTGCGGATCACCTGGTACATGGTCGGCTGGGTGGCGGCGGGTTCGTCGGCTTCGTTGTGGCCGTGACGGCGATAGCAGATCAGATCGATGACGACGTCCTTGCGAAACACCTGCCGGTACTCGAGCGCCAGGCGCGTGGCAAACACCGCAGCCTCCGGATCATCGCCGTTGACGTGGAACACCGGTGCTTCGACCATCTTGGCAACATCCGAGCAGTACGGCGTGGAGCGCGCATCCTGCGGATGACTCGTCGTGAAACCGATCTGGTTGTTGATGATGATGTGAACGGTGCCGCCGTTGGCAAAACCGCGCGCCTGGGACATCTGCAGCGTCTCCATGACCACGCCCTGACCTGCGAAGGCGGCGTCGCCGTGGATGAGCAAGGGCAGTGCGGTGCTGCCGTTGACGTCGCCGCGGCGCTGCTGGCGCGCGCGGATCGACCCTTCGACCACCGGATTGACGATCTCCAGGTGTGAGGGGTTGAACGCCAGCGCCAGATGGACGTTGCCGCCGGGCGTGCGGATATCCGCCGAAAACCCCATGTGATACTTGACGTCGCCGGACCCGCGCAGCTTGGCGAAGTCGTAGACGCCTTCGAACTCGGAAAACAGCGTCTCCGGCGACTTGCCCAGCGAATTGACCAGCACGTTGATGCGTCCGCGATGCGCCATGCCGATGACGATCTCCTGGAAGCCGACGGCGCCGGCCTGCTGCACCAGGTCATCGAGCATCGGTATCAGGGTCTCGCCGCCTTCCAGCGAGAAACGCTTCTGGCCGACATAACGGGTGTGCAGGTAGCGCTCGATGCCTTCAGCGGCGGTGAGTCGCTGGAAGATGAAGCGCTTTTCCTCGTCGGTCAGGCCGCCGGAGACCATCATGCCCTTCTCGAAGCGTTCGCGGATCCACAGACGCTCGCGGGCGCGCGAGATGTGTGCGAAGTCCGCACCGATCTTGCCGCAGTAGATGCGCTTGAGCAGCTCGAGGATTTCACGCAGCTTCATACGCTGGGTACCGGTGCCGGCGAGCCCGCCGGTGTAGAACAGCGTATCCATGTCCTGATCGTCGAGACCCAGGAAATCCAGCCGCAGGACCGCCGGCACATGCCGGTCCCACAGGCCCAGCGGGTCGAGATCGGCAATCTGGTGACCGCGCAGGCTGTAGACCTGGATCAGCCTCGAGACAGCCGCCTGCTTCTGGTCGGACGCAGCGGCGGCGTAGGTGACGCCGTTGCCACTGCCGGGCCCGGCGCGGCGCTTGCCCTGGCGCAGCTGTTCGACGATCGGGCCATGGGCGACTTCGTGCCCGCGCCCGCCACGGCCGAGCTTGCGAAAGTAGTCCCGCCAGGGCTTTTCGACCGATTTCGGATCGTCGAGATAGGCTTCGTAGAGTTGCTCGATGTAGGCGGCGTTGCCGCCATAGAGCGGCGAGGTGTCGTATTGGTCCTTCAGGGAAGCGCTCATTGGATCCTGCTGTGGGCTGGCGGACTCTGCTGCAACCATTGACGCGCCGCAACGGACCCGTCCGTGTGTCGGGTTGCAAACCCCTAATGTTAACGTAAGCGGGAGCCCATTAGAACGCAGGTTCGGCCGCTGGAAGGTGCCTGCGATCACAGATCCGCCGCGCGCAGCCGCGCAAATCCACGCTAGACTCTCGCCCGACATGCTTATACGGCACTCACCCGGCGCGCTGGTCGCCTCCCTGCTTTGCCTGGCCCTGGCGGTAACGGCGAGTGCCGGGGAGCGCACCTTGCGCGTGGCGGTCTATGCGTTCCCGCCGGGCATGGGCAATCCCCACTCGCAAACCAATCTGCCGGCGATTTTCGTCTGGCCGGCCGTGCTGGAACCCCTGACGGTCATGGGCGCGGATGGCGAACTGCAGCCGAAGCTGGCCGTCGCGTGGCAGTCGATCGATGAGACCACCTGGCGCTTCGAGCTGCGCCAGGGGGTGAGTTTCTCCAACGGCGAACCGTTCGACGCCGATGTCGTGGTCAGTACGCTGGAGTGGCTTAGAGGCCCAGAGGCCCGCGCCATGATGGTCGCCAACGAGACGGCCAATGTGGCCTCGGTGCGCGCCCTGGACGCCCACACGGTGGAGATTCGCACGCACACGCCGGACAGCATGTTTCCGCGCCTGATGTCGGTGGTGCGCATGGTGCCCCCGCGGTATTGGCGGGAGGTGGGGCCCGCGGGATTTGCGCGTCGGCCGATCGGTACCGGGCCGTTTCAGGTCGAGCAGTGGGGCGACACGCGGGTGGAGATGCGTGCCTGGACGGGCAGCTGGCGCCCGCCGCGCGTCGACCGCCTGGTGTTCCTCGAGCTGCCCGATGCCCCCTCGCGGGTGCAAGGCATGCAGTCGGGGGCTCTGGACGTGGCGATGCAGCTCAGCCCCGACGACGGTGCAGCGGTGCGCGCTGCCGGCGCGCAATTGATCCCCAGACCCGCGGGCTCGATTCTCGGGCTGTCGTTCATCACCACCCGGCCCTCGCCGCTGACGGATCCTCGCGTGCGCCTCGCGCTCAATATGGCGGTGGATCGAGACCAGATCGTCCGCGAGCTTTTTCATGGCACCACCGAGGTGGCCACCCAGCATGCTTCGCGGCACGCCTTTGGCTATCACCCGGGCCTGTCCGCTTACCCCTACGACCCGGAGGCTGCGCGTGACCTGCTCGCGCAGGCCGGCTATCCGAACGGCTTCACGTTCGCCGCCCAGGTGGTCATCGGCGCCGGCGCCAACGACTCGGCCGTCTATCAGCAACTCGCAGCAGAGTTGCGCAAGATCGGCGTCACACTCGAGTTGCGCATCATGCCCACCCAGGTGCTGCTGCGAAACATCTTCACCGGTGACTGGACCGGACACGCGTTTGGCATGGACTATGGTTCCGCCCCGTTCCTCGATGGCTGGCGGCCGTTTCGCATGCACTCCTGCCTGTGGGCGCAGCCGTGGTATTGCGACGAAACACTCGTGCCGCTGATCGAGCAGGTGCGCAGCACTTTCGATACCGCGCAGCGCCAGCAGCTGATGCGTGATCTGCTGGAGGCCTACCATGCGGCGGTGCCGTCGCTGCCGGTCTACGAAGTTGTGGGTTACGATGCCGTCGCCGCACGCGTGCGCAACTATCGCAACACCTTCGGCGTAATCAATTTTGACGAGATCGAACTCGTCGCGGACTGACGACTGCGGGAGACCTGACCAGATGCCACCGCGCCCATCCCTGTTCCTGCGCATCTTCGCCACCGTATCGCTGCTGCTGGTGCTCGCGGCGTGCGACAGGGCCGCTCCGCCCGCGCCC